>JAYUHK010000189.1:0-42750 GCA_043767025.1 Saprospiraceae bacterium | reverse complement strand
CTGGGTCATAAATAACTGACAAATACTTATGGTATAATTTAGTATAAATCCTTGATAGTTAGGAACTTATGGTTAGTCATACCATGAATAAAATTCGTTTATATTTGTCTTATTACTTACTTTTTAACAAAATATACTAGATTTACTATCGAGAAAAACGCCAGCAGGTAACAAGGTTTTGGCGAAAAAGGGGAAGAAGTGCTAAATTGGGCATTTGTACTTCTAATCCCCCTTCTTCGCCGAGCCCCAAACCGGTATCGGAAACTTATAATCATCTTATTTCTTAATTTTTTACTGAAAGTTCAGTTGCTTCGTGTATTGACCGTTGGCGATAGAATCTCGGGTGGCGGAGTCCACAGGATATGCTTTTTGAGTGTTTTTAGTTCTGCTCGAAAATATTCCGTAGCCGCCGTTGATGTTGGTGTAAGTGGGAGGAAGTTCGGAGCCAGTCAGTCCGCCATTTACCTGCCCTGCATTTATGTATTCTTTCAGTGCTTCTCCGCCGCCTTCTACGACCACGTCGAAGTTGCGAAATATCCGCTTTTTGGTCAAAGAAGTCGGAATACTTTTTCCTATGAACTTGTACCACTCGATTCCCTGCACGCGATAAAAAATGCTGGTGGCTGAATTTTCTACTGGTTTGATATTTTGCGCAATATCCCATTCGAGGGTTTTGGAAGTCAAAAACGCTGGATTGCTCGCCTCATACTCGTCGTAATGCAAGATAGCTCTGAGGTCAAAAACACGGGTATTTTGATTATTGAAACTCCAAGCAAAAGAAAGTGTATTGTCATACGTCCAACGGACGGCGTTGCCCGGAAAAGGAAACGTGACGCGCACAGTATCCACGACTTCGGCAGTAGATTCGGCAATATTTTTCACATCGCCAGACGCATTTTTTACGGTCAGTTTGTATTTTATGCCGCCTTGAAGTGCCAACTGTGAGTTCTTTATTTTGTATAAATAGTTGGGATTAGTAGCAAAAATCCCTGTGTCGCGCACATAGCCCTCTGTGTTGCCGTCCACTTTCTGGAGCGTGAAAGTCTGTCCCGAAGCCGTATTTTGCAACTGCACGACTGCGGTACTGTAATACAAAGAGTCGGCTCGCTTGGCAAGTAAGAGCGCGCTCGTTTTGGTGTCAATAAAAGCTCGTTCCACTCGGATATAGTGCGCCGTGTCTTGGAGCGACAAAATCCCGTACACGATGGGTATATTTTTGTAGGTTTCGTTGAGTTCAAACTCGTTGGAGCAAGCCGCAAAAGCTGCGCACGCGACCGCAACGGCAGCCGTGTATATTGATATTCTTTTCATTTTGCAAAGTTAGGTTTTTTTAAAACCATTTTAGTAATAGATTGGTCAATTTTTGGACGCGTGGCGTATAAGGCGGCAAAAGTAATTTCATCGCGCTGTATCGAGTGTGTTGTTTGAGAACTGCTTTGGCGTTTGAAAACGAATCGAAACCAAACTTTCCGTGCGATTTTCCAATTCCGCTGTTGTTATCGCCACCAAAAGGCAAATTATTATTCAAAAAATGGAGCAGACAGTCGTTGATACAAATGCCTCCGGAGCGAGTTTCGGCGATTATTTTTTCCTGATTTTTTGAGTTTTTAGAAAAAATATACAGTGCCAACGGTTTTTCTCCATTGTTTATTATTTCGATAACATTTTCCAATTTTTGATAGCTCAAAATAGGCAACAAAGGTCCGAAAATTTCTTCTTTCAGCACACGCATATCCGAATGTACGCCAGTCAGCAATGTAGGCGAAATATAATTTTGCTGTGAGTCTGATTTTCCACCATAAGCAATGCTTGCACCTTGCAGTACCGCATCGTCGAGTATGGTCTTTACCCGCTCGAAATGGCGATTATTGACTATCCGAGCGTAGTCGGGATTGTTTATTTGCTGGTCTTTGAGTCCATAGAAACTCTCAATTTTTTGGGAAATGGCTTTTATTAAGCCGTCTTTTCGGGACTCGTGGACGAATAAATAGTCGGGAGAGATACAAATTTGACCACTGTTGAGGTATTTTCCCATCACGATTTTGCCGGCTGCTTCTTCGAGGTCGGCGGTTTCGTCCACCACGACTGGTGATTTTCCGCCAAGTTCCAAAGTCACGGAGGTCAGATTTTTTGCTGCCGCCTGCATCACGATTTTGCCGATAGCAGGACTTCCCGTAAAAAAAATATGGTTGAACGGTAAATCTAATAATTGAGCTGCCACGTCTTGATTGCCTTCCAAAACCGCAACTTCAGACGGCTCAAAGACGGATTCTATCATTTTTTTCAATATCGCCGACGTGTGCGCCGTAATTTCGGAGGGTTTTATCATCACGCAGTTGCCTGCCGCGACGGCGGACACGAGCGGGCAAAGTGTGAGGTTGATAGGAAAATTCCAAGGAGAAATAATCAACACAACACCTTTGGGCTGCGCATAAATCGCCGAACTCGTACCCAAAAGCGTGATGGGTGTAGCCACTTTTTGCGGGCGCATCCAAGATTTTAGATGTTTTATGACGTGTTTCAGCTCTGTCTGGACGGCAAAAATTTCGGTCAGCACGACTTCCGTGGGGTGCTTTTTGAAATCTGCGTACATAGATGCCTCCAAATCTGGCTGAAATTGGAGCAACGCTGCGTGCAATTTTTTTAATTTTTCGATTCGCTCCCGAGCGGTAGAGCTTCCCACAGTTGATTTATTTTTTTGCTGCGAATGAAAAATTTTTTCTATTTCTGTTTGGCTCTCAATTAGCAATGTTTCCATATTTTTTTTGATTTTCTTACTGCAAAATTAAACATTTCTTATGATGTTTTTTCATTTATTTTTCTCCTCTTGCATCAACAAAAAACATTACGAATTGCGTTTAGAATATGTTTTGAAATTAAATTTTCATTTCTTTTACTCCTTGCGTAGCGTAAGTGAGTAATTTATCATTTATTTTAACACATTTGTTAAAATTGTAATATTTGGCATAGATATTGCACTTTATTTTAATGTGTAAGTTTTGGTTAAAGAATCGTAAAAATTCGTTTTTTCGTGCGCATGAAAAGTCATGCGCCTTTTTTTTGCCTTTTTTTGCCCTCCAATCTCGTCAGTTTTGTCCAAAATTGATACTTTTCAACATTTTTTTCAGTTTTTTCAACATATTATAAAAAATTATAATTTTTGGCACACATATTGCTATTTATTGTAATGTAAGTTTTGGTTAAAGAATAATAAAAATTCGTTTTTTTGGGCTCGTAAAAAGTTACGAGCTTTTTTTATGTATATTTGCGAACTATTTTGACCAATTACTAAAATAAAACCAAGTTCGCAACATGATTATTGGAGTTCCAAAAGAAATTAAAAGCAACGAAAACCGCGTTGCTCTTACCCCCGCAGGTGCGTTAGAACTGACTCGCCGCAACCACACCGTTTATATTCAAACTTCTGCTGGCAGCGAAAGCGGCTTCTCCGACGGAGAGTACGTTTCCTCTGGTGCCAAAATCCTCCCCGACGCAAAATCTGTCTTCGACATCGCGGAGATGATTATGAAAGTCAAAGAGCCGATTGAGTCCGAGTACGCGCTCATTCGCCCCAACCAACTCATATTTACTTACTTCCATTTTGCCTCCTACGAGCCGCTCACGCACGCTATGATAAAAAGTAAGGCGATTTGTTTGGCTTACGAAACCGTCGAAACCGCCGACCGCTCGCTGCCGTTGCTCGTTCCGATGTCCGAAGTGGCAGGCAGAATGGCTATCCAGCAAGGCGCAAAATATTTAGAAAAACCCGTCAAAGGACGCGGTGTTTTGCTCGGCGGCGTACCCGGAGTAGAGCCGGGCAAAGTATTGGTGTTGGGTGGCGGGATAGTCGGCACTCAAGCCGCTCGCATGGCAGCAGGATTGGGCGCGCAAGTAACCATCATGGACATCAATCTGACCCGTCTTCGCTACCTTTCGGACACCATGCCCGCCAACGTAACTACCTTATTTTCAAACGAATACAACATTCGTCGCCTCATCGGAACACAGGATTTGATAGTGGGCGCGGTCTTGATACCGGGAGCAAAAGCACCACACTTGATTACGCGCGAAATGTTGAAACTGATGCGTCCGGGTACGGTGGTCGTCGATGTCGCCGTTGATCAAGGCGGCTGCATCGAAACCTGTAAGCCGACCACGCACGACAACCCAACGTATATTATTGACGACGTGGTTCACTATTGCGTAGCCAATATGCCCGGCGCGGTGCCTTACACGTCCACCAGCGCACTCACCAACGCCACACTTCCCTACGCGTTGCAATTGGCGAACAAAGGTTGGAAGCAGGCTTGCAAAGACAACCACGAATTGCTTTTGGGACTGAACATTGTGGGCGGAAAAATCGTATATAAAGGTGTAGCTGATGCGTTCAACCTTCCGTTGTCTGATGTGGCGAGCGTACTTTCCTAACAAATTATTTTTTAAAAAATATGTCAATAGCAACCATTTCCGCTTCACAGGAGCTGATACAGTTAGAGTCCGAGCGCGGAGCGCACAACTATCACCCTATTCCAGTCGTACTTGATAGAGGTCAGGGCGTTCATGTTTGGGACGTGGAGGGAAAAAAGTATTTTGATTTTCTTTCCGCCTACTCTGCGGTCAATCAAGGGCATTGCCACCCAAAAATTATCGCTGCTTTGCAAGAGCAAGCTCAAAAACTGACGCTTACCTCACGCGCTTTTCACAATAATTTGTTGGGAAAATACGAAGAATACATCACCGATTACTTCGGCTACGACAAGGTTTTGCCGATGAATACGGGCGTGGAAGGCGGCGAAACTGCACTCAAACTCTGCCGCAAATGGGCGTATGAAGTGAAAGGCGTGCCGCAAAACAAAGCCAAAGTTATTTTCGCAGCCGGCAACTTTTGGGGGCGCACATTAGCAGCGATTTCGTCCTCCACCGACCCCAGCAGCACCAATAATTTTGGACCTTTCATGCCCGGCTACGAGATAGTTCCCTACAACGATTTGGCGGCATTGGCGGCAGCTTTGGAAGACCCCAACGTGGCGGGGTTCATGGTAGAGCCTATCCAAGGCGAGGCGGGCGTAGTAGTTCCCGATGCCAATTATTTGCCTGCGGCGTACAAAATGTGTAAAGAAAAAAATGTTTTGTTCATCGCCGACGAAGTGCAGACGGGAATCGGGCGGACAGGAAAGCGAATTTGTTGCGACCATTTTGGATTTTTGCCCGATATTTTGGTGTTGGGAAAAGCACTTTCGGGAGGCGTTTTGCCAGTGTCGGCGGTGCTTGCGCGCAACGAAATCATGATGACCATCAAGCCCGGCGAACACGGCTCCACTTTTGGGGGCAATCCGCTCGCCTGCGCAGTCGCAATGGCGGCGTTGCAAGTGATAGAGGACGAAAAACTATCCGAAAACGCTCAAAAAATGGGCGAAATATTCCGAATGAGAATGAACCATTTGACCAAAAAAACGAATTTGGTAACTTCGACTCGCGGAATGGGTTTGCTCAACGCGGTAGTAATCAACGACACCGAAGACGGAAAAACTGCTTGGAATATCTGTATGAATCTGGCGAAAAACGGACTTTTGGCAAAGCCAACTCACGGAAATATTATTCGTTTTGCGCCGCCGTTGGTGATTGACGAAGACCAACTTCATCAGTGTTGTGACATTATAGAAAAAACAATTTTAGAATTTTAGTTGAATTTTTTTTATCTGTTGGTATTTTTAGTTTTTTTATACAAATGAAAGTTAGCTGGTGCTTGTTTTTTATGATTTTATCCTGTAATATTTTGTGCGCACAAAATATTACAGGGACTTGGGAGGGCGAATTGGTGCAAGAAAACAGCACGTTCAGCAACCAATACAAACTCACGCTGACGCTCAAACAAGTCGGAAAAAAGATTTCTGGCACCGCCGCCATCTCCATCGAAAAAATATCTGCCGAAGTCGAGCTATCGGGTAAAATGATTGCAAAAAATGTGTACGAACTCAACGAAATAAGAATTTTGCGGCACACAGAAGAAAAAAATCAAGAATGGTGCTTGGGGCGATTTTTGCTCAACTACGAAAAAACCGAAAAAGGTCGCGAACTTTCAGGGTTTTTTGACTCCAAAACAACATTCAGCACCTGCCCAGTGTCTAAAATAAAGTTGGTCAAAGGAGTTCCCCGCGCTTGAAAGACCGAAATAGATTTTGTAAAATCGCCCAAATTGTTATCAAAATTTGCTAACTTTGCAGCAAATAAGTAATATGGGCAAAATCATAGAAATTTTACAAGCCAATGTAAGTGAAGCGGTCAGCGCGCTTTATCAGCACCAAATCCCTGCATCGTCCGTCACCGTCAGTGCTACGCGGAAGGAGTTTGTGGGCAATTTTACGGTCGTCACTTTTCCTTTTCTGGCGGCTTCCAAAAAAAAATTAGAAGACGTTGGCACCGAAATTGGCAACTATTTGCTCGAAAAGCAGGCTTTTGTGACAAAATTTAATGTCATAAAAGGTTTCTTGAACGTAGAAATCAGCGAAACTTACTGGAAAGGCTTTTTGGAAGAAGTCGCCCAAAATCCTAATTACGGCACCCAAGCACCCAATCACCAAAAAGTGATGGTCGAATTTTCGTCCCCCAACACCAATAAACCCCTACATCTGGGACATATCCGCAATATTTTGCTCGGCTGGTCTTGCGCCAAAATCTTACAAGCGGCAGGCTACGACGTAGTAAAAACACAAGTCATTAACGACCGCGGCATAGCGATTTGCAAAAGTATGTTGGCGTGGCAGCTTTTTGGAGGAAATAAAACACCGCAATCAACCGCCACCAAAGGCGATCATTTTGTAGGCGAATATTATGTGCTTTTTGAAAAAAAATTCAAAGAAGAATATAAAAATTGGCAAGAAAGTGACATTGCAAAAAATAGCGTTTATCCAGAAAAAAAGAAGCCCGAGCAAAGCGAAGATGACTTTTTTGCGACCTACAAAAATACTTACTTCAACGAACACAGCGCGCTTGGAAAACAAGCTCGAGAACTGCTGCAAAAATGGGAGTCTGGCGACACACAAGTCGTTGATTTGTGGCGACTTATGAACAGTTGGGTCTATGAAGGATTTGAGAAAACCTACCAAAAATTGGGCGTACATTTTGATAAAAATTACTACGAATCCAACACCTATCTGCAAGGAAAAGAAATGATAGCAGAAGCTCTGAAAAAAAATATTTTTTATCAAAAAAGTGACAATTCGGTATGGATTGATTTGACTGATGTAAAATTAGACCAAAAACTCGTCCTGCGCAGCGACGGTACCTCTGTTTATATCACCCAAGATATTGGTATGGCGCAAACTCGCTACCAAGATTTTGAGATGAAAAAGCTAATTTATGTAGTCGCGGACGAACAAAATTACCACTTTCAGGTGCTTTTTGAGATTATGAAAAAACTCGGCGAGCCGTATTCGGGCGGACTTTTTCATCTTTCTTACGGCATGGTAGATTTGCCGACGGGAAAAATGAAATCCCGCGAAGGCACGGTAGTAGATGCCGATGATTTGATGGCGGAAGTCGTCGAAGAAGCCAGAAAAAACAGCAAAGAACACGAAAATTTAAACGATTTTGTGACTGCTGAAAAAGAAGAAATAATACGGAAAATTGGTCTTGCCGCGCTCAAATATCATATTCTGAAAGTTCACCCCAAAAAACGAATGGTTTTTGACCCACAAGAGTCGTTAGATATGCAGGGACAAACCGGACCTTACATTCAGTATTCGTATGTGCGAATCAAAGGGGTGCTTCGCCGAGCGGAGTTGGACGGCTTTACGTTGGAAGAAGCTGCGCAATACGCTGATTTTCAGGCACCTGAACAAGAACTTATCCTGCTTTTGCACGAATTTCCGAGCGTCATTGAGCAAGCTGCGAAAGAATATGATCCTTCGTTAGTGGCTCATTTTGCGTATTCTATGGCAAAATCTTTTCATAAATTTTGGCATGATTTGCCGATTTATAACGCAGAAAGCGTTGCTGCAAAAGCATTCAGACTAAAATTAAGCGAATCCGTAGGAAAAATACTTCATACCTCTATGGATTTATTGGGTATCGAATTGCCCGAAAAAATGTAAAAATATTGATTTTATGACAGACGAAAAAAAAGAAATTCTAAATTTTATAGAGCAAATCGTAGAAGACGACATCAGCAATGGCAAACACGGCGGGCGGGTGCTGACTCGCTTCCCGCCCGAACCCAACGGCTACCTTCACATCGGACATTCTAAAAGTATTTGCCTCAATTTTGGGCTGGCTCAAAAGTACGGCGGCAAGACAAATTTACGTTTTGACGATACCAACCCTGTCACAGAAGATACAGAATATGTCGAAAGTATCAAAAATGACATTCGCTGGCTCGGCTTCGAGTGGGACAAAGAGCTGTATGCCTCCGACTATTTTGACCAATTTTACGCTTTTGCCGTCGAATTGATAAAAAAAGGCTTGGCGTATGTTGATTTTTCGACTGCCGAAGAAATCGCTGCGCAAAAAGGAACGCCTACCGAAATCGGAAAAGCGAATATTTATCGCTCCGTTTCGCCCGAAGAAAATTTTATTTTATTTCAAAAAATGAAAAGCGGTGACTTCGAAGACGGAAAGTGTGTTTTGAGAGCAAAAGTAGATTTGGCTTCGCCGAATATGCACCTCCGCGACCCGCTCATGTATCGAATCAAACACGCCCATCACCATCGGACAGGCGACGCTTGGTGCATCTATCCGATGTATGATTTTGCACATGGACAAAGCGACTCCATCGAGCAAATTACTCACTCCATCTGCACTTTGGAGTTCGTGCCGCACCGCGCTTTATATGAATGGTTCATCGAAAAATTAGGAATTTTTGAGTCCAAGCAGTACGAATTTGCTCGTTTGAACATCACTTATACCGTGATGAGTAAGCGTAAATTGCTCCAGTTGGTGCAAGAAAACTACGTTTCGGGTTGGGACGATCCCAGAATGCCGACTATTTCGGGACTGCGCCGACGTGGCTACACGCCATCGAGTATTCGTGAGTTTGCGAGCAGAATCGGAGTCGCCAAACGAGATAATTTGATTGATGTGGGACTTCTGGAGTTTTGTATTCGCGAAGAACTCAACAAAACCGCGCCTCGTGTGATGGCTGTCCTCGACCCCATCAAATTAGTCATCAGCAATTACGAAGTTGGAAAAACTGAAATGTTGAGTGCCGAAAATAATCCAGAAGACGAAAATAGCGGACATCGTGACATACCATTTGGGAGAGAACTTTGGATAGAGCGCGATGACTTTATGGAAAATCCGCCGAAAAAATATTTCAGACTTTCCGTAGGCGGTATGGTTCGTCTAAAAAATGCTTACATCATACAGTGTGACGAAATTATTAAAGATAACGCAGGAAATGTGACAGAGTTGCGATGCAGTTATTTTGAAAATAGTAAATCTGGCGATGACCAATCTGGCATCTCCGTGAAAGGCGTTATCCATTGGGTGTCGGTAGCGCACGCACTTACGGCAGAGGCAAGAGTGTATGACCGTCTGCTTACCGTAGAAGATGTCGCCGCCGCCGAAGGCGACTTCAAACAGTACATAAATGCTGAATCTTTGGTAGTAGTAGAAAAAATTTATGTAGAGCCGAGTTTGTCGGACGCAAAAATCTTGGATAGATTTCAGTTTATGCGCAAAGGATATTTTTGTGTAGATTCCAATTCTACCCCCAATAAATTGGTGTTCAATCGGACGGTAGGCTTGAAAGATTCTTGGGCAAAAACGGTCGAAAAAAAATAAATTTTTAATGTTTTTGTAACATAAAAAAGCGTTTGTCACAAATTTGTGACAAACGCTTTTTTTATACTTCCTTAACGAATTGATTAGCCATTACTTGTGCGATTAAAAACTAAAAACTCGTCACTAAAAACTATCTTCTCATTCCGCCCATGCCGCCCGGAAAGCCTTTTCCAGTACTCATTTGGTGCATCATTTTTCGCATTTGCTCGAACTGTTTGATAAAATTATGAATATCGTCCAAATTCCTTCCGCAGCCGCGCGCAATTCTTTTCTTTCTACTCAAATTCATTAGGTCTGGGTTCAGCCTTTCTTTGGGAGTCATCGAAAAAATAATCGCTTCCACTTTGTTGAACGCACCTTCGTCAATATCTACGTCTTTCAGTGCCTTTGAAGCTCCTGGAATCATGCTGAGCAAACTTTTTATATCTCCCATCTTTCTTATTTGACTGATTTGACTCAAAAAATCATTGAAATCAAACTGATTTTTTCTGATTTTTTTCTCCAATCGGGACGCTTCTTTTTCGTCAAACTGCTCCTGCGCACGCTCTACGAAGGACACAATATCGCCCATGCCAAGAATCCGTTGCGCCATACGCTCGGGAAAAAACACGTCCAATGTTTCCATTTTCTCTCCCGTACTCACGAATTTGATAGGTTTTCCTACCGTATATTTGATGCTCAAAGCCGCTCCGCCGCGTGTATCGCCGTCCAATTTGGTCAGCACCACACCGTCAAAATTTAATCTTTCATTGAAGGTTTGAGCAGTATTTACCGCATCTTGCCCTGTCATAGAATCCACTACGAACAAAATTTCTGACGGCTGAATTGCATTTTTTATCTGCTCTATTTCTTGCATCATCTCCTCATCTACCGCCAAACGACCCGCAGTATCCACGATGACGACTTCTATGCCTTTCGATTTTGCGTATTTGACGGCGTTTTTGGCAATTTCTATCGGATTTTTATTCTCAATTTCTTTATAAACTTCCACGCCAACCTGCTCGCCCAAAACACTAATCTGGTCTATCGCCGCCGGACGATAGACATCGCAAGCAACCAAAAGTGCTTTTTTGCTGCGTTTTGTCTTCAAATAATAAGCAAACTTGCCCGAGAAAGTAGTTTTTCCAGACCCTTGCAAACCAGCTATCAACACCACACTCGGCGAACCTTTCAGATTGATGCCTACCGACTGCCCGCCCATCAACTCGGTCAATTCGTCAGACACGATTTTGACCATCAACTCGCCGGGCTTTACGGATTTTAGAATATTCTGTGTGCCGAGTGCTTTTTCCTTGATTCTATCCGTAAATTCTTTCGCAATTTTATAGTTCACATCGGCTGCCACCAAAGCGCGACGCACCTCTTTTACAGACTCCGCCACGTTGAGTTCCGTGAGAGAACTATCACCTTTCAGCGTTTTAAACGCCGCTTCTAATCGTTCATTTAGACTTTCAAACATACTTCAACTAATTTATTATTGTAAAAAACAATCGCAAATATACGATTTTATCTATTTTAGACACCAAAGCCGTCCAAACTTTTTTTTGGAATTTGTGATAGGGAACGAAGAAGAAATAAAGTAATCAAATTTTTCATATAAATTAAGGAATGAGGAAAAAATAAGGTACTTAATTTTTTTCAAAAAATTCAATCAATAACAAGGCATTTTTGAGGTGCGATGCCGTGCATCGTAACAAAAATCTAACGCAGTTTTGGCTCAAAAGACAAGTCAGAATACAGTAACTTATTTTGGACGCATTCCTAAATCACATAAAAGTTAAAATTTTACTTTTTTAAAAAATTAATTGTTAAAATTTGAGCGGATAAAATAAATATTTATATTTGTGACGTTGTTTGTGTGTATAATTTTGACCAAAAAATCAGTCACAACCTTTTTTTTAAATTTATAATTATGAAAAAAATAATTCTCTTTTTCGGACTTTTTATTCTCGCCCAGTTGGACTGTTTTTCTCAAACTTACATTGCGCCAGTAGTTGGTTATGATTTTATACAAATGGAAACGTCTGATTCAGTAAGCAGCTATTTTAGAATATTAGATAAAGGTTACGCTGTAAAAAGTCCGACACTTGGGTTGAAAATTGAGCAACAATTCTCCTCTACTTTTGGTATATCTTACTATTTTAGTTACACTCACAAAACCGTAAATACACATACAGGGGACTACTTCAATTATTATCTTTTTGATACCGATTTTTTTAGAAATAGCTTATCACTTAAATATTACATAAAAAAATATTTTTATACGTCCGTTGGAGCAAACTGTAATATTATGACAAATATAGGAGCTACTCGATACGGAAGAGATGGAGCGGTTAAAGCAACGGGTGGTCCCAGTTTAAAAGATTGGGGGATTAATTTTCTAACAGGGATAGATTATAAAAACTTTGAATTTGAATTTTATTATTCTAAAGGTCTGGCTGTAAACAAACCAACAGACCCTAATACCTCCGTTCAATTTAAACCAACAAATGCTTTCGGCATTACGTTGAGTTATAAAATCCAACTTCTTAAAGGCTGCGCAAGCAAGAAAGACAAGAAAATAATTAGTCCGCTTGCAAGTATTGACTAAAAAACGATGCCAACCAACAGCTCAAAAATTTAGTAACAGAAAATCATTGCGCAGCAATAAACCAAAAGAAAATCCTTGAAGAAACATTTAGACTGCGTCACAAAAAAATAATTTTCAACAATTATTTCTAAAAAAATACTTCGATAAAATATTATTTCTATATTTGAACTTTGAAATATTAATCCAATTTTTAATCTTATTTTTTCCAAATTAAAATTTAAAAAAATGAAAAAACTGTTTACTCTGTTTTGTTTTTCGGTAGTGCTTGCCTTCAATAGTCAAGCTCAAGCCCCTAAAAATGCCCTATTCGAGCATTTTACAAATACCGATTGCGCGCCTTGTGCGGCTCAAAATCCGGTTTTTGAAGCCAATATCCTAAAAACCAACCCCCGAAAAGTGTACCACATCGCGTACCACTCGAGTTTTCCCGGTCCTACTGACCCTTTTTACTTGTATGCGCAGGCTTCTAACCTCGCCAGACAGCAATATTATGCGGTGCAAGGTGTGCCTAACATGATTTTGAACGGAAATTTCAAGTCGCAAAGCCCCGCAGTATATACGCAAGCTGATGTGGATACTGTGACTAATTTACAAACAAGTCCCGTGACGGTCGCCGTGACTATGAGTGGAACTGCCACCCGCAACGTGCAGGTGGTCGTCAAATCTGTTGGAGCAATTCCAGCAGGTAATTATGTCGTCCTGACGGCAGTAATCGAGCGCGAAAAAAACTTCACTACTGCTCCTGGCAGCAATGGAGAGAAATCTTTCGTCAATTTATTCCGTAAGATGTTGCCAGACGCAAGCGGTAGCTCCATAGCTTTGAACGCTATCAATCAAGAATTTACTTTGAATTATACGTTCAACGAAGATGCCGTAATGAACTCAGCGAAGTTGGAAGTCATCGCATTTGTACAAAATGTAGATACCAAAGAAGTGCTGAATTGCAACGCTACTTTTTCTGCCAACGGCAATATCACGCCCGGACCGAAATTGGTACTCGGCGGAACTCCAGCCACACCTGGCTCTATCAATATGACTGTTAGCAACGGCGGCACCGCCAGCGAAACTTTCAGAGTAGAACTTACTTCTACGCAGCCGACAGATTGGGCGGCAGCTTTGAAAGTCAATGGACAGGTTAAATCTGGTGCGGACACTCTTGTATTGGCTTCTGGTCAAACACAAGTTGTCGAAATCGCAGTCACGCCCGGAACGAGCGCAGCCGTCGGAACTTATTTGCTAAAAATGAGTTCCATCAGCCAACCCAACGCATCGGTAATCGAAAAAACCGCCTACGTTATTTCCAATGTGACGGACTTAATCGTGAACAACTCCGCAAAAACTGCAGGTGGACCAACTCCTTTTCCTGCCGGCTGGCAGAATATTTTCAACGATGCTTTCGTAGCCGCAGGCAGTACCAAACACGCTGGGGCGGACGAAAAACTGTTCACACAAGCGGTTTTAGACAACGCTTTGGGACAAATCAAACACGTTTATTTCAACGTAGGTTGGACTTTTCCAGCTATCACGACTGACCTTGCTGCCAAATTTACCACATTTTGCAACAATGGAGGCAACTTTTTCGTGAGCGGTCAAGATGTCGCTTGGGCTGCCTTTTCGCCTACTGCGGGAACTGTCGCCAACGATTATTACAGCATTCCAGCTCAAGATTTTATGAAAAATTACTTGGGTGCCGACTATGTAGATGACGGCGTTTCGACCGATAATATATGGATTGCGGAAACTACCGATGGACTGTACAACGGTTTTGGCACTTCCACAATTACCAATTTCTATACGGGTACTAATTTTTTTCCAGATAACTTGACGGCTTATGGGACAGGAAAAATTATCGGTCGCTATGTAGCCAATAATGCAAGCAAAGTGGCGGGCGTTAGAAACTCAAATGGCACTTGGAAAACCGTTTATTTCGCTCCGGGAGTAGAAATGTTGAACACTATAAAGCGCAAAGATATGTTAAAATTGACGTATCAATGGTTTCATGGCATCGTTTCTAACGACGACATTGACGCTCGATTCCAACAAATAGGTCATTGCTATCCGAATCCTGCCAACGGATTTACGATGGTGCCTGTCATCAACGTAAAAAATAACTTGACGCTTCAAGTCAGTGATGCAAGCGGCAAGCTCATCAAATCGGTAACTGTGCCAGCCAACAGCGAAGAATTTCGCTTGGATACGCGCGACCTACAGACGGGTACGTACTTCTACCAACTTTCTGACGGCAGCAAATTGATTGACACTCAATCATTAAATATTGTAAAGTAACACGCAGTTATTTTATTGTAAACATAAAAAAGTCTTTTTGTGAACTCTGTCACAAAAAGACTTTTTTTATGTATAAATGAAAGGCGTAATCGTAAAAATATATCTTGAATATTGGCACGATAACCCAATACCGATACTATTTATAAAAATCTTTTTTAACTCCGAATATTGCCCTTAAAAAAAATTTATGACTTCTTTTCACGACTTCGAGGGAAATACATCTGTCCAATTTCTTATTTTTTAGAAATAATATTTTTCTTCGCTTCATTTACAAAAGGAAAACTCTTTCTTTTAGAATTATTTTTCTAAAAATATCTGTTTTTTTGTTACTTTTGCAAAGGGTTTTAATCTAAAATTAAAACCGAAAGCTATCCAAAACATATTATAATGAGATTTAAAAAAATTTACAGAATATATTTTGGATATTTATAAACAAATTAAAATTTTATCCTGTGGCATTAATTAAATCTATATCCGGTATTAGAGGGACGATTGGTGGAGTTTCCGGACATAACCTTACGCCAACAGATATTGTGGAGTGCGCGGCAGCTTTCGGAACTTGGGTTCTTCAAAACGGAAAAAATGCTAAAATTATTATCGGTCGTGACGCAAGAATTTCGGGAAATGTAGTAAATCAACTTGTCACACAAACGTTGATTTCTCTGGGAATTGATGTAATAGATTTGGGGCTTTCTACCACTCCGACGGTCGAAATTGCAGTGCCGCTCGAAGGAGCAGGCGCGGGAATTGTGATAACCGCAAGCCACAATCCCAAACAATGGAACGCACTAAAATTTTTGAACGAAAAAGGCGAATTTATTTCGGCAACCGACGGAGCCGATATTTTGAGTTTGATAGGGACGGATAAAATCACATTCGCAACTGTGGACAATCTGGGCAGCTATCAAATAAATGATACTTATATCCAAAAACACATTGACCAAATCCTTGCGCTACCGTTGGTGGACAAAGATGTGATAAAGTCCAAAAATTTTAAGATAGTGGTAGATGTCGTCAATTCTACAGGCGCGATTTCGATAATTCCACTTTTAGAACAGCTTGGCTGTGAGGTAATTACGTTGTTCGGAGAGATGACGGGACAGTTTGCGCACAATCCAGAGCCGCTTTCTGAAAATTTGCAAGAACTTTCCAAAGCGGTTGTTTCAGGTCGCGCGCATCTCGGTATTGCGGTAGATCCCGATGTGGATAGGCTCGCTTTTGTCTGCGAAGACGGCGAAATGTTTGGCGAAGAATATACATTGGTCACGATTGCCGACTATATACTCAGTCACAAAAAAGGAAATACGGTATCAAATTTGTCTTCCACAAAGGCGTTGGCAGATGTCACAGAAAAGCACAAATGCGAATATTTTTCGTCCGCAGTTGGCGAGGTAAATGTGGTCGCAAAAATGAAAGCCGTCAATGCCGTAATCGGTGGCGAAGGCAATGGCGGCGTTATTTACCCAGAGCTTCACTACGGTCGAGATGCGTTGGTAGGTGTAGCTTTGTTTCTGACGCAGTTGGCAATATTCGGAAAATCCGCATCTTTTTTGCGGTCACGTTATCCTTCTTATTTTATTTCCAAAAATAAAATTGAGTTCCAAAGTGATGTAGATTTAGATGATATTTTTGAAAAATTGCAAGAAAAGTATAAAAAATCGCAAATCAATACCGAAGACGGACTAAAAATTACGCTTCCTACTGGCGAGTGGATTCACTTGCGCCGCTCCAATACAGAGCCGATAGTTCGGATATATTCCGAAAGTAACTCGGAAGTGGTCGCTGGAAATTTGACCCAAAAGATAAAAGCAGATATAACAGATATTTTGCAGTCTAAACAAATTTAAAAATTAAATATCGTATGTGATGCGGATTTATTTGGATAATGCCGCTACAACAGAAGTTGATACCGAAGTGTTGGAGGCAATGCTCCCCTACCTCAAAGGAAATTTCGGAAATCCTTCGTCTATTCATTCGGAGGGTCGCACCGCTCGTGCCGCCATAGAATCCGCCCGTAAAAATGTGGCGAAATTAATTGGTGCTTCCATCGGCGAGATTTTTTTCACTTCGGGCGGCACCGAAAGTAACAATATGTCGCTCAAATGCGCGGTTCGAGATATGGGCGTAACACGAATTATCAGCTCCAAAATCGAACATCACTGCGTGCTGCACTCCGCAGAAGCACTCCAAAAACAAAAAATTCAGCTTGATTTCGTCGCCGTAGATACCAAAGGTAGAGTGTTGCTCGACGAGTTGGAGGCTTTGCTGTCTCAAACTCCGCACCAGAAAACTTTGGTATCGTTGATGCACGCAAACAACGAAATTGGAACTAAAATAAATTTAGAAAAAATAGCCACTTTGTGCCATAGTTACAATGCCTATTTTCATAGCGATACCGTACAAACGGTCGGTTACTTTCCAATAAATGTCGAAAAAATAAAATTGGATTTTTTGTCGGGTTCTGCGCATAAATTTCATGGTCCGAAGGGCGTAGGCTTTATTTATATCAGTAAGGAAAACAAAATCCAGCCATTTATCGATGGTGGTTCGCAGGAGCGAAACATGAGAGGCGGCACTGAAAATATATCTGGCATCGTAGGACTTTCCAAGTCTTTGGAGCTGGCGGTACGAGATATGCAAACTCGAAGAGAAAAAATAGAAAGCCTTAAAAATCAATTAGTTAGCGAACTTTTGAGCAATTTTGAAGATATAAAATTCAATGGCGACTGGGCGGGCGACACGCTTTACACCGTGTTGAGTGTTTCATTTCCTAACACTACAAAAACAGATTTGTTGCTCTTGAATTTAGATATTGCAGGCATCAGCGCAAGCGGCGGAAGCGCGTGCAGCAGCGGAGTTGATGCGGGTTCTCACGTTTTGGCAGCACTCGACCCCGGCGATTTGAGGCGAACTATTCGCTTTTCTTTCTCTCACCACAACACGCTTGACGAAATTAGTTTTTTAATTAGTACGCTCAAAATGTATTTAAAATAAAAAATAATACCAAATATGTGACATTTTAATTTTTAGTCACAAATTCGGTATTATTGTAAATTACAACCTACTTCTTTAATCCAATTTTGTAATCACTAATTTCTGTGTAATCGTCCGATAATAGTTTGAAAGTCGCACATAATAAATGCCGTCGTTCAGGGTTTCAAAATTATAATCTATTTTATTTTCACCTTTTTTCATTTGTTTTTTCTCATTCATCATCACATTTCCCAAACTATTCATCAGCATTATTGAAGTTTCGGTGTCGTGTTTGGAGTCAAAAAATAATTGTGTCTGACCCGTAGAAGGGTTTGGCGAAATGACCATTTCCTGATTACTTAAATCTTGAGTTTCGATTGGAACGCCCCCGACAGATACCGCTTGAACACGAAGACCATAGCAATTATTCGGACTAAATGCGCCCGAAAAGCCGTAAATACGGACAAAATAAGTTCCTGCAAGCAATGTTTTGGTAATATTTTCGTCTGATTTTCCGCTCGAAGCGCTGAACCCAATAACGGTACCATCTTGTTTTTGGAGTTTTATGTCATAATCAAAAATCAAATTATTGAGCGTAATAGACACATTGGAAGTCGTCGGAAGCGTAAAAAAGTAGAAATCTTGGTCGTCTGCGGTAGGAATCAAGCCGTTGATAACAGTATTTAAAGGAATAGAACTTGCCGAATTTGACGAATTGTTGGGTTCATAATTATCGGGGCAAACCTCGATAGGTTTTGTCTTAAAACCATAGTAAGCCGCTTGACCAAACGTATTTCCACAGACGGCTTGTACCGTGATTTCATACTCCGTGTTGGCAATTAAATAAGAAAGTACAAAATTATTGCCTGTCACAATAGACGAAGTTATTACACTACTTCCTTTGATTTTGTGCTTTACCACATAACTCTGAACGCCCGAAAGGAGTGACCAACTCACCGTTGCATTGAACGGGAGGATATCTGCAACAGTGAGATTGGTCGGAATAGCACATAAATTTATAGTTGATGGCAGGGTTTTGAAGGTAGAAAAAGCGTAATTACTCGCCAAATTATTTTTAATCGCTCGAAGTCGTGCTTCGTAATTGGTGTTTTCAATTAAGCTGAATTTAGAAAAATAATTGGTATTTCCCAATGAATATGAAGTTCCCCAGTTAGTTTCGTTGGCGGCTTTGAACTGAATTTGATACGTCGGCACGTCCGACTGAGCGAGCCAAGAAGCCGTTGCGGAATTTTCTGTAATATTAGACACCGAAAAATAACTCGGTATTGCAGTGACTGGCTGACTGCTACCGTTTTGCTTGTTGATAATCCAAACCAAACTGTCCGCAGGTTTTGTCACAATTTTCAAGAAATTACTATTATCTGTCGCCGTGAGAACCAATCTGTGACTGCCAAACGAAAGGTCGCCGAGCTTACAAAGATAGTTCAAATTATTATCTAAAACTTTTACGCCGTCCAAAATCCACTTGCTGTTGGTCGTACCGTTGGTACTTTGGAGCAAAATTCCCGACAGCAAAGTATCTTTTTCGATGTTAAAATTATGGACAGTCAGTCCATTTTGGTGTTCCAATAAAGTGGTAATACTATGGATTTTTGACACGATTTGCTCGCTACAAACCTCACAATATTCCTTTTTTACGTCCCTCATTTTGCAGGTACATTTCGGACGAAACTGTGTAGAACAGTAGCCCGCACCTTTAAATAAACCAATATCAGAGCTGTTGCCACACACTCCCGGCACCGTCGTATAATTCACCCAAGCCGACCACGGAATAGCATTGATGTCGGACGTAGTGGCTACGTTTGGATAGCCGCCGCTACAGCCCGACCCCGTCGCCGTGTATTCGTCGCCCAAGCCCGCAAAAGAATGTCCCAACTCGTGCAACGCAATATCCACAGAACTCGAATGTAGCGAATAAGTGGCGATAGAGCCACCGCTTCCACCATAGACGGGAGAATTTACTATCATCAGTACCATGTCATAATCTTGCGCATTTTTGAATAAAAATTGCTGCACTAAATTAAAATCGGGTACTAAAAGGCGGTGAATTCCTCCCATATCGAATGTAGATTTGAAATAAGTATCTTTCAGTTCTGATGTGGTCATCGAACCACAATCCCCTGCGGAATGTGGGTGACTGGTACCCGACTGCGCCGAAGGAACGTCAATTCTCAAGATTCTAACAAAATTAATGTACTCTTTGAACGGACTCGTGTTTTGTAATTTTGCTACTAATTTCTCGGTTTCGGCAGCAAAAGCTGGCATTTCGGCAGCCGTAAATCCGTCTGGAATGACATATAAATTCACTCGGTTGGAGCTGCTCGAATTGTTCCAAACAACAGTTTTAGAAAAAATCTGTGCATTTGTTATTTCTGTCGTACAAAAAATTACAAGCAGAAATAAAGTTTTTAGTATATTTTTGTAAAATTTTAACATAATTTTTATGTGTTATTTGATTATTTATTTTCGGTTTCGATAGCCAATAATCCAATCGGATTAGCACTCCAACTGCCATCTTCGTCGCCTTCAAATACTATCATCTGCGAGATGTTGGTAGTATAATCGGTGCGTACCATTACTTTTCCGTTTTCCATTTCGACTGCGCTGTGGGTCAATTCGTCGTCAGCAGTCATACCTTCCAAATTAAGTTTTAGAGGATTTTGGACGATAGCCGTTGCTATCGTCCGTCCTTGATTGTCACGAAATACACATTTTAATTTATTTTCTGTGTGCATTTCACTGTTTGATTGTCTAATGTCGGCAGGAAAAATACTGTGTTTATTTTTGCGAATATCGGTCGCACGGATTGATTGGTCTGAAATACTGAACTGATAATTTTCGGACAATCTATTTTTGTCAATATGAACTAAAATAGAAAGTTGGGTAGCTTTGGTAGGCGCAAGATTCTCATCGAGGGCAGTGTTTGCGGCAGTTTGGGCGGTAGCAGCAAGGCTAAAAAAAGTCAATAAAACTACGGCAAATAAAAGAGTCGCAAAGTGGTTGAAGCAATTTTTCATAAACAAGTCATTGTGTGTGTGAGAAAAGAAATGGCGGTAGTGAACCTGCGCGAATAAAAAAAACAGCACTTCGTAGTGCTAAAAAAAGTTTCGAAATATCTCCTGTTTATGTTTGTCCGTAGCCTTTGGCTTTATGAAAACAGCAATTTAGATTGCCGAAAAAATCAATGTTTGTAGAAAATTGAAAGCGGTTGCTTTCGATGAATGTTGTTTGAAAATAGCAGAAAAAATGTTTTCCCGAGAATGGGAATTAGAAATGTTGTGCTTGCGAAGAGTTTGGAACGTTGGGAATAAAAATACGGTTGGTATTTTCCCCTTTCGTTGATACAAATATGAAGCAAAAAAGGCAATATAAAAACCTCTGAAAAATAATTTGTGACACGTTTTTTGACTACAATTTTCACTTATTTGTCAAAAATAGATGTTGAAACAAATATTTGATTTTAAAGCGTTTCAAAATATATTTTTATATATTTACTACTCAAAAAATTAAATTTTATAAATTTAATTTTTTTAGATTTTTATTCTAATGTTATAAATTTATAAAAAATATGCAATAGTAACAATCACTCGAATATGTGACATTTTGCGTGATTGTTTTTAGTGAAAAAAAATTAAAATACTTTAATAAAAACCAGATTTTCGCAGCCGCGCACAGCAGAACCAATACAACAGATTGAAAGTGCAGCTGATTTTTTCGACACCGCAGCGTGCAACTTTCATATTTATGCGTAATTTTGCAAAAAAAATACTGCTATATATATGGTGTATCTTACTCGGCGCGAATATTTTAATGCAGCTCACAAACTTTGGGTGGAAGATTGGAGCGAAGAAAAAAATTTTTCAGTTTTTGGAAAGTGTGCTAATAAAAATTGGCACGGACACAACTATACCCTTTTCGTAACCGTTAAAGGCAAGCCAGACCCGTTCACGGGCTTCGTAGTTGATGCTAAAATATTGAGTGAAATCATTAAAAATGAAGTCGTAGAAGAATTAGACCACAAAAATCTAAACCTCGACGTAGAATTTATTTTACCAAACACTCAACCAACTACCGAAAATTTGGTTGTTATAATATGGAATCGCTTGAGCGATAAATTGCCAGCCGCTTGTCTGCTTCATGCCATCAAACTGTACGAAACAGAGAATATCTATGCCGAATATTTTGGTGAATAAGTGTCCTACAATTTATTGCTTGCAAGTAACTATGTCACTTTTATACAAAATTTTTTTAAAAATCTGAATGGGCTACAAGAAAACAGAAATCTATAACAACGAAATTACAAGCAGTTTAAGCAACTCTTACCACACACTTTTGGAGGAATTGGGCGAAGACGCTTCCCGCGAAGGACTTCTAAAAACTCCCGAGCGAGCTGCAAAAGCTATGCAGTATTTGACGCACGGTTATCAATTGGACGCAGCAAAAATTTTGAAATCCGCCATGTTTAAAGAAGAATATTCTAACATGGTAGTCGTAAAAGACATTGAACTGTACTCTTTGTGCGAACATCACATGTTGCCATTCTTCGGAAAAGCCCACATCGCCTACATTCCCAACGGATATATCGTAGGTTTGAGCAAGATACCAAGAGTCGTTGATGTATTTTCGCGCCGCTTGCAAGTGCAAGAAAGGCTGACTGGCGACATCTTAAATTGTATCCAAGATACGCTCAATCCGCTCGGCGTAGCAATCGTCATCGAGGCTCGCCACATGTGTATGATGATGCGCGGTGTCCAAAAGCAAAACTCAATAACGACCACCTCAGCCTTCACGGGTGCGTTTCAAAAAGCTGAAACACGCACCGAATTTTTGACTTTAATTGGTTCAAAATTACACTAATTTTTGTCACAAAAAATGTAAAAAATGAAATTTTCTGACTATCGGATTGATAAGACCATTAAAAATAACATCGAATCTTTGGGCTGGAAACGCCCAACCGATATTCAGTTCAAATCCATTCCATACATTATGAATGGGGAAGATGTGTTGGCGATTGCGCAAACAGGTACTGGAAAAACAGCAGCTTTTGCAATTCCTATCATCAATGCAGCCGTTGCTCGCAAAAGAAACGACGGTTTGAACGGAATTAGGTGTCTTATTCTCGTCCCAACGCGCGAACTTGCTATCCAAATCGCTGAATTATTCCATCATTTAGAGTCGGGAACGAACATCAAAACGTTGGGATTGACAGGCGGCGTGGAACAGCAACCACAAATCCAACAACTCAATCAAGGAGTAGATATATTGGTTTCGACTCCCGGAAGAATGTTTGATTTGATACATCAAGGTTTTATTAGCCTGTCACAAACCTCGATATTAGTGTTAGATGAAGCAGACTTAATGCTGGACAAAGGTTTTCACAACGACATCAGAGATGTTCAGAAACATTTGCCAAAAAGTCGGCAAACGCTGTTTTTTTCGGCTACGATTGACGAGAAAATAAAAAAACTTGCTTATTCATTGATTCGTTCTGCGGCTATTCGGATTCAGATTTCGCCCAAAGACCGCGTTTCTAAAAATATTCAACACTCGGTCGCACACATAAAAATGGACGACAAACGTTTTTTTTTAGAGAGAATATTGAAACAAAATGACAGGCAAAAATTCATTATTTTCGTCCGAACCAAAGTCAGAGCCGAGCGAGTTGCCGCCGCTATGGAGCGCGTCAGTATCGAAACTTTGACTATTCATGGCGACAAAGAACAGTCTGCAAGAAGCAGCGTAATGGAAAAATTTCGGGCAGGCGAAGGGCGAATATTGATTGCTACGGACGTGAGTGCGCGTGGGATTGATATTCCGAATGTGGATTACGTCGTCAATTATGACCTTCCCGATGTGGTCGAAAACTACATACACCGAGTGGGTAGGACGGGGCGCGGCACCAATCGGGGCATTGCTGTTTCTTTTTGTAGTGAAGAAGAAAAACCACTTTTGAAGGAAATAGAAGAGTACCTACAAATCCCCGTCGCAGTGATGGATATGGACAGAGAGTTGTATCAGCAGACGATTGACTTTACGGAGGACACGTCCGTTTTTGACTTAAAAGCTCTAATGAAAGAGATTGAAGAATTTGAAAATAGACCGAAAAAATTTAAGAAAAAATAAAAAAAGAGTGACCGATACAAAAGAAAAAATCATAGAAGCTCAACATTTAGTCAAAGACTACGGCAAATTTAGAGCTGTATCGGACGTGAGTTTCGATGTGTTTCGTGGCGATATTTTTGGCTTTTTAGGTCCGAATGGTGCAGGGAAAAGTACAACCATTCGCATGATGCTTTCGCTAATTTTTCCGACTGCAGGCGAAATAAAAATATTCGGAAAAAGTCTAAATCGTGACAGAAATTTTATTTTGTCACAAATCGGCTGTATTGTTGAAAAACCAGATTTTTACAAATACCTTTCTGCCGAAAAAAATATAGAAATATTCGCCCGAATATCTGGAAAAAATATTACCAGAAGCAAAATACACGAAATCATAGAATTTGTGGGTTTGAAAGGGCGAGAGAAAGACAAAACGAGCGGTTTCTCTCACGGCATGAAGCAGCGATTGGGGATTGCACAGACACTTATTCACGACCCCGAGCTGATTATTTTGGACGAACCGACGACAGGATTAGACCCGCAAGGCATTATAGATATTCGTAATCTTATCCTCCAATTAAGAAATGAGCGCAACAAAACCGTTCTTTTGTCCTCTCATATTTTGTCCGAAATAGAATTGATTGCCAACAGAATGGTCATTATCAACAAAGGTAAAACCATCGTGCAGGGCGACGTGAAAGAGTTGCTGAACGCAGAGCATTTGGTAGCTTCCTTCCGAGTAAATGACCCAGAAAGAGCCAAAAAAATACTGCTCCAAAACCAATATGTAACCGAAGAAAACCCATCAGACGACGGCAAAATACTTCTTCACAGCTCCGATGAAGAAATTTCAAAAATCAACAAACTATTTTGCGAAAATTCGGTAGATGTTTATTCTATCGAAACGAAAAGAAAGTTAGAAGACTATTTTTTAAAATTAATCAACGCCTGAAATGTTCTGGAACAGCACCTACAACGAACTCCTAAAAATCGCCGCCAAGCCCAGAAGTTATATCAGCATCGCAGGCATTACCATCATCGTAGGCATCATTCTGGTCGCGATGCAAATTGACGGAATGACTTACATTTCGTTCATCACGCAGCCCTTCGAGCAGTCGCTCAACTTCGAGGGAAATATCCTCAATGGCAACCTAATGGCGTTCATTATCCTTCAATTAGTCATTATACATATTCCGTTATTAATCGCTTTTGTGACAGGCGATATGGTGTCAGGCGAAGGCGCAATGGGAACTATCCGAATGTTGCTCACCAAGCCTATCTCGCGCACTCAAATCCTAATGTCAAAATATTTAGCAGGCTGTGCTTACACTTTTATCGTCCTTCTTTGGATGGGTTTTATGGCGGTCGTAGTAGCAAAATTCATCTTCGGCATCGGCGATTTGATGGTACTAAAAAGCGATGGTTTGGATATTATACAAGCCGATGACATTCCGTGGCGGTTCTTGTGTGGCTTCGGTTTGGCGTATCTTTCTTTGATAACGGTCGCTACGTTAGCCCTTTGTTTGTCTTGCTTTTCTGAAAATTCTATCGGTCCGATTGTCGCCACTATGGGCATTATTATAGTATTTACGATTATTGGTTCGTTGGACGTACCACTTTTTGACAACGTCCGTCCGCTTCTTTTTACGACTCACATGGCGGCATGGCGGAGCTTTTTTGAAAACCCTCCGCCCTACGACGAAATCATAAAATCCGTCGTCATTCTGCTTACCTACATCACCGTTTTATTGACCGTTGCTATCCAACAATTTAAGAAAAAAGATATTCTATCATGAAAAAAAACATTTTAATATTTTTAGTTATTTGCGCTTTTTGTGACAATTTATTTTCGCAGTCACAAAATCCCAATAATTTGCTCCGCAATGTGCTAAAAAAAATGCAAATAGCCAAAGACTATTCCGTAGAAGCAAACATAAAAGTAGATTTGCCTTTTATCAATATGTTGCCCATCAACGCAAAGATATACACCAAACAGCCCGACAAATTCAAAGTAGAAAGTAAAAGTATAGCGATTGTACCGCGTCAAGGTTTTGACCAAATCGCTAAAATATTGAAAGATACTACCCAATTTTCGGCTGTCACACAAGGCGAAGAAATGATAGAAAAAAATAAAACTACCATTGTAAATATTTTCTCACAAGTTGATACGAGCGACCTGATTTTGGGCAAGTTATGGATTGATGTCCAGCAAAATATTATCCTGAAATCTCAACTGACCACCCGCAGCAACGGGACTATCCTCACCGAGTACGAATATGGCTCTCAAATTGCGTATGGTTTGCCCGATAAAATGACTTTTACGGTAGATATTAAAAAGTTCAAAGTTCCTAAAATGATTGCCGCACTCACTTCGTCCAAGAAGAAACAAGGGGATACTGCGGAAGAAAAACGTCGTAAAATATTCATCAAACTCCAAAACTATCAGATAAACAAAGGGCTAAAAGATGAAATTTTTGTGAAAGAAAAACAATAATAACTATCTGACTATCAGTTGTTTGTATAAATTTTTTCGGCATTATAAATTATATTTTTTCAAGACCTACCCAACCTTTCGTTAAAATGTTCGGTCTTATAAATTAGAAGTCAATTAAAAAATATTTTAATCAATTAATAATTTATAAAGCTATGAAAAAAATCATTTTATTTTCCGCAATTTTTATTTCTGTCTTTGCCAGCCTCACATTTACCGCCTGTCTGAAAGACAAGTGTGTGAGTTCAAAGAATTACATCAGTTACACTCCTATTTACAAGACGCTCGAAGCTATTCGGGCAGAAGGTATTACGATGCTCACAGCAAGGGAATTGAAAAAAACAGGCAAGATATATTCTTACAAAAACTACCTGATTATCAATGAGTTACGAGAAGGCTTACACATCATTGACAATCAAAATCCGTCTAATCCGTTGCCAGTTGGTTTTTTGAAAATTTCAGGTAATATTGACATGGCAATAAAGGGCGATATTTTGTATGCCGATAACTTTACAGACCTTTTGGCTATAGATTTATCTAATATTTTGCAGCCCAAAATCGAATCTCGACAAATTAATATTTTCCTTCCGATAGGATTCGCCAGCGACCCTTCATTAGGTATCATTACCGGCTACGACGAAAAAGCTGTAAGCGTACCTTGCAATTCTCCAAGCTCTTACTATGAGGGACAAGTAGCTTTTTTTTCAATAGACGATGCAGTTTTTAATTCGTTTGGTGCTATAAATTCGTCCGTTCCGTCAGCAATTAGCGGTATCGGCGGCTCCCAAGCGCGCTTTACGCTTTACGATAATTACCTCTATGCGGTCGATAATACCTCCCTTCAAACCTTCAATATTGCCAATTTAAAAGCACCAGTATTTATGAGTCGAACCCAAGTCGGTTTTGGCATTGAAACTATTTTTCCATACAAAAATAGACTTTTTATAGGCTCTACCACTGGAATGTTTATCTTTGATAACTCAAATCCAAGTGCGCCAAGACAGCTTTCTCAATTCACGCACGCACGGGCTTGTGACCCTGTATTTGCAACAGAAAATCGCGCTTATGTGACATTACACGTTGGTACTGGCTGCGGCGGCACACAAAATCAACTCGACGTGCTTGATATTAGTAATTTGAGCAGCCCGACTTTGATAAAATCTTATCCGATGAACAGCCCAAAAGGTCTGTCCGTATCAGAAAATAAGTTATTTTTGTGCGATGCTGGATTAAAAGTTTTTGATGTTAGCAACGACAGTAATATTGACAATAAATTATTGTCGCATTGGACAGGAGCAAACACTTATGATGTGATTGCATTAGAAAGTCAAAAGATTATTTTGGTAGTCGGCGAAAACGGACTCTTTCAATTTGATTATCGAGATGCCAATAATCTAAAGTTATTGAGTAAAATGGAAGTGAAAAAATAAAGTGCTATGAATAAATTTCTGTTTTTCGCTTGTTTGATATTGTTATGCAATAATATTCATGCCCAAACTGATGTCACAAAACTTCTTCATGTTGATATTTTGTATCTAAAAGATGGAAGTATTTTAAGGGGTAAAATCCTACAAATCATACCTGACAAGGAAACTAAAATTCAAATTTTGGGCGATAGTTTGCAGATGGACATACCCGCTTGTATGATAAAAAAGTTGGTTCAAGAATTTATCGAACCGGCAACTATGAAGTCATCGGGTTTGTATGAATTTAAGGAAAATGGTTGGTACGGATTCATAGGCGTGCAGGCAATGCCTTTCCGATTAAGTCCCGTTTATGCCCAACCAATTATAAGATACGGACGCGGTATAAATGCAGCCGTAGGCTATCAATTCAATCGGCTTTTAGGCGTTGGGATAGGCGTAGGTGCTGAACAAAAGTTCAAATATGAAGGAGATGTTATGGTATATCTCAATGCCGATTTGAGGGGTTATTTCTTACAAAAAAAACTAACTCCATTCTACTCTTTGGGACTTGGTTACGGATTTCCGCAAATTGTCACCACAGATTTTTTGATTGGTGCGAAAGGAAATATTTATATTCACCCTGCCATCGGTATTCGATTTTCAGGTAGTTCGGGCGTAAATATGACACTTGACGTGGGCTACAGATTGCAACAAATCAGGTACGATTATGAAGAAACTTGGCGCAACGACATCGGTAGATTTTACTCCGAAACATGGACTTACAACCGCATTGCGTTGCGACTCGGAATATGTTTTTAACAAAAATTTAACATATTCACATATTATGTCACAAATATAGTGCAAAAAATTATTTAAAAATTTTAAATGACTGAAACCGAAATCATCGAAGGCTGCTGTAAAAATGACAGGCGATGTCAGGAGGCACTCTTTCGCAGGTATTTTCCTTCGATGCTTTCGGTTTGTTTGCGCTACACTCAAGATAGACAAAAGGCAACAGAGATAGTGAATAATGGATTCTTAAAAGTATTCAAAAAAATAGAAAATTTTAGAAATGAAGGCTCTTTTGAAGGTTGGGTACGGCGAATAGTAGTACATTCAGTGTCGGATTTTTTTAGAGCAAACAGTGGCAATCAAATTTTTACAGCCGAAGACGCGCTGCAAAAGGAATTTATTTTGCCCGATGTTTATTCCAAATTGTACATAGAAGATTTGTTAGAACTGTCGAAAGAGTTACCGCCAGCCACCAAAGTGGTCTTTGATAGCTTTGTTTTAGGCGGACTTTCTCACGAAGAAATCGCAAAAAGTTGTCACATCAGCGTAGGAACTTCAAAATGGCACCTGTCACAAGCACGGAAAATTTTACAACTTATTATCCAAAAAAATTATCCCAACGAAAGCTATGCGTAGTAAAGAAATAAATCAAAATCAACCTTATTCATCTCCTCAACATACGGATACGGACGCTGCTTGGGCTGCCATGTCATCGCTATTGGATACAGAACTTCCTCAAAAGAAAGTTAGCCGTCGCCGTATTTTCGTTTGGTGGATGCTGCCTTTAGCCGCAAGTTCAATTCTCGGATTATTTTTATTAAATTTTTACAACAATAATACTACTAAAACTCCCTACGTTAGCCCTGATTTTGAGTGCGTCACGAACTCTTTTGATTTAGCCTCCAAACAAGATTTAAGCGATGTCGCCACCCCAAAAACTTCTAAAAATAGTCCTATACAGTGCAAGTTCTTGACAAAAGAAAGAACAAAAAATTTGGTATATACTATAAATACAGTAGAAAATAGTATAATATCTAAAACCAACAATCAAACTGAAAATTATATTATAGACGACGAAAATAATAGCAACGGTATAAATTTGACTTATACCAAAGAAGATAAAAATAGTAAAAGTGCTGAAAATTATCCAGTCACAGAAAACTTATACTCAAGTATTTCTGAACTACAAATTACGCCAAAAAATACAGATTTTGGAACAACTCATGTACTCCAAAATATCACAAAAAGTAAGTCATACACAATTAATTTAGTAGCAGCCTCTAACTATTCTTACTTACGAAATGCACTCGGATTGGGTGTTGGAGCAGAAGTCAATTTCTTGATTGCTAAAAACTTAAATTTTGGTACATCTGTTAATTACAATTTTTTTGCAAATAAATTAGAAGAACAACAATTTTATTTGTCAAAAAATATGTCTTTGTCCAATTCGTCTTTCAATGGTTCGAGTGCGATAAGTAGTGCAAACCTATCCACTACTAACTTCTTCCATCAAATCGCCTGTCCTGCATACTTTCAATATCAGTTTTTAGACAATCTTTCCCTGCGATTAGGTCTTGTTCCGTCGTTTATTTTCTTTAAAAACAAGCGTCACATCAGTCAATATTCATTAGATGCAAATATGACAAAAGAAGATATTGCGTCCCAAATACCTAATTCATCTATGTCACAAGTATTACAATTAGATGTTTTAACTCAAATCCAGTATCAAATATCTCATCGCACATCAATATTTTGCAGCTTCCAAAAAAATATTACTCCAAATTTGCTCCAACTATCAAATAATGTAGGATTCGGCATACAATACCACCTCAAATAATTCAGAAATTATTTTCTAAACTCAATTATTTTTCCATATCTTTCGCAAAATAATACGAAAAAATATGGAGTACATCTCAATCTCGCCGTTCAACAACCCAAAAATTATCCGCGCTTGGGCTTTTTTTGATTGGGCAAATTCAGCCTACGCTTTGGTCATAGCGGTAGCTATTTTTCCCTCCTTTTTTAGCAAAGTGACCGCCGCACAAATCAATATCGGAGGCAGTTACTACTCCAACAGCGCGGTTTTTTCCTTTTCTATCACCCTCTCCTACTTCCTTTTGGCACTTTTTTCGCCCGCACTTTCGGGCATCGCAGACTACGGCGGCAAGAAAAAGCTGTTTATGAAAATCTTCACGCACACTGGAGGATTGGCTTGCATGGCAATGTTTTTCTTTGAGGGCAATGACCAACTTTGGCTCGGTCTTTCCTGCTTTATCCTTGCTACCATTGGGTTTGCAGGCGGTCTGGTTTTCTACAATTCCTATCTCCTGCTCATCGCCTCCGAAGATAAATACGACACCGTAAGTGCCAAAGGCTTCGCCTACGGTTACGTCGGTAGCGTAATTTTATTGATTCTCAATCTGATTATCATACTTTTTCCTACCAAATTTGGCATCGCCGAAGGCACCACGCTACCCGCACGCATCGCATTCGTAATGGTCGGTATCTGGTGGATTGGTTTTGCGCAAATTGCTTTTCGCGATTTGCCCGCAGAAGTAGAGCGCGATGAAAAACTCCCCGAACTCATCAAACACGGATTCAAAGAGCTGCAAAAAGTGTGGCGCGTGGTCAAAACTCGTCCGAATATCAAAGGTTTTTTGTTCTCTTTTCTCGCCTACAATGCTGGTGTTCAGACAGTTTTGTTTTTAGCTTCCACTTTCGCAGAGAAAGAGTTGCACTTTCAAACCGCCGAACTCATCGGCATTATTTTGATACTTCAAGTACTCGCCATCGGGGGGGCTTTCTTATTCGCAAAAATTTCTGACCTCAAAGGAAATAAATTTACACTGCTTCTGACGATGATAATTTGGGCAGTCATCTGCTTTTTAGGGTATTTTATCTATGACAAAACGCCGTTTTACGTCTTGGCGTGCGGCGTAGGACTCGTCATGGGCGGCATTCAGTCGCTTTCGCGCTCCACTTACTCCAAATTAATCCCGCAAGACACGCTCGACACGGCTTCCTATTTTAGTTTTTACGACGTAGTCGAAAAAATAGCTATCATATTAGGAACATTAAGTTTCGGAATCATCGACCAAGTGACAGGCAATATGCACTTGAGTTTGCTTGCAATGGCAATGTTTTTCTTCATTGGCATCTTTTTAATGACCAAAATAAAAATCGAAAAATGACCATTTCCATTTTGGGCTGCGGCTGGCTCGGCTTCCCGTTGGCTACCTATTTACGCTCCAAAAACTATATCGTAAAAGGTTCTACCACGACTGCCGCTAAATTAGATGCTATGATTTCCTGCGGAATACAATCCTATCTTATTGATATTCAAGCAGATAGCAATTTTGAAATTGATGCTGCGCAAAAAGAATTCTTTAACGCCGACGTTTTAGTTATCAACATTCCACCCAATGTGAGAGTTGAAAACGATGTTGATAACTTTTTGAAAAAAATAATGAACATCACTCAAAACGCAATTCAACAGGAAACTCAAAAAATTATTTTTGTCAGTTCCACGAGTGTTTATTCCAATAATGACCAAATTGTGACAGAATTTGATATGCCAAAACCAGAAACTTTTAGCGGAAAAGCCTTGTTTGAAGCCGAAAATTACCTCAAATCGCTCCGCAATCTCAAAGTTGCCATCGTCCGCCCTTCGGGATTGATAGGCGAAGGCAGGACGGGCGCGAACTTTTTTTTGTCACAAAATACAGTTTTTGGTGGAAAAAATCCTATCAATGTCATACACCAAAAAGACGTAATCGAAATCATTTACCAAATAATTTTACAAAATAAATGGAATGAATCATTCAATTTAGCCACAGACTCGCACCCCAGCAAGGAAGATTTTTATTCCCTCCAATGCAAAAAAGAAAATAAAAATGCTCCTAACTTTGACCACTCGACCCCAACAACTTATAAAATTATTTCCAATCAAAAACTAAAATTAGTCTTGGATTATTCGCTCCAATTTCCGAATCCATTAGACTTTTAAAACTCATAAAATCCTATGTATCAAGTAAATAGCCCCAATAATCGCTCTTGGGTAGAAGTAGCCGATGATTCAGATTTTTCTATTCAAAATCTTCCGTTTGGTGTTTTTGAATATGAAAAATATCCTGCGCGGCTTTGTTCTGCCATCGGAAATTTCATCATCGACCTACATGAAGTAAAAAAGGCAGGCTATTTCGACAGCGTCAAAGAACTTCCCGACAATATTTTTTTAGACGATAATTTGAATAGTTTTATTGGTCTTGGCAAAAAGACTACCAACCAAGTGCGAACTGAATTGAGTAAATTATTGAATGTCACAAATCACCCAAATGGTGTCGAAAAATCGCACTTATTTTTAGTTCCGCAGTCCTCCATAAAGATGCTTCTTCCGATAAAAATTGGAGATTATACGGACTTTTACAGCAGTCGCGAACACGCTACCAACGTAGGGACGATGTTCCGTGACCCTGCTAATGCCTTGTTACCCAACTGGTTACACATTCCAGTCGGCTATCACGGTCGTGCTTCTTCGGTAGTCGTGTCCGAAACTCCGATTATTCGTCCCAACGGACAGATGAAAATAGCGACTTCTGAAAATCCAATTTTCGGACCTACCAAACAATTAGATTTTGAGTTAGAAATGGCGTTTGTAGTCGGTAAAAATACTGCTTTGGGGCAAGCGATACCGATAGAAAAAACAGAAGAATTTATCTTCGGTGTGACATTGTTAAATGACTGGTCTGCTCGCGATATTCAGGCGTGGGAGTATGTTCCGCTCGGACCATTTTTGGGTAAAAATTTTGCGACCACTATTTCTCCCTGGATAGTGACTTTGGAGGCATTAGAGCCGTTCAAAGTAGAAAATCCAACGCAAGAGCCAACGCCGCTCCCCTATCTTCAAACCTCCAAACAAGGAAGCTACGACATTCAATTAACCGTTGATATTCAGACAGTTAGCATGGAAAAACCACAAATTATCTGTCGCTCCAACTTCAAAACTATGTACTGGACGATGCAGCAACAGCTCGCTCACCACACCGTGAATGGTTGCAACGTAAGGGTCGGCGACCTCTGCGGCTCGGGCACAATCAGTGGAAAAACCCCCGATTCTTACGGTTCTATGCTGGAATTGGCTTGGAAAGGAACGAAACCTATTTTGTTGGACGATGGTTCGCAAAGGGCTTTTTTGCAAGATGGTGACAAAGTTACTCTAAACGGTTGGGCGAAAAAAAACGGTATAAGAGTTGGTTTTGGAACTGCTAACGGTAAAATTATTTCAAAATAAACAAAAATAACAAATTTTTAATGGAATAAAAGTCGGCTTCCCGTACTTCCCTCTACGACAGTATCGTTTTCAAAAACAATATTTCCGTTCACGAAAGTTCGTGTTACTTTTCCGCGAAATGCTTGATTTTCAAACGGCGACCAAGCACATTTGTACAAAATATTACTTTTTGTGACATTCCACTGTTGGTCAATATCCACAAAAATCAAGTCAGCGAAGTAACCTTCTTCTATGAATCCTCTCCCTTGAATTTTGAAACATTCGGCTGGTGCGTGACACATTTTTTCAACTATTTTTTCCAAAGAAATCTGACCGCGATGGTAAAAATCAAGCATCACACTCAACGAATGTTGCACCAAAGGCAAGCCGGAAGGCGCGCCAAAATAAGAATTTTTCTTTTCTTCCCAAGTATGTGGCGCATGATCGGTTGCAATAATATCCAAAGTGTTATCCAACAAGGCTGGCAAAAGCGATTTTTGGTGTTCAACCGATTTTATGGCTGGATTGCATTTGATGAGCGAGCCTAATTTTTCATAGTCATTGCTGTTGAAAAAAAGATGGTGGACGCAAACTTCAGCAGTTATTTTTTTTTCTATTAATGGAATTTTATTGTCAAATAGTGACAGCTCATTTTTGGTAGAAATGTGGAGAACGTGCAATCGAGTCCCGTATTTTTTTGCTAAATTGACTGCCAAAGTACTTGATTTTAGACAGGCTTCGACGCTTCGAATATTGCAATGCTCTTCAAATGCTATGTCACTGCCGTATAAATTTTTCCACTTTTCTGTATTATTTTTGATAATTTCTTCGTCTTCGCAGTGCGTAGCGACCAACATCGGGGTTGAAGAAAATAATTTTTCAAGTGTGTCTGGATTATCTACCAACATATTTCCAGTACTGCTTCCCATAAAAACCTTGATGCCGCAGACATTTTTAGCATCTGTTTTTAAGACTTCGTCCAAATTATCGTTGGACGCTCCCATAAAAAAAGAGTAGTTGGCAGGAGAGTTTTTGGCAGCAATTTGGTACTTTTCTTCCAATAATTGCTGTGTAAGTGTAGCAGGATTTGTGTTCGGCATCTCCATAAACGATGTCACACCGCCAGCCACCGCAGCTCGAGATTCGGAATAAATATCCGCCTTGTGCGTCAATCCCGGCTGACGAAAATGGACTTGGTCATCAATAATTCCGGGAAAAACATACTGACCACTCGCATCAATTTCTTCTACTTTTTCGAGGGTAGAAATATGATTTTCAATTTTCACAAAACGCCCATTTTTTATAAAAATATCTTTTGCTTCGATATTTCCTCGATTTACAATTTGAGCATTTTTGATTAGATAGTTTTTCATAAAAAAAATATTTTTTTTACTTAAATTGTATCGCCTTTACGGGCGATATACGAGTAACCAACCAAGAAGGAATTAGTAAAAATAAAACAGTCAGAAAGAGTGTAACCGCATTGAGAAGTACGATTTGGGAAAAATTCATGGACACTGGCGCGTAAGATAAGTAGTAATCGGCTTCAGGAAGTTTGACAAGTCGAAATTTGTCTTGAAGCCAGCAAAGGGAGCAGCCAATTAAATTTCCCCAAAATAACCCAATAATTAATATGTATGCAGCTTGATAAACAAATATAATTCTGATAGTCCAATTTCTTGCGCCCAACGATTTCAAAATTCCAATCATATTAGTTCGCTCTAAAATCAAGATGAGCAGCGCAGTAATCATGTTGATAATTGCAACAAAAATCATCAAACTCAAAATAACTCTTTCATTGATATTTTGCAAGTCGAGCCACTCAAAAATATTTACAAATTTCTCTCGTATCGTAGTGGCATACAGATGATTGGGCAGTTTTTCGAGATAAATATATTCTGAAATCGGCTTTAAATCCCTAATATCATCTAAAAATATTTCAAATCCTCCAACTTTTGTACTGTCCCAACCCAAGAGATTCTGGGTTTCTTCGATGTTTGTAATCGCTATTTTCCGGTCGTACTCTTCCAAACCTGTTTTATAAATCCCACAAACTTGAAAAACTCGCTTGGATTGTGCTTCGCCATTGACGAAAAAAATAATAAACTTATCATTTAATGTGACATTCAATCTATCGGAGGTTTGTTGAGAAATTAGAATATCTCTCACAGCGTTAGCGTCTTTTTTTGCCTCTAAAATCCGACCTTTTACCAAATAAGATTTCAAAAAAGTCCAATCGTAGTCTGCGGCGACTCCCTTCAATAAAATTCCTTCGATAGCGGTCTTGGTCTTAATGATTCCGGGCTTATTTGCAAAAATTTGAATGTGTTTTATGCCGCCCAAAGTAGTGCTTTTTATCGCATCGGGACTTTCAGAAGACACATATTTGATACTCCTGATTGTATCCAAATAAGGGTAAAAAGGTTGGTTTTTATCGATAGGAACGGATTCAAAATTTCTATTTATATTAGAGTCTGTGACTTGGATATGTCCCCAAAATCCAAATATTTTTTTATTGATTTCGTTTTGAAAACCAGCAATAAGAGAAGTAGAAACAATCATTACACACATACTCAGCGCAACTGCAGCTATAGCAATGCGGATAATATGGCTCGAAAAAGAATGGCTTTTTGACGACGCAATTCTTCTAACAATGAATATAGAAAAATTCATAACATCTTTTTGTAAAATTTCACAACAATATTGGTAATCTCTGTCTATAAAAACATGAAATTTTACAAATTTTGTGACATCAGATTACGTCTAATGCTTTCACTAAATATCCGAGTTGGAATGGCAATGCGACCCAAAACCACTCTGGTCTTATGAACAACAGCGCAAGAACCGCAACGCTCGCGATGGCAAAATACAACCAATATTTCGAGGTTTTATTTTTTGTAACTTCCATTTGATATTATTTTTCTAAAATTAAATTTACTTTTGTAGCAGCGCAAAGTTAGCAATTATTTTAAAAAATAGCAAAAAAATATGAAAATTGAACTCTTGATGGTCGGAAAAACCAGCTTTTCTTACTTGGACGAAGGTATTTTGATGTATTCCAAGCGTTTGACGCATTATCTGACTTTCTCTACGACTGTTATTCCTGACCAAAAAAATGTCACAAATATCAATGCCGAGCAATTAAAAAAATTGGAGGGCGCGGCGATTTTAAAGAAAATCCACACCGACGATTATTTGGTGCTGTTGGACGAGCAAGGTAAATCTTGGTCGTCCGTAGAGTTCTCCAAATGGGTAGAAAAAAAGCTGCAGTCCCAACAAAAACGGATAGTTTTTCTAATCGGCGGAGCTTATGGTTTTTCAGAAGACGTTTATTCAAGAGCCAACGAGCAATGGTCGCTGTCCAAATTAACCTTTTCACACCAGATGATTCGCTTGTTTGCAGTCGAACAAATTTATCGTGCAATGACTATTATTAAAAATGAACCCTATCACAATTCGTGATAATTTATTTTTTTTCTGCTTTCAATTTTTTCAAGTCTTCCTGAATCTTTTGCAGTTGATTTTGAGCTTCTACCACTTTGTTCTGAATATCATTCAGTTTTTCTAACTCAATATTTTTCAAATTTACGATTTCTGCAATTTTTAATTTTGTTTCTTCTTTTATTTTACTAATTTCTACTTGTGCATCTTGCTTGGATTGATAAATAATATCGGTGCTTTCTTTCTTGATTTTAGCTATTTCGCCCTGTTGTTGCACACGGATTTCTTCTTCTTCTTTCAGCATTTTTTGCTTTTTGTCGGCGTTGTCTTTCTGAATTGCCAATATATCGAAGTTAGATTTTTCGGTAATTTCCTTTATTTCTGCAATAGATTTCACTTTTGCGTCAGCCGTTAATTGTTCGTATTCCGCTTTTTTGGTATCCGCTATTTGCTTCGCAATAGTGATTTGCTCTAATGATTTTTGCTTGCTGGTGGCGACCTCTTGGCTCGCTCGCTCGCGCTCTTTGGCGACCAAATTGCTGGCTTCCTGCTTGGCAGTGGTGACTTCCAACGCCGAAGTTTCCCTTTGTTTGGCTGCGTTTTCGCGCGTAAATCTGATTTCTTCTAACGATTTTTGTTTTACACTTGTGACTTCTTGCGCAGCTTTTTCGCGAGATTGCGCTACTTCGTTGGCTATTTTTTGTTTTTCATTGGCTGCGTTTTCTTTTTGTACCTGAATAATCGCCGCTTGCTCGGTCTGGAATTTCGTAAGCGTATCGGACGCATTTTTCTTTGCCTCCGCTATTTGATTCGCCAGCAGTTGTGCCTGTCGAGCTTGTTGTTCTTTGGCTTTTGCGATTTCCGTTGCGGCAGTTTCGCGGGCTTTCGTGATTTCGGCGGCGGACTTTTCTCTTGCAGCAGCCACCTCAACGGCTGTCACATTTTTCATTTCTTTTTCTTTATTTTTTGCGTCTGTTATCGCTGCAACCGCTTCGGTTTGAATCTCCGATATTCTTTTTTTGGAGTTTTCCTGCGCGCCCGCTACTTCTACGGCATAAATATTTTTCGCTTCTTCCGCCTTTGTTGATGCTTCTTTTACCCGATTGAGGGCTTCTTGTTGGGCTTTGGTCACTTCTTCGGTTGCCCTTTGTCTTGCCTGCGCAACCTCCTCTGCGGCTTGTTTTTTCAGATTTTCCTCTGCTGCCTTTGCCAATTCCAAAGTTTTTACGGTTTCGGTCTGGATTTTTGCTATCTCTTGGGTCGCTCGCTCCCGTGCAGCGACGACTTCCTCCGTAATTTTTTTCTTTTCTTCGTCGGCTTTTTGTTTGGACTCTGTGACTTTTTGGACAGATTCCGCCTGAATTTCTTGGACAGTTTGGGCAGCACGCTCGCGGGCATCTACGACCGTTTTGGCAGAGTTTTCTTTCTCTTTCGCTGCCGAGCTGCGCGACGCTTCCACTTCTTGGGCGGATTGTTGCTTACTTTGCGCTATTTCTTGCACCGCTTTGGTCTTTTCTTCTTCTACTTGTTTTTGGGTCAAATTAATAACTTCCGCAGCTTTTTGCTTGGATTGAGCGACTTCTACGGCAGCAGTTTCTTTTTGCTTCGTTATGTTTTCTTTGATTTGAGCCACCTCACTCACGCCCGCTTGCGTAATAACTGCTTTCTCTTCTGCGGCTTTCCTACGGGACTCCGCTACGTCAAACGCCAATTTTTCTTTTTCTAAAACTGCATTTTCCCGAATTTGTGCTACTTTTTCAGCCGACTCCTCCTGCACTTGCAAAATTTTATCCGCCGCAGTTTTCTTGGACGCAACCACGTCTTCTACCGTTTTGTCCCGCTCCAAACGTGATTTTTCCCGTGCATCTTCAATCATTTTAGTTGTTTCTTCTCTGATTTTTTTCAACTCCGTTGTCGAAGTTTCTCGAGCGGACGCAATTTCGTCCGTATATTGAAGTTTGGCTTGGTCCAATTTTTCTTTCACCACCTTGATTTCGGCAACCGCTTTTTCACGAGTAACGGCTACTTCTTTTGCAGCATCTAACTCGGCTTTTTGAATTTCTACAGCGGCTTTTTGACGAGATTCGACGATAGAAAGCACTATTTTATCTACTTCAATATCCGCTTTTTTCTTGCTTTCTAAAACAAATTTTGAGTTTTCTGCCTGAATTTTATCTATCTCCTCCTGCGATTTTTTTCGCGCTTCCAAGACTTCTTTTGCAAAATCACTTTTCTTATTTTCAGCCGCCTGCCGATTGGCGGTTAGGTCTTCCAAAATTAGGCGTTTGGCAGCTTCTCCTTTTTCTTTTTCGGCAGCGATTTCAGCTTTCAAACGCTCTTTGAGCGTCGCCAAATCCATTCGCAGACCCTTTACTTCTGCATCGTCAGCAGGATTACCGCCAGTTCGCTCGGATTTTTTTGCTCCCGCACTGTTTGGAGAGCCTTCGGAATTAGCACCACTTTTCGCCGCTGGCACTGTACTATCAACCAACGGAACGTCGTTGATTTTCGACTTGTCGAGTTTGCTATTGAAACAACTGACCAAACTCTTAAAGTCTTTCTGGCGGTCGAGATTGACGGTAAGTTTTTTCCTTTCGCGGCTCGCAAAATTATTGATATACACGATATTAATAGTAGAGTTGGCGAGAAAGCGAAGGGCGGCAAGGTCGAGTTGGAGCGAATTTTGGTAGGTCACTTGACCGTTGGTTTGAGTCATTTCGCCAGTTTCGACGAACTTATACATTTTTTGAACGCCGTCCGCATCTACGAAAATCATTTGGTCGTCTAAATTGATATTTTTTACCAATTCATCGCTTCCCTGCGCCACCACGCGAGCAGTGATTCCCTTATCGTTGCTATTGAACTCCAGCGAATAGCTGAACGAACCGCGCAAAATCAACGCGTAAGGCGCAGTGCGGAGAAATTGTTTTCCTACAATCGTCTTATTTTCAACAATATACGCATCGCAATTTTGTGAATATGAAAAATAAGAACTCAAAAAAAAGAGAAGAAAAAGTTTTGATTTCATAATTTTAAGGTATTTTTTTGACAAAATACGATATTTTTTGAAATGTACAAGCGAGTTGCTCAAAATTGTTCTAAAAGTAACATTCTAATTTCTTCGTTATTTTGCCTGTGACCTACCAGATTGGCTACCTTGCTTTCCTTTATCTTTTTTTCATTGCTTTACGACGACTTTCAGCTACTAAGTTTCTGCACCGTTGCTGACCGAATACGTATCTACTTTCGTTGATAAATGATACTTTTTTGAAAATATCACACTGAATTAGCACCATACGGCACAGCACTTCGCAACCCCGAAATTACCCTTTCTTCACAGCCACCCAACACTTATCTTTGGAAACCTTTTTTGAAGTAACGGCGGTATGAACGATTGTGTAAAAAAAAGAAAGTCCCAACAAGAGCGCAGCTCTTGTTGGGACCCTTTTTGTTATTATTTTAGCTTTTCATCTATGTACGATGACCTTCTGGTACCAAGTTTCTATACCGTTGGTCACTGAATATATATCCATTTTTTAGTGGATAAGATGGCACCGTTTTGCAAATACGACACCAAATAAGCACCTTGAGGCACAGCATTGGGCAGCTCCAAAATTGTTTCTTCTTCATTCTTTGATATTATCTTGGAGTAGATGAGCTGACCTTGCAAATTTATAACTCGGATTTCGGAGCCTCCTTCATTAGATGTAGGACTGGCAAACTTTACAGTCAGACGCTCCCCGATAGAAGACGGATTAGGAAAAATACTAATCTCATCTTTCTTCAAACTTACTTTCGTAATTTCTGGGACTGGTAGCAGCATAGATTTATTGCAGTCTTGGTCTGGCATACAGCCATCAGGTCCTAAACGAAGCAAAAGTGTATTTGAATCCCACCCACCAAAAGCATGTGTTGCTGGCTCTGATACCCAACCAGTGATTAAAATGTCTTGATTTGGAAGCTCTTGTACCTGTGCAAGACCTACTTCTGTACTGTAATTATAGATAGAGTTACCAAAAATATTAACTTTCGGCGGATTTGTTCCAAAAGGGAAATAAAACTTGTGATACCATTTTAGGCTGCCGTCTATTGAGCTGAATCTACCCAAAAAACCGGGTCCGTTTTCAGAACCTGCTGAACTGACGATGACCGAATCTCCATTGGGAAGCCGCTTTTTTATATCTGCCAAATCGTATCCAGCAATAAGAATATCCCCATTGAGCGCGATAATATGCCCACTTGGGGCATTTGAGAGTTCGATGCCATTACTCAAATCACCGCTCACGTGATTTTCCCAAACCACATTCCCACTCGAATCAATTTTCATTAGGTGAGTAGAAGATGCAAAGCTGAAACCATATTTTCTACAAGAACTAACTATGCTTGACCCGTCAGGGAGTGTGCTAATATCAATTCTTCCATCGTCGCCGAATGTAAAATATTTTTTCGTCCATTTCATTTTTCCTTCTTTGTCGAGTTTGGTGACTACCACCTTGCCCCCCGAATTACTGTCTGGCTCACCGATTGTTCTTCCCTGATAAGCAAAGATATATGAAGAATCGGGCAAAACATTCATATTGCCCCCCCAACACACTTGGATGTTATAAAGAGCTTTGATATTTAGATTTTTAGCCCACAGCAAATTACCGTTTGAGTCTGTCTTGAACAAAAATTTTGCAAAGGGGAAATTTCCGAGGTCCTCATTATGACCATTTCCGTCGGCGTTTATCAAGAATCCTCCATCGGCAGTTTCTATGATAGTTCGCGGAAAATCAACATTTGCCCCGCCTACTGTATTATCGAAATATTTTACCCAAATGATATTCCCGACTGGCGAGATTTTCGCCATCTTAATTCGATAATTGAATGGGTATACTGAGACCGGCTCTTCTACTAATAACACAAAATTGTTGTCGCTTGCTTTGATACAGCAGTGGCGGAATGGTGTGCTTCCACCCAATGGAGGAATAAAATTCTTCCATACTACGTTTCCGTCCAAATCCGTCCTTAATAAAAAGAACGCAAGGCTGCCACCGTCGGGATAGGCGGATATCATTGTCGTATAACCCAAACTATCGGCAAAAGTCAGGTATCCAAAATCCAAAAAATTACCGCCGAGCAAGTCATATTTTCGGCAAAACTGCGTGGAGGGTTGAGAAAATAAAGCTGTGTGAATAAAGACTATGATGAGTGAAAAAAATACTTTTTTCATGATTTGAAAAAATTTTAATGTTTATAAAATTAGGTCTAAAAGTCGCAAATTGTCGCAGTAATAACTTGCCTGTGCAAAGGTGTAAACTTCTTATTTCTTAATAAAGGACACTTTTGAAAAAGGTAGATACATTAAAGATTACATTTTTTAGCTAATTAACACATCTAAATAATTGATTATCAATAATTTAACATACATAAAATAGTATCCTACTGGGACAAAAAATCGCAAAAAATAAACTTACTTTGATTCAAAATAGTGCTTTTTTCTGAATATTTTTATATTTTTCTTTTTAGTACATGACAAAAAAGACTTTTTCGCCAAGTTTGCATAATTTGCGGGTTACGAAATCTGTAAACTATGCCAACGAGAGCGAAAAAGCTGTGCAAA
>JAYUHK010000188.1:0-3697 GCA_043767025.1 Saprospiraceae bacterium | reverse complement strand
TTTGACGCACGACTCGTATTTGATACAGGTACGACTGTTGGCGGGCAAGTCGAGAACGAAATTGGAAAAAGTGCTTCAAGTATTCAGCCCAGAATTTGGCACCGAAGAAGACAAACAACAGTTGGATTTCACGGGTGATTTGGACGAGCCGTTGGTCAAAAAGATGGTGGCTCGTTTGGGCAGAGCGATAGCGAGCGAAGAAATGCGCAACAAAATGGACGTAGAAGACGAAGTAGACCGAATATTTGAGCGTGAATTGGGCAAAAAAGATAAGATAATTGCCGCTAAAGACTACGAATTGGAAATTAAAGACAAAGAATTGGAACTCAAAGACCAAAAGTTAGTCGGCAAAGAGCAGGAATTGGCTGTGCAAGCGCAAGAATTGGCTACGCAAGCACAGGAATTGGAGGCAGAAAAACAAAAAACGGCAGCGTTTTTGCAAGAATTAGAGGAATTGAGAAAGCGAGTGAAGGAATAGAAATCTAAACAGAGCGATAAATTGAAAAAATTAGTTTTATTTGTAAAAGAAAAATAAAAAAATGAAAGTAGCAGTGGTAGGCGCGACAGGATTGGTAGGCGCGATTATGTTGAAAGTATTGGAGGAGCGTAATTTTCCAGTCACAGAGTTGCTGTTGGTTGCGTCCGAGCGGTCGGTAGGCAAAGAAATCGCCTTTCGAGGGAAAATGCACACAGTAATTAGCATGGCAACAGCGATAGCCGCACGTCCCGATTTGGCAATTTTTTCGGCAGGTGGCAGCATTTCGTTGGAGCAAGCTCCCCACTTCGCAGCCGTCGGTACTACCGTCGTAGATAATTCGTCCGCATGGCGAATGGACGCGAGCAAAAAACTCGTCGTCCCCGAAATCAATGCCTCCGAACTGACAGCAGAGGACAAAATCATCGCCAATCCCAACTGCTCCACGATTCAGATGGTCGTTGCGCTTGCGCCTCTTCACAAAAAATACGGCATCAAACGCCTTGTGGTTTCTACCTACCAGTCTGTGACGGGGACGGGCGTGAAAGCAGTCGAACAATACCACGCAGAAAAAAATGGCGAACACTTGGAGAGCTGGCAAATGGCGTATCGACACCCAATTTATGCCAACTGTATCCCACAATGCGATGTTTTTACGGACAACGGATACACGAAAGAAGAAATGAAACTCGTGAACGAAACGAGAAAAATATTAGGCAATGAACAACTTCGCATCACCGCCACTGCCGTGAGAGTTCCCGTTTATGGCGGACATTCGGAGAGCGTAAACGTGGAGTTTGAACAAGATTTTGACCTCGCCGAATTGCGCCAGTTGCTCGAAAATGCCGAAGGCGTGACCGTGCAGGACGATATAGAAAAATTTCAGTACCCGATGCCGCTTTTGGCGAACGGAAAAGACGACGTTTTTGTAGGGCGAATCCGTCGCGACGAATCACAGCCCAATACCCTTAATATGTGGATAGTAGCTGATAATTTGCGCAAAGGCGCAGCTACCAATGCCGTACAGATAGCAGAATATTTATATAAAACACAAATGATTGGAAAAACTTTGACACAAAAAGCGAAACTTATTTAAAAAAGTATTATTTTTGCAAAAAAAAGAAACAAAACTGCGAATACATCGTTTGTATTAATCCACCGAAAAGCGAAGTTTAATACTTACATCTGATAGTTTGATACATTCACACACAGGATTTTAGAAGAACAAGAGAGAACGAAGCGATTTTCAACAAAAAGACTACGACGACAACAAGTTAAAGAATACAGTAATTACATCAATATTGACCATCTGTTTTAGTAAAACGCTAACTACATTACGCAGGTAATATGAAGAATAAACTCGTGATATGGGGTACCGACTCCAAAGACCAAAAATTACTCATTGCTATGGAACTCGACCCAGAAGCTAACAAAGTTAGCTATTGGACGTTCCCCGAGGCAATCGTTACGGAAGACTTTTCTAAACAACTCCACAACTCGTGGCGCAATGATGCAGAAGAAGTCAAATTTCCAGAAGGATTTCAGCACTTCGACCGCGAACTTGCTGTCAGCGACAGTATTCTACCCGATGACTTGAAGGTAGACCGTGGCGAAAATATACAAAGAGTGCAGACGGAATGGCATTTCGTAGTCCTTTCCTCCAAGCTCAATCAAGCCTATCGTGCCGAACTGCACGAACTTCGCGAGAAAGTAAATAAATTAGAGCGGTATGACAATGGGCTTTGGAATCAGCTCCGGACGTTCTGGGACAAAGTGCAGGAGCAAGTCCACGACCGCAATCTTTTTCGCGAACACGCAGACATCTTGCGCGAAAATATCAATGAAAGTTTTGGCAAGCTCAAAGAACTTCGTACCGCTATTGACCACGAATTTCATAAGACATCAAACAGTAATTTGGATAGTTTTATGGAATCCCTCGCTGGTGTGGAAGAGCGGATTTCGAGAGGTCTTCGGTTGCAGGGAGTTTTCGAGGAGTTGAAGACTTTGCAACGCAAATTCAGAGATGTTCCTTTCACGCGCGACCACCGAGTCCAAGTTTGGGAGCGTTTGGACAACGCGTTCAAAAATATCAAAGAGCGTCGCTACGGACCCAGCAACGAAGGCGAAAATGGCAACGGCGTAAGCCCAACCGAGCGTTTTCAGCGCAGGTTGAATGGTTTAGCGGCGGCGGTCGATAAAATGAAGTATTCTATTGACAGAGATAAAGAAGACTTGCAGTTTCAAGAGCGCAAGATAGCGACTACAGACGGACAGTTGGAGGCTCAAATCCGTCAGGCAAAGATTGTGATGATCAATGAGCGCATCCGGTCGAAAGAGGTAGTTTTTAGCGAAATGCTTACTACTAAAGTAGAGCTGGAGGGCAGGATTGCTGCGCAAGTAAGCAAGGACGCAAAAAAAGCCGAGCGCGAAAAATCAGATGCCGCCAAAGAGGTAGCTAAAAAAGTAGTGCAGGAAAAAATTGCTACCGAGATTCACCAAGCCGCAGAGGCGCGCAAAGGCGATGAAAAGATAGAAAAAGCGGCTTCCGCTATTGCGTCCGTTGCCGCTCCGCAGGTCAGTGCAGCAGCCGTAGTCGTGGAAGCTGTCGTGGCAGATAAGCCGCAAGTGGCGGAAGTACCAGCACCAGCTCACGAAAATTTGACTATTTCGGAAAAAATTGAAGAGGCAGTCGAAGATACAGTTGATACTGTAAAAGCGGTAGCGTCTGTTGTGGGTGAAAAAGTGGTCGATTTTGTGCATGATTTGTTAGACAGTAAGCACGAATCGAAGGACGAAACGCCAGCAGAAAGTATAAAAAAAGAAGAAGTGTAGTAAAATATTGTTTGTTCTCGATGTCAATGTTTTAGGAATGAGGAAAAAATAAGGTGTTTAATTTTTTCAAATAAATTCAATTAATAACAAGGCATTTTTGAGGCGCAACGCAGGGCGTTGAAACGAAAAAATAACGCTGTAATTGGTTGTAATTTAGCAGAAAAAATGATTAGTTTATTTTAGATAAGTTCCTGTACTTAAATACATGACATTTATTATTCGACATAATTCGTTGATTTGCAATAGTTTATGACGACTCAAAATTAAAAATTAAAAGCTTACAACTAAGTACTGGGTCATAAATAACTGACAAATACTTATGGTATAATTTAGTATAAATCCTTGATAGTTAGGAACTTATGGTTAGTCATACCATGAATAAAATTCGTT
>JAYUHK010000187.1:0-8714 GCA_043767025.1 Saprospiraceae bacterium | reverse complement strand
CGTCGGCTTCGCCAGACTTCAAACAGTTTTCGCTTCGCCAGACGATATTTTTGCAAAAACTTGAATTTCTACAAGGCACGTCTGAAAATACAGTCACATTGAATAAAATGCTGCCTAAAATTTTAATAAAAAAATATTTTGTGTAACATCAGAAAATAATACTTCGCAAACAACCAAACAGACCTATTTTGTTCAAATGCAGAGAAACTTTGGCAAAAAAAAGTTGTGATTTCTTTTTTCTTTCGCATTCGGAGCTTGATTTTTGTGGCTCGTGATTGTGTCAGCAACAGATGCCGTATTTTTTTTTTACTTCAATGAAAAAAAAATTATTATTTATTTAATGTTTAATAATTTGAAAATCAGGACTTTATAAAAAACATATAAAAAAAAATTATATGTTTTTTGCGAAAATGAAAAAGTTGGCAACATATTTGAATTAATTATAATGTAACCAGCGATGAAAAAAGCGGTTGCGGTTTTTGGAAAACAAATGCAAATTTACTACACAACACACAGCAGTTTTCCAAAAAAGACAATGTTTTAGATTTTTGGCTAAACAGTAAAACTATGAGAGAAGTCCGAGCGTAATTCCTTACGTCGGTTCTCCGTTTCGCAGCAAGCAGTACAACAAATGTGCTAAATGAATTTTTTTTTAGGCGCGTGCCTAAATTATTTTGTACTTTTTTGGTACAAGAAATAATATCGATTTAACGTCAGAACGAGCATTCGTGCTACATTCTGCATCGAAGATATAGGGGTAATTTTATGTTTTTCATTAACAACCCGATGCTTGCAAAGGCATCGGGATTGTTATATTTTGGAAAATCCAATCTATTTTTTACCTTTGAGTGGTCATGCAACTATTCACAATGTCACTTGTCTTTCACGCGACGTTGGTTTCCCAATTTTTTTTAAAATAAACACAAATTAAAATGATGAAAAACAGGATTTTAGCTCCGCTCATGCTTGGAGTTTGTTTGTTGCTCAGCGGCGCAACATTCGCACAAAGTACTTACAAAACGACTACAAAAAATTCGCCCGACGGCAAATTTTCGTGGCAGGAAGTCGAAAACGACCCAACCCACACTCGTTTTTACACCCTCAAAAACGGTCTTACGGTCATCATCAGTGAGAACCACCTCGAGCCGCGCGTCATGGCACTTTTCACGACCAAAGCGGGCAGCAAAAATGACCCCGCCACCAACACTGGCTTGGCGCATTACTTGGAACACATGCTTTTCAAAGGCACTGACCGCTTCGGCTCGCTCGACTACGCAAAGGAAAAAGTCGAACTCGACCGCATCGAATCTCTCTACGAAGACTACAACCACACGAAGGACAAAGCGGAGCGAAAAGCCATTTATCACAGCATTGACTCCATCTCGGGCGTAGCAGCAAAATTGGCGATAGCCAACGAGTACGACAAAATGATGTCCAACATCGGCTCTACGGTAACAAACGCCTACACATCGTTTGAAAACACGACTTATATGGAAAATGTGCCGTCCAACAACGTCGAAAAATACCTCCAAATCCAAGCCGAGCGAATGCGCAACCCTGTGTTGCGACTTTTCCACACGGAGTTAGAGGCAGTGTATGAGGAAAAAAATATTGGGCTTGACAACGGCGACAACAAGATTTTTGAGTCTATGTTTGCCAGCCTTTTCAAAAAACACCCCTACGGCACGCAGACAACTATTGGGACAATAGAACATCTCAAAAATCCGTCTTTGAAAGAAATAAAAAAATATTTTTACGCCAATTATGTTCCCAATAATATGGCAATGATTCTGACGGGCGATATAGATGCCAGCCAAACGGTGGCGTTGATAGACAAGTATCTCGGCGCGTGGGAGTCCAAACCCGTTCCGCCTTTCAAGTTTGAGCCAGAAGCTCCGCGCTACGCGCCGGAAGAAATCCGAGTGATGAGTCCCGACGAAGAGAAAGTCGCGATTGGTTTTTTGATGCCCGACGCGAACTCCAAAGATGCGGTGATGGCAGACTTGATGGGACAAATTTTATACAATGGAAAAAGCGGTTTGATTGATAAAAATTTGGTCAAATCACAAAAATTGCTCGAAGCGAATGGTTTTACTTTTCTCCAAAAAGACTACGGCATTGTGTTTTTTCAGGCTCGCCCATTGGCGGGACAGACGCTGACGCAGGCAAAAGATTTGATTTTGGAAGAAATCGAAAACTTGAAAAAAGGAAATTTTGATGCCGCTTTGATTCAGGGAACTATCAATAATCTCAAAGTCAATCGCATCAGAGAGCAAGAAAACGCCCAAAACATGGCTTTCGTCCTCAACGACGTTTTTGTGGTTGGGAAGCCTTGGGAGGAATATTTGCGCGGCAGCGAGCGCATGAGCAAAATCACGAAACAAGACGTGATAGAGTTTGCCAACAAATGGTTTGGCAATAATTATACGGTCGTCTATAAGCAAACTGGCGAAGACAAAACGGTAGAAAAAGTTGAAAAACCAGAAATCCACCCCGTAGAAGTCAATCGCGATGCGCAATCAGATTTTTTGAAAACCATCGTCAATAATCCGTCGCCGTCCATGCGCCCTGTATTTTTGGATTACAGCAAGGACATCAAAAAAGCAGACGTAAAACAAAACTTGCCGATGTGGTATGTCCCCAACACCATCAACGGACTGTTTTCGGCATATTATGTGCTGGATATGGGCAAAAATCACAATAAAAAATTGCCGTTGGCAGTAGATTACTTGAAACTTATCGGCACCAACAAGATGAGCAACGAAGAGTTCAACAAAGAACTCTACAAGCTGGCAGTGGATTTGGACGTATTCAGCAGCGACGACCAAGTGTATGTGCAGTTCAGTGGTTTGGAAGAAAATTTTGACAAAGCACTTCTTTTGCTCGAAGACTTACTCAACAATCCCAAAGCCGACCAAGCCGCACTCGACAAACTGATTGGCGCAAAAATCAAAGCCCGCGAAGACGCAGTCCTCAACAAAGACGCAATTTTTCGCGAAGCGATGGACAGCTACGCCACCTACGGCAAAGTCAATCCGTTCAACGACGTGATGAGCAACGACGAGATGAAACTCATCAAAGCCAAAGAATTGACGGACATCATCAAGTCGCTCCCGACCTTCAAACACAAGGTCTATTACTACGGTCCGCGCTCGGTAGAAAAAACTTTGGCGACCTTCCAGCAGGTACACAAAACGCCCGACAAGCTGAAAGACCTGCCGAAAGAAAAAAAATATGACCGCGCCAAAGCCGACGAAAATACGATTTACTTCGTAGATTACGACATGGTGCAAGCCGAAATAATGATGACCCGCAACGACCAGCCCTACGATGCCAAAATGATGCCCAAAGTACGGGCTTTCAACGAATATTATGGCGGCAGCATGGGCAGCGTCGTCTTTCAAGACATTCGCGAATCCAAAGCCTTGGCGTACTCTGCGTACTCCGCCTATCGCACGCCACAGAAAAAAGAAGACCCGTTCTCGTCCATGTTTTACGTCGGCACGCAAGCCGATAAACTCGACGACGCAATGAAAGCCATCAACAACCTTTTGGACAATATGCCTGTGAGCGAAAAACTTTGGGAAACCAACAAACGCGCCATCAAAACAGGCTACGAAACAAAAAGAGTGACCAAAACGGCTATCTTATTCAATTATCAAAACGCACTCCGCATGGGACTCGACCACGACATACGGAAAGATATTTACAGCCAAATAGACCAAATCGGACTGAAAGACATCGAAAAATTTCATGACGACCACCTCAAAGGCAAAGCGTGGAACATCAAATTGCTCGGCTCGCGCAATAAAATCAAAGTCGAAAACCTCCAAAAATACGGAAAAGTAGTGGAGCTGACGACCAAAGACATTTTCGGCTACGACGTGCCGAAAGCAGTCGTGAAGCCATAAGCGACGCAACGCGCAGGAGCTACAAAAGCCGCCGAAAGTGTAAAAATTTTCGGCGGCTTTTTTTTTATTTGGGGGAAATAAAAAAATAAATACCAAAAAATTTGACATTACAAAAAATAGTAATATCTTTGTATTGTTTTGCAAAGCATTTGATTTTCGTTTTGTACTTTTCTCCAACCAGCACTTACAACAATTTCGGTTCTAATTATTTCATCTTAAAAATTTTCTAAACAATGAAAAATTTATTGAAAACTGTTGTCCAAAAGTCCTTTTCGTCCGCAAGCAAATATAATTTGCGGGGGGGGGTAATTTAAAAATTAAATTTGTCTTTATTGGCATTTTTACTGCATTTATTTTAAGTATTTTATTTTTTGCTTGCAAAAAAGAAGATACTTTCGAGCAAGAACGATTTAAATTTTTACCGACAAATCAAAATGTTGCTTCAAGAAGTGGTGAATCTTGTGTTTCTTATGATAAATTTGCAAAACAATTTTGTGTTCAATTTTTTGAAACTCCACTGGTGTCACCGACTTTACCTACCCTTCCTGTACCCCGTCCCGGAATTATTGCTGGAGAAAATTTAAGTATTAGCATTGACGGGCAGCTGTATCTGATTAAACCATATTTTCGCCCAGACGGAAATGTAGATTTTTGGCTTCAAAATGGAAATACGGTTTTTATTTTATCCGATACAAAAGATGAATACATAAAAGAAGGAAAATCAACGACTGAATTTGCTAAACCGCTTTCCATATTATATGAACTTAAAGATGTACTTTTGAACAAGAATGCTCTTTTGCAGGACTTTGAACAAATATTAAGTAATCGGGGAACTGTATCAGTTTCTAACGGAAAGTTTAGCCTCAATATTAACGGAGGAGTTTTTGGGCAAGGACAAGGAGGAGGGGGGAATCAAAAAGTAATTTCAAGGTTTGAGTTGTGTGAAATCGTAAAAAGATGGAACGTAAGAAATTATGTAAATAAACTGGGTTTTGCGAATGCACTTACAAATACCTATGAGCATATTGTTGAAAATGCGATGAATAATTGCGGTGGTTTTAGCTGTGCTGTATGTAACGACCCTACTTGTGTTTTTGAGCAGATACTTGTCCAGCTCAATATTCCGCCAGTAATTCCTGAAGAAGTAACACGGACTAAAAGAAATTACCTAAAATACCTTTTGGACTTAACAGAAACGCAAGTAAACTTTTTAGCAAATAATATCTCCGAAGCAAACCATCTTTATTCATTGCTTACTAATAATATTCAAACGGCAAGCGATGAAGAAAAGTGCGAGATGATATCTATAGCAAAGCAAAGCGCGCAAATGGCATCAGACCAAGTTTTTGTAGATGCTGTCCAAGCTAAATTGAATGTAGAACCTAATTTTTTCGTCGAAACCTGTGTCAATGTAACAGAATGGTCATATTTAGTAAATTATATTATACCGGCAACCGTAAATGCTTCAGTTGCTTCGGTTGAAGAATTTAGTATTCAATCAATCAATGACCCTGTTAGTTCATGTGTAAACCTTGATTATTTTCCAGTTAATATCAACACTTTACCTAAGTTGAATGGAACTGTTTTAACTAATGAGGCTTTAATCCAGTATTTTAGGCTTCACATAAATAACTTCACCGACGGAACTGATTTTTCGCCCTTTCTTTATCCTTTTTGGGATGACACCGCTTTGTGGCAATCAAACAATCCACTGGGAGCCAAAGTCAATATTGAAATAAATGGCGATTACGGAGCTGTTGTTACCAGTAATTATTACACCTCTGGTTGGTTTTTTAGTACGCTAAAAACACCGTATCTTGCTTCTGGAGGCCACCCAGTCAGCGGTAACAGGGATTTTGGAATAGGTAACTTTGATGGAAATAATATTTTCTATACAAAGGGTGCAGATAGGCTTAGTAACACTTTAGTAGGTTCAACCTTACTAACTGCCGAACTTGCATTTTATTTTGCAGACAAACTTTGGACAAAAACGTGCGCAGAATTAGTTAAATTTATTAATACTCACAACGGAAATGCAGTTGCAGGAACACCAATCAAAGGACGTACATATTGGTCATTGATTTATAAGTGCTTTAAAGATAATAGTGATAACCTAAGCAACTGCCAAATATGTCAATAACTGCCACGACCAATAAAAGAAAAAAATACCTCGCGATTCCATTCGCTTTGTGCCTAATATTATTGGATTGCCTAATATTTTCAATAGCACATAATGTTATTTTAAGGCACTACGACGACACTTTTATAGAAAGAGTAGAATATATATTAATGTCGTGGATGTACCTTTTTGTGGTAACAATTTTTGAAAGAGGCGTTTTGTATTTTTTAGCCATTCAAACCTTCAAAGTAGTACTTCTTTTTATGCCAAACGTATTCTCTATAAAATTGCATTATGTCCTGTTGGGTGTTGTGATTGGAGCCTCCTTTTTTGCAGGACTTTTAATGTCTGGCTTTCGATTCAGTCACAATCAACCTTATGTTTACTGGCCTTTTGAGATACTACTCAACGTTATGTATGGCTTTATCGGCGGTCTGTACGGTTTTTTGTACTACAAGTATTGTACGCTCGACAAACAGGCATAGCAGCCACGCCACTCTTTTTTAAATTACTGTTAAATTCCTCCGCACTGGCGGTCGGTGCGGAGGGATTGATAAATGCTAAAAATAATGAGTCATCGAAAGAGCGTTTCCAGAGAAACTGACTGTGTTGAAGATAGCTTTTATACTTGGGTTGTCGGATTTGACGATAAAAAATTGGGTCAAATCAAACAAGAATAGAAATCCGCCTTGCAAGATAATTGATTTTCCAAAACCGCGCATCTGCTCTTGTTTTTTAGTCGCCGTTTTGGAGCGTTCTATCAGCCACGCGCCGCCCGCCATGTAGCCGACATCTAAACCCGCATTGAACAAAAAAGTCTTTTGCAAACTGTAGTGTTTTTCTACAACGTCCCAACTCGCAAGCCCTTCGGGTATTCCTTTTTGTGCCGCATAAAAACCTACGCCAGCAATCGCCAAATTGATAATATTCCAACCGACATTCATCTGCTGAAATGCTTTTTGCTCTTCGTTTTTTGACCGCACCGTCAGCACCGAGCCGAGCGCGATGTTACCGATTGCCCAAGTGCCGAGCGAGAGCATCGCCACATTTTCGCGGCGTTGCAGCTGCGCGTAACTTCCTTTCCAATCCGTCTGTTGTTGCGCATAAACAGCTGTAAAACAACAGTTTATAAAAAACCAAAGTATTGTTATTTTTTTCATTCTGAATAATTAAGTGCTATGTTGTCCTGAAATAAATTGACTTCGATATTCGACATTCCTTGTTCGACATTCGATATTCCTTGTTCGACATTCCTTGTTCGATATTCGATATTCCTTGTTCGATATTCGACATTCCTTGTTCGACATTCGATATTCCTTGTTCGACATTCGATATTCCTTGTTCGATATTCGGTATTCCTTGTTCGATATTCGATATTCCTTGTTCGATATTCGATATTCCTTGTTCGATATTCGACATTCCTTGTTCGATATTCGATATTCGGTATTCCTTGTTCAATATTCGATATTCCTTATTCGTTTTAACGACCAAAAAATACTCAAAAAAATCAGGTAAAATGTTTGAGCATCACGATTTCGCGCTCGGTGAGGCTGCGATAAGCACTTCGAGGAAGGTCTTTTTTCGTCAAACCTGCGTAATAAGTCCGGTCGAGCCGCAGCACTTCGTAGCCCAGATGCTCAAAAATACGGCGGACGATTCGGTTTTTTCCACTGTGGATTTCGATGCCTACTTCGGTCTTTTTTTTGCCATCTACATAACCTATTGAGTCCACGATTATCTTGCCGTCCTCCAAGTCCAAGCCCGCCTGAATCTGGAGCAAATGCTGCTGGGTAAGGGCTTTGTCGAGTTCGGCGTGGTAGGCTTTTTTGACTTGGTGGCGCGGGTGCGATAGTTTTTCTGCCAAGTCGCCATCGTTGGTGAGCAGCAAAAGCCCTGTCGTTTCGCGGTCGAGCCGCCCGACAGGATAGATGCGCTCTTTGATGGTTTTATTGACGATGTCCATGACCGTTTTGCGTCCGCGCTCGTCGCTGGCGGTAGTAATGGTGTCTTTTGGTTTATTGAGCAAAACATAAATTCGGCGAGTGTTGGGTTGCACCAAATTTCCCTGATGCGTCACTACGTCCGCAGGCTGCACTCGGTAGCTGGGTTCGGTAATCGGCAAATTATTGACCAGCACCAAACCGTTGGCGATGAGTTCGACGGCTTTTCGGCGCGAGCAAATCCCCGAGTGCGCGAGGTATTTGTTGAGTGGTGTGTCGCCGTCTTCGAGGTGGATATTTTTTTCTATTTTGGGTTTAAAGTCGCCTTTTTGGGATTGTTTGCCGAAAGCCGTTGGCGCGCCTGCGGCACGTTTCGTTGGAGGCTTCGAGGTCGCTGCGGGTCGCTTCTTTTTAGGATTGGTGAAGGCGACGACTTTTTTTTTCTCCTCTGGCTCGGCAGATTTCTTTTTGCGTGTCATGGCTGCTGCCGCAATAATGAGTTTTTTTTTCATAGAAAATAATTTTTTGCGATTCGATAAAAAACAAACTGCAATTTTGTAGCGCAAAGTTAAACGAAAAATCTTTAAGGAATGAGGAAAAAATAAGATACTCCAATTTTTTCAAATAAATTCAATCAATAACAAGGCATTTTTGAGGCGCAACGCAGAGCGTTGTAACGAAAAAATAACGCAGTGATTGGTTGTAATTTAGCAGAAAAAATGAGTAGTTTATTTTAGATACATT
>JAYUHK010000186.1:0-21106 GCA_043767025.1 Saprospiraceae bacterium | reverse complement strand
TGACTACTTACCTGCCCACCTCTGCCCTCGCGAAGCAGTCTTGTATGCAGCTGGCACTAATGACTCGAAACTCCGAAATTGTATCACTGGAATTTTTTTAAATTTTTTTTTAAACCAATTCAAATTTTTCATTTTATGAAACATTTTGCATTTTTTAGTTTTCTGCTGTCAAACAGCAAACAGCAAACAGCCTATGGCTCATAGCAATTTTTTGGCTGCTCTCTTTTTTCCAAGTGAGTGCGCAGTCGTCAGTTGGATTAGATGGACCGATTCAATTAGAAGTTGGTCAAAATGGGATGTTTACCGCCTATTTTTACCCTGCATTAGATTTTAGAAGGTTAGAAGGTTACAAATTTTTTGCACCCCAAACTGGAGATAACTCTGGTGAAAGCCACATCGCTGGTAGTAATGACGGAGCAGACTTTTTTTCATCTTCATATCTTATAGATACTGCATTCATTTCTTGGGGAGACCAGTATAACGATAAAAAATATGTTAATGTCAAAGTTTATGCAACTTATGTAGATACAAATAATGCGCAACCGACTGTTGATAAAAGTATAACTGTACGCATCATGCGAGTGTGGCAGCCAACAATTACGGGAGCAAGAGTGATACAAAATTGTTGCAGGAATCCTCTGACTTACTCTGCAAGCGAATATGCAGATGCCAATAAATTTGAGTGGAGTATTTCTCCGTCTGGTGGTTCAGTTATTTCAGGACAAGGCACTAACAACATAACCATTATCCCACCTGTACAAGGCAGTTTTAAAGTCATCTGTAAAGCGTCCAGAGTAACTGGGCGGTCAGATTATTTTAGAATTGGTGAACTCCAAGTAAATAGGATTGAGCCTAAAATACAGAAAGATCTAAGCTCCTTCAAGCAAAAGCTACTTTGTCCAGACAGTAATTATGTATTTAAAATAGCACCACTTTGTGATGCGACGTATTCGTGGATTTTTCCACGAGGCTGGAATATTACATCGTCGAATTCTAACTCAAATACGATAAATGTATTCACTACATCAACTGCTGCAAGTGGAAATGGTATTGTGAGTGCAACATTTCCTGGAGGTTGTTTTGCCTCTGATACTTTTTCGTTGGACGTGCTAACTGCGCCACCGCCTACTCCAAAAGTTCCTATTCCAGTAGATTACGATTTGGGCTATCATTGCGGTAAGTGGTACTTTTGTCCTTACGGTAATATATTTTGTATAGATGAATTACCAACTGCGTTTAATTATACTTTTGAAATAACTGCACCATGGTTAGTAGATGGGGCGAGCAGCACGACAACAAACTCTACCTGCGTCAATATTTCATGTCCGTCTAACTCTACTGGAGGAGGAACATTAAAGTTTAGAGCAAATAACTGCATTGGCTCAAGTGGGTGGCAGACTCTCAAATTTTTCCGCGAATCAGCTTACTTTTGTAAAAATCCATACCCTGTTTGGTGCGAATGTTGTTTGCCTCTTTGTCCTAAATGTCCGCCGTATATGCCACGAATAGGCTCGAATGAAGCGCCAAGTGCAACCGAAAATTTAATAATCGGCAAAAATTCGGATATTTCCTCAGAAGATGAAATAATAAAAGCTCCACCGACAGAAATTACAGTTTTCCCAAATCCCTCATCAGGAAAATTATATTTGAATTGCCCAGTCGGAATTGCTGGACAAATCCAGTTATTTGACAATTTGGGTAGGCTCATTAGCACAAAAGTATTCGACGACACTGGACACGACGCGGAAACCTTGAGCAGCGAATCGCTCTCAAATGGTATCTACATGGTGCAAATAAAAACAAAAAATCAAATTTTTAACCAAAAAATTACCGTACAACATGAATAAAATAACATTATTAATCTTGGTTTGCACGTTCAGTTTGCTTTTTTCTGCCGAAGCACAAAAAAGTGGTGATTGGATGGTAGGAGTGAATTTTCAGCCATTCCTGTACCAAAAATACAATAAGTCAGAGCTGAATTACGCACCGCGTTCCAAACCAGACCCTATGGATAAATTCAATGGCATCGCCGCAGGGTTTTCGGGGGCATACATATTTAGTCGTTTTTGGAGCGTAGGCGCAGAATTAGATTATTCTCGACAAAAACAAGGGTATAGTGTCACTGGTACTTCTGGAAATATCGGTGATACCGACTTTCTGTACGACCCTTCTACCTACTGTAGGTTGGATTATATTAAGCTGCCTGTGTATGCAAATCTCAATATTGAGTTAGGTTCGGAAACGGGTTTATTCCTAAAAGTTTTGGCTGGTGCACAGATTTCTTACAACACTACATTTCGGAATGAGTTAATAATACATGGCATAGACGACCTCCTTAATAAACGGACTGATAAGGTCGAAGCTAATAATATTGTTACGCCATACCAATATCACATTATAAGAGATTATGATATTCCAAATGGCTACCAAAATATTAAAGGAGAAACGAACTATTTGTACCGTAGGTTTGAATTTGGTGTGTTGGGCGGCATAGCTTTGCAGAAAAGAATATTTCAAGATTTTACGATTTCAGTGGGTGTTCGCTACGAATTAGGACTCACTAACATTGAAAGCTCGAAAGCAGACCCATACTACCTTACAATGTCAAGTCAAATAGGTACCACACCAAGAACTCCGTCCTACAATCGTCGCTTGCTCTTCGATTTTTGTGTGAGTAAGATTATTGAGTAAAAATTTCCAAAATAAAAAGTCCGTCGCTCGAAATGTGTTTTCGAGCGACGGTTTTTTTTATAGAGATAAAGAAAAAATGAGCAGTTAATTTTTCTTCATTCCTTTGCTTTATCTTTGCAAAAAATAAATTGATGCAAAAAATAAAATGGTCGCAAATCCTTACGGGATTGATAGTTTTGGCAGCGGTCGGGATAATGGTCAATTACCTCTACCGACAGCCGAAGTTTATCAACGGCGCAGCAGCTCCAGACTTCAAAATAGCCCTTCTCTCGGGCGATTCGTTGCAGCTTTCTTCGCTGCGCGGAAAGTTCGTCCTGCTCGACTTTTGGGGAAGCTGGTGCGCGCCGTGCCGCGCCGACAATCCTTCACTGGTCGCGCTCTACGACAAGCACCACGAGTCGGGACTCGAAATCGTAAGCATCGCCCTCGAAACCAACGCAACACAATGGAAAACCGCTATCGAACACGATAATCTGCACTGGCAATACCACTCCTCGGAGTTGCAGCGCATGAAGGCAACTTTGGCGGAGCAGTACGGCGTGCGAGAGATTCCAACCAAATATTTGCTCAACCGACAAGGAATTATCGTAGGCGTAAATCTTTCGGCTGACGAGATGGACAAACTTTTGGCACGAATGATGCCACAAAAAGACTGACAAAATGACGCAATTTTGCGACTGGCAAAGAACTTGATAAGTATTTGAATGACACAACACAAAAAAGCAGAATTTTTTAAAAATATTTTTGGAAAGAAAAAAATGGAAAACGCAAAAGATATACTAATCGACGAAGCCGAAACGGTCGAAAACGAAGCCGAAACGGTGATAGAAATACCGCAAAATCAGCTCGAAATAGACGATTCGGCGCAGCAAATCAGCGAATTGAAAGACAAATATTTGCGGCTCTACGCAGAGTTCGATAATTTCAAACGCCGCACGGCTACCGAGCGCATCGAGCTGATGAAAACCGCCGCCCGTGACACGATGTCAGCTTTGCTGCCTGTGTTGGACGATTTTGACAGAGCAAAAAAAATATCCGAAAAAGCCGACAGCACCGAAGTTTTTACCGAAGGCGTGTCGCTGGTCTATGCCAAATTGCAGCATATTCTGAAGCAAAAAGGTTTAGAAACCAACGATGCGACAGGAGAAAATTTTGATTCCGAGCAGCACGAAGCGGTAGTGGAAATCCCCGCACCAACGCCCGAACTGGCAGGAAAAATCATCGAAACCATCGAAAAAGGTTACTTTTTGAACGGAAAACTCATCAGACACGCCAAAGTGGTGGTCGGAAAAGCAGTTTAATTTTTTTAGAATACGGATATGAAAAGAGATTATTACGAAATATTGGGCGTAGCTCGCAACGCAGATGCGGACGCACTCAAAAAATCTTATCGCAAACTGGCGATGCAGCATCACCCCGACCGAAATCCGGGCGACAAAGCGGCAGAAGAAAAATTCAAAGAAGCCGCCGAAGCCTACGAGGTGTTGAGCGATGCCGACAAGCGCGCGCGCTACGACCGTGGCGGACACGACGCAGTGAGCGGCAATGCAGCAGGCGGCGGATATAGAGGGGGCAGTGCAGAAGATGTTTTTTCTCAATTCGGAGATATTTTTGGCGACGGCAACAACCCGTTTGAATCCTTTTTTGGGGGTGGCGGAAAACGTCCGCAAGGCGGCGGCGGCGCACGTCCGCAAGGGCAGGCGGGCAGCAATCTGCGCATCAAAGTAAAATTGACGCTCGAAGAAATCGCCAACGGAGTAGCCAAAAAAATAAAAGTAAAAAAACAAACCGCTTGTAGCAACTGCGCCGGCTCGGGCGCGAAAGACCGAAACTCGGTCACGACCTGCACCACTTGTCGCGGATCGGGCTATGTGCGCCAGATGCGCAACACTTTTTTGGGGCAAATGCAGACCACCGTGGCGTGTCCCGGCTGTGCGGGTTCGGGACAGACCATAACGGCGAACTGCGGCACTTGCCGAGGCGACGGGCGCATGATGGGCGAGGAAACGATAGAAATTGACATTCCAGCAGGCGTGACGGACGGCATACAACTTTCGATGAATGGAAAAGGAAATGCAGGCGCAAAAGGCGGACCGGCGGGAGATTTGTTGATAAGTATCGAAGAAATTCCACACGAGCAACTCCAACGGGAGGGAAATAATTTAATCCACGAGCTGTATATTAATTTTGCCGACGCTGCGCTCGGAATGTCCGCCGAAGTGCCTACGGTGGACGGAAAAGTAAAAATAAAAATCCCGCCCGGCACACAATCGGGCAAGATTTTTCGCTTGCAGGGCAAAGGACTTCCTTCGCTCCAAAGCTACGGCAAAGGCGACCAACTCGTCCATATCAACGTCTGGACTCCCCGAAAACTGACCGATGAAGAAACGCGCTTGCTCGAAAAGCTGCGCGAAATGCCCAACTTCAAGCCCCAGCCGGGAAAGGAAGACAAAGGATTTTTTGAGCGAATGAAAGATATGTTTAATTGATGCAGTTTTGAGTTATAAATTTTGAGTTTTTAGTTGTCATATATTGTTGTAAATCAATGATTTATGTAAGTGTAATCGTAAAGCAAAGTATTTTCACATTTGTCACTCGCTATTTTATTAGAACTTTAAAATCATAAAAATATGTTCCAAAAAGTAATTTTTCTGGCTGTTTGTTGCGCAGCGTTCATTTCTTGCAAAAATAACAACTCCAATGCCGCCGCCGATAAAAAACAAGACTCGGCATCGACAGCTCAAAAAGAAAATTTTACTGCCCGACGCGGCAACGTAGTCATAGACGGCATCGGCTCGGACAGCGTCTGGGCGCAAGCCAAGTGGCTTCCGCTCGACCAGCGTTGGCTCGGTGCAGCCTATACGCCTCAAGATTTTCAGGGTCGCTACAAGCTCGCTTGGTCGCCCGACTACCTGTATATTTTAGCCGAAATCACCGACGACACGCTCATAGATATTCACCCCGACGGTTTGGAAAAATATTGGGACGACGACTGCTTGGAGGTTTTCGTAGATGAAAATCACTCTGGCGGCAACCACCAATACAATTACAATGCTTTCGCCTATCACATCGCGCTCGACGGTAGGTCAGTAGATATTGGGACAGACAGTTTGAAGCATTATTTCAACTCTCACATCATCAACAAGCGCACTCAAAACGGAAAAGTAAGCACTTGGGAAGTCGCCGTCGCCTTGTACGATGATACTTTTGACGACAAAAAACCCAACAACAAACCAGTCAAAATTACTCCCAACAAACAAATCGGCTTTGCGCTCGCTTATTGCGACAACGACCACAGTTCGGAGCGAGAAAATTTTATAGGAAACGTCGTCGTAGTCGGCGAAGATAAAAATCGGGGTTGGATAGACGCGGGAACTTTCGGCACGCTCACGTTCAAGTAACACACTTATTTTTTAGGAATGAAGAAAAAATAAAGGAATAATTTTACTAAAACAAGAAAAAATACTACCTTTGCACCGATTTTTAAAAAAAGCACAACTCTCGGTGAAAATATATCTATCCAAATCCATTCTTCTTGCCTGCCTCCTGACGTTGGCAAACCCAATCCTATCATGGACGCAAGAACACGCTGCGGAACAACCGCACTCGTCTGAAAACAACGAAATTTCTGCTTCGCACGAAGGACAGCCGCAACACGCTGAAAAAGTCGCCGAACACGAAGAAGAAGAAAAATACACCGATTTGGTGATGGAACACATCTCTGATGCCAACGAATTTCATGTCATCGGCGATATTCACATTCCGCTGCCTTGCATTTTACTTGCGGACGGCAAATGGAGCGTTTTTATGTCGAGTGCCTTCGAGCACGGACACAAAGTAGTAGAGGGCTATGTGCTGGACAAAGGCGCGGTGCGTCGCTTGGCAGACGCAGGCGCGCGGACTTCGCTCGAACACATCGAGCGCACGGGAAAAGTCGGAGAGGGCGACGAACAAAAATTGATGGCTTACGCGCACGGACAAGGTTACGAACTCGAAAAAGCCTCCACACTCCTCAAATCAACTTCTTGGAAAGACTTTTCTATCACCAAAAACGTATTCACGATGCTGATAGCGTTGCTGATTTTTTTCTTGATAATGACCGCCGTAAAGAGCGGCTACCGAAAAAATGTCGGCAAAGCACCAACCGGTATCCAATCGTTTTTTGAGCCAGTCATCGTTTTTCTCCGCGACGATGTCGTAAAACCCAACATCGGACCCAAGTGGGAAAGATATTTTCCATTCATCGCCTCGCTGTTCTTTTTTATTCTAATCAACAATTTGCTCGGACTGATACCCTTTTTTCCGGGTGGCTCCAACGTGACAGGCAACGTAGGTATGACTATGGTACTCGCTGTTTTCGCGTTTATAGTAGTCAATGTGAGCGGCAATAAAAATTATTGGGAACACATCGTCTGGATGCCGGGCGTGCCAGCAGCCATCAAATTGATACTCACGCCGATAGAAATTCTCGGCATTTTCATAAAACCCTTCACGCTGTTCATACGTTTGTTTGCCAACATCACGGCTGGACACATCGTTATCTTGAGCTTGATAGGGCTGATATTTTTGTTCGGTGGCAATGGCGCAAGCGTAGGCGGCTCGATGGGCGGTGCGTTAGTGGCTGTACCGTTTGTGTTTGCGATGAACTTTTTGGAGTTGTTCGTGGCGTTTTTGCAGGCGTTTATTTTCGCACTATTGACCTCCATCTACATCGGCGGCGCAGTAGAAGAACACCACCACGCAGAGCATCATTAAGGAAATAAAAAATATTTTTTTAACAATATAAAATCCAATCATTATGTATTCAGCAATTGGAGCTGGTTTAGCAGTTATCGGAATCGGTCTTGGAATCGGTCAAATCGGCGGAAAAGCAATGGAAGCCATCGCTCGCCAACCGGAAGCCATCGGCGATATCCGTACCAACATGATTATCGCAGCTGCCCTTGTAGAAGGCGCGGGTCTGTTCGCTATCGTTGTAGCACTGTTGAACCTGAAGTAATTTTTTTGCAGCCGCAAAAAGAAAGCAAAAAGAAAAATGCCAAAGTCGCCGACGGTTGGTCGGCTGCTTTGGGCTTTTTCTTTAAGGAACGCGTCCAAGATAAGTTACTGTATTCTGACTTGTCTTTTGAGCTAAAACTGCGTTAGATTTTCGTTGCGGTGCACGGCATCGCGCCTCAAATCTGACCTGTTTTGACCCAAAATTCTGCGTCACAATATTCAGTACCTTATTTTCTCTTCTTTCCTAAGTCAAAAATTCATTATTCTAAAAAAAATAATTTACTAAATAGATATGATTTTTCTAATCAATTTTTCCCCGATAGAGCCGAGTTTCGGTATGTTGTTCTGGACGACCGTTATTTTTGCGTTGGTCTGGTTGGTGTTGGGGCGCACCGCTTTCAAGCCCATCGCAGAAGCTCTTAAAGCACGCGAAGAATCCATCGAGAACGCCCTCCAACAAGCAGAATCAGCTCGTCAAGAAATGGCAAAAATGAACGCTCAAAACGAAGAACTTCTCGCCCAAGCCCGCGAGGAACGCTCCAAGATTTTGAAAGAAGCCAATGATATTAAAGAAAATATCATCACAGAAGCCAAAAATAAAGCCAAAGACGAAGCTAATAAAATCGTCCTCAACGCTCGCACAGAAATCGAAAATCAAAAAAATCAAGCACTCAACGAAGTGAAAAATAAGGCAGGAATGTTGGCACTCGACATCGCTGAAAAAGTCCTTCGCAAAGAACTCAAAGGCGACAGCGAACAAGTAAAATTTGCCAACAACTTGGCACAAGAAATGAATTTGAATTAAAAAAAACATTTCCTTGACCAATAAATAAGAAAAAATGTCAGTAAGCAGAATCGCCTCGCGCTACGCAAAATCCTTGATAGATTTGGCAGCCGAACAAAATAAACTCGAAAAAGTCACCCAAGACGTGCGCTCTTTGAAAGAAGTAGCGGACGGCAACCGTGACTTTTATATGTTGCTCAAAAGTCCCATCGTCAATGCAGACAAAAAAGCACAGATATTCAAAGCCTTGTTTGAGGGAAAATACGATACGGTGACGATGAGTTTTCTCAACATTATGCTGCGAAAAGGGCGTGAAACCTATTTGCCAGAGATAGCCGACGAATATCTCGAGCAACACAAAGAAATGAACAAAATCTCAAGTGTCAAATTGACTACAGCCACCGCTTTGGACGCTCCAACGCTCGAAGCCATCAAGTCGAAAATCATAGCGAGCGGAGCAGTAGGCAAAAACCTTGACCTCGAAACCGCCGTAAAACCAGACCTCATCGGAGGCTTCGTCATAGAATTTAACAACAATCTCTACGACGCAAGCGTGGCTTACAAGTTAGAACAGCTGAAAAAAGAGTTCGGCAGTAGAGTGAATTAGTAGGCGAATAACTTTACTGGATTACAAAAGTTTGCAGTAGCATAAAAAAAAATTAATTTAATCATAAAATAATTCATACAATACTATGGTTGATGTAAAACCAGATGAAATATCAGCGATTCTGAAGCAACAGCTTTCTGGCTTCAGTACGGCTGCCGAATTGGAAGAAGTAGGAACGGTACTCCAAGTAGGCGACGGAATCGCTCGCGTGTACGGTCTAAATAAAGTCCAAGCAGGTGAGTTGGTCGAGTTTGAAAGCGGCACACAAGCCATCGCCCTCAACTTGGAGGAGGACAACGTAGGCGTTGTTTTGCTCGGCTCGGCAGCTAATATTCGCGAAGGCGCAAAAGTGCGACGCACCAACCGAATAGCCTCTATCAATGTCGGCGAAGGACTTATTGGACGTGTAGTGAACACGCTCGGCGTACCTATAGACGGCAAAGGAACTATCGGTGGCACGCTGTACGAAATGCCGCTCGAGCGCAAAGCTCCCGGCGTTATCTATCGCCAGCCCGTCACCGAGCCACTCCAAACTGGTATCAAAGCCATTGACGCAATGATTCCGATTGGGCGCGGACAGCGCGAGCTGATCATCGGCGACCGCCAAACAGGAAAAACTGCGATTGCGGTTGATACCATCATCAACCAAAAAGAATTTCACGCTCGTGGCGAAACCGTCTATTGCATCTATGTTGCATCTGGGCAAAAAGCCTCCACAGTAGCCCAAGTAGCTCGCACACTCGAAGAAAATGGCGCAATGGCTTACACGGTCATCGTGGCAGCTCCAGCGTCTGACCCAGCTCCGATGCAGTTTTTTGCACCTTTTGCGGGTGCAGCGATTGGCGAATTTTTCCGTGATACCGGTCGTCCAGCTTTGATTATTTACGACGATTTGTCCAAACAAGCGGTCGCATACCGCGAAGTATCGCTCTTGTTGCGCCGTCCGCCGGGACGTGAGGCATACCCGGGCGATGTGTTCTTTTTGCACAGTCGCCTGTTGGAGCGTGCCGCAAAAGTTATCAACAACGACGAAATTGCGCGCAGCATGAACGACCTTCCAGAGTCTTTGAAAAAAGCGGGCATCGTGAAAGGCGGCGGTTCTCTGACCGCTCTCCCGATTATCGAAACCCAAGCGGGCGACGTTTCTGCCTATATCCCGACCAACGTGATTTCGATTACCGACGGTCAGATTTTCTTGGAGTCTAATTTGTTCAATGCGGGAGTTCGTCCAGCGATAAATGTTGGTATTTCTGTAAGCCGTGTGGGTGGAAATGCACAAATCAAATCCATGAAAAAAGTAGCGGGAACGCTCAAACTCGACCAAGCACAATACCGTGAGTTGGAAGCGTTTGCGAAGTTCGGCTCCGACCTCGACGCAGCTACGCAGGCAGTGCTGGGCAAAGGCTCGCGCAATGTGGAGATATTGAAGCAACCACAATATTCGCCGATGGCGGTAGAAAAACAAGTTGCTATCATTTATCTCGGCACCAATGGCTTGCTCCGCGACGTTCCGATGAATAAAGTAAAAGATTTTGAAGAAAATCTGTTGACTACTTTGGAGCGCAAGCACCCCGAAGTGTTGGCAGATTTCAAAAAAGGCGGACTATCCGACGACTCTATCGGAAAACTAAAAACATTGTCCGCAGAGATAGCAGCGCAATACAAAAAGTAATTTTTTTGGTAAAAAATCGTTTTTAAATTAAAAACTAAATCAAATGACTACCAATAATAAACATACAAATAGTTTTTTGTTTGGGGTAATGAATTTGTTTATCATCGGTTTTTTCTTTTATCATGAAAATGAAAAGAAAAAATCGGAAGAACGGTTGAAAAAATTGAAAGACAAACTGGATAGTAGTGGTTTTGCCGCAGACGAAAGGCAGCTGCGGCAAGACTGGCAGCGCATACAAAACGATGTGCGTGTGAGTTTTGATAAATTGGTTCAACAGTAAGTAACTCCAAAATACTTGAATATGGCAAAGCCGATGTTTAAACCTGAAAAAGGGTATCAGCGATTTAGCAAGCAAAAGACATCGCCGTGTCTGTAATCATTGGGATTGCGGCTATTTTTGTGATAGGAAAATTTGCAGAAAAAAAGTAATTTAAGTTTTTTTAAAATAAACGAATGGCAAACTTAAAAGAAGTCCGCGAAAGGATAAAATCGGTCATCTCCACGCAGCAGATTACGAAAGCGATGAAGATGGTTTCGGCAGCCAAGTTGCGTCGTGCGCAGCAAGCGGTCACGCAGTTGCGCCCCTACGCGAACAAGCAAAATGCCATGTTGGTCAATATATTGTCCAATTTGGACGGCGGCGACGGCGGCACCGTGTATGGGCAGGAGCGAAATATCGAGCGCGCAGCGTTGGTGGTCGTCACTTCCAATCGTGGTTTGTGCGGAGCTTTCAACACCAACGTACTCAAAGCGGCGGTTGCTATCATCAATACTAAATACGAAAAAGCATACAACGAAGATAAACTGACCATTGTTTGTATCGGAAAGCGCGGCTACGATTTTCTTCGCAAACGCTACACGAAAGCAATTTTCGTGAAAGACTATGTGGAGGTTTTCAGTGATTTGAGTTTCGATAATATCGCGCCTATTTCAAAAGTGTTGATGGACGGTTTCGCTGCCAAGCACTACGATTCTGTGACGGTGGCTTACGGGCGGTTCAAAAATGCGGGCTTGCAGTTTGCAGAAGCAGAGCAGTTTTTGCCAGTGCCAAAGATGGAAAAGCCGAAAGGTGGCAGCACAAAAAAAGCAGATTATATCTTCGAGCCAGACCAAACTTCCTTGTTGGAATATTTGGTGCCAAGCATTTTGCAAGTTACGTTCCAAAAATATTTACTCGATACGCACGCCTCCGAACACGGCGCGCGAATGACAGCTATGGACAAGGCGACCGAAAATGCGGACGAATTGCTCAAAGCACTTCGCATCAACTACAACAAAGCTCGTCAGGAAGCGATTACGAAAGAACTTTCTGAAATCGTGGGCGGCGCAGCAGCGTTGGGTAGCTGATGATTTTTTTGGAGTATAAATCATAAAAAAAAAAGTGAAAGTCACCTGACTTTCACTCTTTTTTTGTCCAAAAACTTAACTTTTTAGTCTTCTCCGCGCCGATTATCTCGGCGTTGTTGGCGCATTTCTTTCGCTTTCCGTAGGATTTCTTCCTTAAAATCTCGCTCGACACCTTGGAGCATCGCAACTTTTCGGAGCGGCAGCACACTTTTCAGTTTCAAATAAGTATCTTTTTTGAGTGTCAGCTCGCGCTGCTCTATGTCCATAGTATTGCCAATAAACTGCTCCGCTTCCGCATCGGTCATGTCCTCGACTCGCTTTTTGGGCGCATCTGAATCTTTGATTTTTTTGCGCGCGTCGCGATATTGATTGAAAACGGGCCAAAATTTTTGTGCCTCCTCCGACGTGAGTGCTAATTTTTCGGTGAGAAACGCTACGCGAAAAGATTCGATTTTTTCGTACATCTTGCCGCCGGCTTCACCTTGCGCAGACGAAAGTTGGGCTAAAAAAAGTACCAAGCCCGATAAAACAATTATTTTTTTCATATTTGAGAGTGTATATAAATTTTTTGAATATGATTTGGAGTAACAATAAAAACGAGTTAATTTCTTACAATAATTTTTCTAAATCCTTGTCTGTCAAGCCGTCTATTGACTCGTGCAAATAATTTTCCATATCTTTTTCCTCCATTTTGGGAGTCAAAGACTCTACATCTGCCTCTATTAGAGTGGATTTGATGAGCGATTGTTCGTCAAAATCCTCCAGATTTTGGTCAATATAGGAACGCACTTCTTCGGAGTTGAACGCCGTTGCGTCAGACAAAATATTTTTTTGCGGCTTCGACATCCACCACCAGCCCGCTCCGAGCAAGACAAACAGCGACGCGAACTGAATAACCCGATAAGGTTGCCACAGATTTTGTAAAAAAATTGCCCATCGGCTTGGCTGCGGCGCAGGCACTGTCTTTTGGGACACCGCAGGCACGAAATGAATTTTTGAAGCAACGGAATCCGTTAATTTTTCAAAATAATCATCTGGAACTCGAAAATTTGCCGCACCTGATTTTTTTAGTTTGGTCAATATCGGAGATAATTCCTCCAATTCTTCCAAGATTTCGTTCTTTTGTGTATTCATTTTGCTTATAAATAATTATTTTTTATCATACTGGCTCACTAAAAAAAGCCTCGATTTTTTTTGCTGCGTGGTGATAAGATGCTTTCAATGCGCCAACCGAAGTTTCCAACACGCCCGACATCTCCTCATAACTCATTTCTTCAAAATAGCGAAGATTGAACACCATTCGTTGTTTTTCGGGCAGCTGCGCAACCGCTTGTTGAAGCCGTATCTGCACTTCGTCGCCGTCAAAGTAAGTATCTGCTCGAAGTTGTTGCCCGATGATACTTCCTTCTTCGTCCAAAGAAGTAAGTCTTTTTTTATTTTTTTGTTCCAAAAAACTAATCGCCTCGTTGGTCGCAATCCGATAAAGCCAAGTATAAAGTTTGGCATTGCCCTTGAAGTTATGAATGTTGCGATAGACTTTGATAAAAGTGTTCTGCACCACATCGTTGGCATCTTCATGCTCCAACACCATTCGTCGGACGAGCCAATACAGTTTTTCTTGGTATTGGCGCATCAACAACCTGAACCCACGCTCCGCATCTGCATCGGTGAGCAACATCTCCAAAATGGCTTCGTCGCTTTCTTCTATTTTCAAAGAAAAATGTGTTCAGTTGGTTTTTCAAAAAGTCATTTTTCACAATCTATGACTGCCGACAAAGAAAAAGGTTTAAACCGTGCGATAAATTATTTTTTGGAAAGCCAATCGTGGAATATTTGCTCTACCTGTTCGCCGTCCCACCGCTCGGCGATGTTGGGAAGTGCCAAAATCTGTTCAAAAAGCTGATTTTGAGCGTCGTCCTCTCGGAGCGCGATGCGGTAAGGCGTGTTGCTGAAGCTAATCATAGAATAGACTGGAAGAAAATCATTGGGAAATTTTTCGTGGAGGCGGGCGGCGATTTTTTTGCGCAGCAAAAACATTGGGTCGCCCACCAAGTCGCGCATTTCGATAAAATTGCGCAGCGCAAGTTCTGCAATCGCGTCTGCGTCGGGGATTCGCGTGTCGTTGAACTCCTCCAAAATCGCCGCCCAGTCCTCTTGGTGCTTGTCAATCAGAGCGTCCAAAATGGTGCAATCTTCAAATCCAGCGTTCATTCCCTGCCCATAAAACGGAACGATGGCGTGCGACGCGTCGCCGATAAGCAATATTTTATGTTGGTGCTGCCAAGGAGCGCAGCGCATGGTGACGAGCGTAGAAGTCGGATTTTGCTGAAATTCGGTCAGTAAATTGGGCATAATTGGCACTATGTCCGCAAAATACTTATTAAAAAAATTCATAATTTGTTTCTCGTCTTGGAGTGCGTCGAAGCCTTCCTCGCCACTGAAAGTATGAAAAAGTGTGCAAGTAAAACTACCGTCCGAATTGGGCAAAGCTATCATCAAAAACGACTTGCGCGCCCAGATATGAAGTGCGTTTTTATCCAAAACGTGACAGCCGTTAGCGTCGGCAGGTATGCTCAATTCTTTGTAGCCATGCTCGAGGTAGGACTGCGAAAAATTGAATCGTGGCAGTTTTTGAAGACTGCTGCGGACAACCGAATACGCGCCGTCGGTGCCGAATATCAACGGACACGCCACAGTAATTTGTTCGCCAGTTTGTTCGTCTTCAAACTGAATATTGCTTGAAGAATCCAATCCCAGACAGCGATGTAGAAAGTGAAAGCGAATATTGGGCATCGTAGATGCGATGTTCAGCAGCTCCAAATTCAAGCCTCCGCGCGACACGGAATAAATCGCTTCGTCGGATTTTCCGTAGGCTTGTTGCGTCAGGATTCCGTCCACGCTGTGCATAATGCGTCCGCTCATGGGGATTGCGACGCGTCTTATTTTTTCTAAAATACCCGCTTTTGTGACTGCTTTCCAACCTCGCTCGCTCATGGCGAGATTGATGGAGCGACCGCCGACGTAGCCTGCTTTTCGCATATCGCCGCGCCGCTCGAAAACGTCTATTTCATAACCGCGTTTTGCAAGAAAAATCGCCCACAAAGTGCCGACCAATCCTGCGCCTACGATGACGGCTTTTTTTCGTGTTTGCATGGTATATATTTTACAATTATTTTGGTTTGAATGATTGCTTTCGGAAAAAAATTAAGTCCTTGCACTTAAATAGATGACATTTAATATTGGACATAATTCGTTGATTTTCAATAGTTTATGACGACTCAAAATTAAAAACTTATAACTTATAACTATTTACATTCCTTATATCTCAAAAGTAATTTCGTCCGCGTCGGCTGTCGCTGACTGTTGAGAACTTCGCAGTTGGTATTCGTGCTGCATTTTTACCGCTTTGTACTCATAGGCGGCAGTATAAAAAACAAAAATTCCTATCAAACTCGTCACATATTGTTCTTTCCAAATACCCATCACAAAAAAAGCAACCGCCAATATTTGTCCCAACCGAGCAGCAATCAGCGTAGCCCGCAAGCGACCGATGCGGGCAGAAAGCAACGCCCTAAAAATACGTCCGCCGTCCATCGGAAAAGCAGGAATCAGATTGAAAAGTACCAACATCACATTGGCGACCATCAACTGTAAGATGAAAGCAAGCCACACATATTCTCGAATCAGAAAATCGCTGCCCTGCGACATTTCTCGAATCACGTCCATTATATTCGCTTTCTGAAAAAGCATCACTGCTCCAAAAATAAGTCCCAGCAGCAAAGCAATCGCTACATTGACCGCCGGACCTGCGATGGCGACTACAAACTCGTGGCGCGGCTGCTCCGGAATACTGTCCAAACGCGCCACGCCGCCGATGGGCGAAAGTGTAATGTCGTGCGTCCCGATGCCGTAGCGACGAGCCGCCATCGCATGACCAAACTCGTGCAACACGACACAAAAAAAAAGTGAAAAAACCAACGCGTAAAGCCACAAAAGCGTTTCGGTATCTGCGCCCTCCGTCCAGCCCGAATAGCCTATCCAAGCCACAAGCAGCCCAAACGTCCAGTGTATTTGGACGGGAATATTAGCGATAGTGACGATACGAAAAGCTCCAATCATACTATTTTTATTTTTTTATAATATCGGCAAATACAGATTTCCCTGCAACACGCTGCGCGAAATAACGACTTTCTGCACTTCGCTCGTGCCTTCATATATCTGTGTAATTTTTGCATCGCGCATCAGCCGCTCCACATGATATTCTTTCACGAAGCCGTAGCCGCCGTGAATCTGGACGGCTTCCACTGTGTGTTTCATAGCTGCTGCCGAAGCAAATAATTTCGCCATTGCGCTGGCAATGTCATAATCTTTTCCTTGATCTTTGAGCCATGCTGCACGGTACACCATGAGGCGAGCGGCTTCAATATCGGTCGCCATCTCCGCCAATTTGAACGCAATGGCTTGGTGTTGGCTGATAGGTTTGCCGAAGGCTTCGCGCTCTTTGGCGTAGGCGACTGAAAGTTCGTAGGCTCCAGCAGCGATGCCGAGAGCTTGCGAAGCGATGCCAATGCGACCGCCAGAAAGAACTTTCATCGCAAATTTGAACCCAAAGCCGTCGTCGCCGATGCGGTTGGTTTTCGGCACTTTCACGTCCGTGTACATAATCGTGTGCGTGTCGCTGCTCCGAATACCGAGTTTGTCTTCTTTGGCACCGATTACTACGCCGTCCCAAGAGGCTTCTACGAGCAGCGCGTTGATGCCACGATGACCTTTGGAAGTATCCGTTTGGGCGATGACGATGTGGAGTTGGGACGAACCACCATTGGTAATCCAGTTTTTCGTTCCGTTCACGAGGTAGTGGTCGCCCATGTCTATTGCGGTCGTGCGTTGGCTGGTAGCGTCGCTCCCTGCTTCGGGTTCGGAAAGGCAAAAAGCCCCAATCCATTCGCCAGTGGCTAACTTGGTCAGGTACTGTTTCTTTTGTGCGTCGCTGCCGTACTTTTCGATGCCTGCGCAAACGAGTGAGTTATTGACCGAAACGATGACCGAACAAGAATTATCTACTTTCGAAAATTCTTCCATCGCCAACACATAACTCAAAGTGTCCATGCCGCCGCCGCCATATTCGGGGGCGACCATCATGCCCAAAAACCCGAGTTCTTTGAGCTTTTGGATTTGTTCGGTCGGATAGATCATTTTGGAGTCGCGCTCGATTACGCCGGGCTTCAGTTCTTTTTGGGCAATTTCGCGAGCTGCTTCTTTCACAGCTAATTGTTCTTCTGATAATTCAAAAAACATAATAAGGATTTATTTGGTACATTTTATTTGGAAAAGGCAAAATCTTAATTTTTGGATTGCGCAAGGCTTTGGAGCAGCAGCAGTCCGTCGGTATTTCCCAACGCGGAGTCGGCGGCTCGCTCTGGGTGTGGCATCATGCCGAATACGTTGCGGCGGCGATTGCATACACCAGCGATGTTGAGCGCAGTTCCGTTGGGATTGGCGGCTTCTGTGATGCTTCCATTTTCATCGCAATATTTGAATATAATTTGGTCGTGGTCGATAAGTTCCTGCATCGTGGCGGCATCGGCGTGGTAGCGACCTTCGGCGTGAGCGATAGGAATTTTAAATATTTTTTCTTCGTCTAATTGCTGCGTGAAAGCTGTTTTTTTCGTTTGGGTTTTTAGAAAAATATTTTTACAAATAAATTTTTGGCGGTCGTTGCGCAGCAAAACTCCCGGTAACAAGCCAGACTCGCAGAGGATTTGGAAGCCGTTGCAGATGCCTACCACATAGCCGCCGTTGTTGGCAAATTCGATGACGGCTTGCATGATGGGCGAAAACCGAGCTACCGCGCCACAACGAAGATAGTCGCCATAAGAAAATCCGCCCGGCAGCACCACACACTCTACGTCGGCAGGCAGGGCTGCATCTTTGTGCCAAAGTCGCTCAACGGGCGCGCCTGTTGTTGTTTCCAATGCGTACGCCATATCGTCGTCGCAGTTGGAGCCTGGAAATGTAACAACAGCAAATTTCATTTTTTAAAAAATATAGGGTGACAAAAAATAAATGTATTTCCAACAATAGTAAACAATTTTTGACGGTCAATAGATGTCGCTCCAATCGGATTTGTGTAATTTTTATCCTACCAAATGGACGTATTGAAACAACAATGCGCCAGTAAAGAGCAAAATATGCAGCGCGTCAGCGACGGGCGGACGCATTTTGGAGAATGTGAAAGAAAGAAAAAGCCCCAACGGAATGACCAGCATCAATAAATATTCTAAACCAATATTGGACTGAAAAAGCAACGGAGCGGCTGCAATAACAAACCAAACGTAGAGTACTTGTTGGTATTTTTGGACCTGAATACTCCGCTTCATGCCATACGCATTGGCGTTGAAAAGTGCTATCAGAAGCAATGCGCCAAAAAGTCCGAGTTTGAGATAATCCAACGCTTGAAGCTCGCCCACAAAATTGAGAAAACTGATATTTTTCTCAATTTGTTCGTTCCAAAAAAAATCGCTTTTATTGTTCCAAAGGTAATAAGTGAATGTCAAAAAAAGCGGAACTACCAATCCGCAGAGCAAAATCACCCGTTCTCGCCACTTGAATGGTCGCAAGATACCCAAACCAAGAAAGGTAAGAAGTATGAAAACAATCGTACTGCCATAAAACAAACTGGCTACCCCAACCCACAATCCAGTGTTAAAAATATGGTCGGCGCAGGCGTGCTTTCTGTACGTTTCGAAGAGTGAAAAAAGAGCAATTACCATGAACGTATTTGCCATCAAAATAGGCGAAAGATGCAGAAAATCTGGAATGTAACAAGCTAAAAGTACGTAAAAAACGCCCACGAAAAAATTGGTTTCGTCTGTCATTCTGTACTGAACGCTCATCGTGTTGAGAGCGACGGCTTGAAGAAAAATCAATGCAACGGACACGATGTTGGCAGCCAAAGTATGTATTCCTACCCAATGATAGACGGCTTGCGAGAACACGCCAGCTCCCGTCGGCTGCCAATCGGACGGCAAAGCGAAGGTAGAAAAGCGCAGCAGAATGATGTAGAGCAGCAGCGCAAATCCTGCAAAAATTTGGTTGCCACGAAATAAACTCAACAAAATAGTAAGCCGTATTTGGTCAATAAAAAAAGTCTGTCAAAGCGAGTACAAAGGTACGAAAATATCCGAAACTGGAATGAAGAAAAAATGGGTAATTTATTTTAGCCACATTCCACAACCACCGCCTTTTCAATTCCTATAATCGGGTTTGTTCTCTTTGAGCAACCGAAGAAGTACGCCGTTGGTCCACCCAAACCCGTCTTGGACGGGATATTCGCCTCCGCCCGCCTCGAGGGATAGGTCTTCTACGTTGTATTTTTCGAGGATTTTGCCTGTTTTTTTATACACTTTGTTGGCAAGCGCGACCCAACGCTCGGCGATGGTATTGGCGAGTTTGTCCTGCCCATAGTTGCGCAAACCCTGAATGGTCATCCATTGCAGGGGCGACCAGCCGTTGGGCGCGTCCCATTGCTGCCCTGTGTGATTGGGCGTTGAAATGAGTCCGCCCGCTTTCAAAAAATCTTTTTCGATTCGCTTCGCAACGATAGCGGCTTGTTTGGCATCGGCTATTTTGAAAAAAAGCGGATAAACGGCAGCCAAATTCGGGACGGCAGTATGCTGATTTTTTTTCAAATCATAATCCATATAAAAGCCATTTTTGGAGTCCCAAAAATATTTTTGAATGTTGCTGCGCTGTTGCTGCGCGATTTTTTCCCACTTGGTGGCTTGCTCGTAGTCTTTTTTGAGCAAATAGGCGCGGTGGATATTTTCTTCGAGCGCAAAAATCAAACAATTCAAATCAACGGGCGCAATGTCGATCGTATGAATGGTGGTCAGATTTTTTTCATCTACAAACCATCGGCTGCTAAAATCCCAACCCGACTCCGCCGCAGAGCGCAAATTGTGATACACTTCTTCCTTGTCGCGCCCAGATTTTTGGGCTGTTTTCAAGTCCTCGCGGTAGGCTTCGGGGCGCGGAGTTTTTCCTTGGTCGCAGTAGCGAAAAAGCAAGTTTTCAGCTCCAAGCTCGACACAATGAGAAAAATCAGCATTTTTAGGATTTTCAGACTTCCAGAACGCAAATTCTTTTTCCATTTGTGGCAAATATTTTACCAACACCGAGTCGCCCTCGCTTTCTGCCAACAACCCAACCATTAGACTAAAAAACGGCGGTTGGCTTCTTGTCAGGTAATAGGTACGATTTCCGTTGGGTATAAAACCTTGTTTATCAATCAGATGCGCAAAATTATCCAACATATTTGCCATAACGTCGGTTCGCTTGTCCGCCTGCAAGCCAAGCATCGTAAAATAACTGTCCCAATAGTAAATCTCGCCAAACCGTCCGCCCGGCACAATGTAAGGTTTGGGCAAAGGCAGCAAAGTTCCGTTGGTCGTAGAGTCGGGCTGGCGCATCAGAGGCGACCAAAGACTCTGAATATGTTGCTCCAAAGAGAGCGAGGTATCGCTTTTGAAACTATCCGAATGGGCAGCAGGCAGCGCGAAATAAGTATCCACAAAGCCTTTCAAGTTGAACCCCGATTGTTGTTTTTGAAGATTGTAGAGCCGCAGGATTTCGTCGGTCGGCAGCGTCGGCGTGCAGTCACAAAAAGTCTTACTGTCCTTAAAAATTTCTGATTTTTGCACGTCGTCAAACAGTGCGCCGTAGCGTTGGTCGGGACTCAAATGCGTTTTGGTTTCCACTATCGGAGCGTCTTTCTTGGGCTGGCACGCCAAAAAAAAGCAAGCGATAGCAACAAATAAGATTGATATTTTTTTCATACATTTTTATTTTAGAAACAAGTAAATGAAACAAAGTTACTGACCCCCCAAAGGTATCGCCAACTTATAATCTCACGTTACGCAAAAAATCTTTTTACTAAAATTTCAAGTAGCGTTTTATTCAAAGTCACTGTATTTTCAGACGTGCCTTGTAGAAATTCAAGTTTTTG
>JAYUHK010000185.1:0-26780 GCA_043767025.1 Saprospiraceae bacterium | reverse complement strand
TCATCGCTATGCGATTTGTTATGCACATCGGAATCGCATAGCGATGACCGATTTAGTCGCCAATGGTTTTAACCTTTGGACATTAGAATAAAAAAATTTTTTTTTAAATATTGACAAGCAAATAAAATGGGAAATGTTTATTCACAAATACATATTCAAGCGGTGTTTGCGGTCAAATATCGTGCAGCGATGATTGATAGGGCTTGGAAAAATCAGTTGTGCGCAGTCATTGGCAATCTGATAAACGAAACTGGTTGTAAAAATAACATCGTGAACGGCGTCGAAGACCACATTCATTGTTTTTTTGATTTGAAACCTTCCGTATCGCTGTCAGATGTGATGAAAAGTATCAAAGCCAAATCGTCGAAATGGGTCAATGAAAGTGGTTTGTCGGAACACCGTTTTGAGTGGCAGCGCGGTTGCGGTTTATTTTCTTACACGCACGCCCACAAAGACAATGTGTATCATTATGTCAAAAATCAAGAAGCGCACCACCAAAAAATAAAATTTTCTGACGAATACACACAACTTTTGGAACAAAATGAAATTCCCTACGATAAACGATATGTGTTTGACGACTTGATGTAAATTTTTTTTCACCGTGACCAACGGTTAAAACCATTGGCAACCAAATTCAATCATCGCTACGCGATTTACTACTAAAATCGCGTAGCGATGACCGATTTCGTGACCAACGGTTAAAACCATTGGCAACCAAATTCAATCATCGCTACGCGATTTACTACTAAAATCGCGTAGCGATGACCGATTTCGTTGCGTTGGGTTTTAACCCAACGTTTTAGATATAATTTTTTTTTCACCGTGACCAACGGTTAAAACCATTGGCAACGAAATTCAATCATCGCTACGCGATTTACTACTAAAATCGCGTAGCGATGACCGATTTCGTTGCGTTGGGTTTTAACCCAACATTTTAGGTATAATTTTTATAAAATAAAAATGAAAGAAAACGGCTTTGAATTAATATTACAACCCGACGCAAAAGGAGTTAACCGATTTATGCAAGCCGTTAAAGCGTCTAAATCCATTAAAGGTTGCGTTGCTTTTTGGACGTTAGCGATAAATGACAGCAAATATGAGAGTTTGATTGAAAAGCTAAAAGCTAAAAATTCTTTTATGTGTATAGATTTTCACAAGCCCACCAATATTGATCATTTGGCAAAATGGAAGGAAAATGGGGTAAATATTTACTTATACACACATCAGTTTCGCCTAAAAAGACAAACTTCGGTAAGTGACGTTTTAGATGACGAAACTTCTAAATATTTAATGCACAGCAAGATTTTTGTCTTTGAGTTCGAGCAATATTCGGAAGTTTGGATAGGCAGTCACAATATGACAAAAAGAGCAATGGAAGGTCCAAACAAAGAAAGTTCAGTCATTTTAAGATTAGATAATGATGACAAAGAACTCAAAAATATTCTTGATTATTTGGAAAAAATAAAAAAAGAATCAGAATTATTTGATGTCCAAAAAATAGATACTTATAAATATTTCCAGCACGACTTGAGCTATGAACACGATTTCGTCATTGAATGTTTTTATAGTGGAAATTTAGAAGATTTAAAAGTTGGTTCTACGATTACATATTTGGGAGAAGACCAAAAAGAGTTTGAGGAATACAGACTTATAAATAGAAAATTAAAGTTATATGTTTTCAACAGAACAGAAAACGCCTTGTACGAAATTAAAATAATCAATGCAGGTGGGATTGACAAAAATAGCCCAAAATCGTACAGCATGACTTTTTCGGAACGCCTTGTTGCAGTTAAAAAATCAGGAATAATTGCAGTATTTACGGAAGAAAAAAGAATAAATGAAGAGGAACTCAAACAACACGGTTTTTATGTAACTTTTGACATAAAACGAAAAATAGAAAATACAAACACATACAACATATCCAAAAATGCTGCTGACGAATGGATTAAAATAAATTCAGATGTGAATAAAATCAATCCAAAGTTTAGCATACACTTTCAAAAAGTTAAATTACAAAAAGAACTAAAGCGATACATAACTGAAATTTTAAGAATATATAATTTAACGGATTATTATGGTTTTGAATACCTTGCAAAAAGTCATATTATAGAGAGTTACGACTATGAAGATATGATAGAAAGTAGGCTAATGGCTATGAAAGAAGAATTACCATACATAAGACTGAAAATATTTGTAAAAAGATATTTTGCAACAATAGAAGCATCAACACAAAAGACAATCAATTGACAATGCGCTTTTAATACAAGCATATATAATTTATGTACAAAGAATACAAACAACTCAATCTTCCGCAAATAGATGCAGAAATTCTCGCATTTTGGGACGAAAATGACATTTTTAAAAAATCCGTAGAGCAGCGCGACGCGGACAACAGTTTCGTGTTTTACGAAGGACCGCCTTCCGCCAACGGTATGCCGGGCATTCACCACGTCATGGCGCGGGCGATGAAAGACATTTTTTGCCGTTACCAAACGCTCAAAGGCAAGCGCGTAGAGCGCAAAGGCGGCTGGGATACACACGGCTTGCCCATAGAGTTGCAAGTCGAAAAAGAACTCGGCATCAGAAAAGAAGACATCGGTACGAAGGTCAGCGTGGACGACTACAACAAGGCTTGCAAAGCGACCGTCATGCGCTTCAAAGACCGCTGGGACGAAATGACTCGCCGCATGGGACATTGGCTCGACCTCGACAATCCGTACATCACTTTCGAGAACGATTATATGGAAAGCTGTTGGCATCTGTTGAAAAAAATGTACGACAAAGGCTTGCTTTACAAAGGCTATACCATACAGCCCTACTCGCCCGCAGCTGGTACGGGATTGAGTTCGCACGAGTTGAATATGCCCGGCGCGTATCAAGAAGTCACGGACACGTCGGCGGTTGCGATGTTTAGGATTATTCCCCCTAACCCCCAAAGGGGGAATGACGAAAACCTTTCCCCTTTGGGGAATGAAGCAAATATTCCCCCAAAGGGGAATGACGAAAACCTCCCCCTTTGGGGGAATGAGGGGGAAGACATTCGCATTCTCGCTTGGACGACAACGCCTTGGACGTTGCCTTCAAATACCGCTTTGACTGTCGGACCAAATATCACCTACGTAAAAATCAAGTGCAAATCGCCTTATTTGGAAGACAAACAAGTGTCAGTTATTTTGGCGGAAGCCTTGGTGTCGAAATGGTTTGGTGGAAAAAATCAACCACAAATCATTGAAAGTCAAGTGATTGGAAAAGGTTCGGATTTGGCAGGCATTCGCTACGAACAACTTTTGCCTTACGGAAATGAAATCGAACCGATAGTTGGTTCGGACGGCGCGGATTGTTTCAAAGTGATTTGTGGCGATTTCGTAACCACCGAAGACGGTACCGGCGTCGTGCATACTGCGCCTTCGTTTGGTGCGGACGACATGAAAGTTGGTCGCGCAAATGGCATCGGAACATTGACTTTGGTGGACAAACGCGGACGTTTTTTAGACAGCGTTGGCGAGTTTTCAGGCGAATATGTCAAAGGCGATTACCTCAACGACGCAGAGCGCGAAGCAGAAATCAAGCGCATGAAAAACCTTTCGGGCGACGATGAATATTCTGTTTTAATCAAAAGTATTACGACACGTTCTAATACGTATCTTGATGTAAATGAACGTATTATCTTAAAATTACAATTAGAAAATAAATTATTCAAAAAGGAAAAATACGTTCACAATTATCCACATTGTTGGCGCACCGACAAGCCGATTTTGTACTATCCGTTGGACAGTTGGTTTATCCGCGCTTCTTCGATGAAAGAGCGCATGAGCGAACTCAACAAAACCATCAATTGGAAACCTGCCGCTACGGGCGAAGGTCGATTCGGAAAATGGTTGGAAAATCTGAACGATTGGAACTTATCGCGTTCCAGATATTGGGGAACGCCGTTGCCGATTTGGAGAGTCCCCCTAACCCCCAAAGGGGGAATAACAAATAACACTCCCCAAGAGGAAGTGTCTGGCATTTCCTCCAAAGGAGGAAATGCCGTTTCCCCCCCCTTTGGGGGGCAGGGGGGAGAAATCTGTATCGGTTCAATAGCTCAACTTACCGCTGAAATAGAAAAAGCCAACAAGATTTTAGGCTTAAACCAAACTGTTCCGAATGACTTGCACCGCCCTTACATTGATGAAATTGTGTTGGTAAGTAATGACGGACAGCCAATGTATCGAGAGTTAGACCTAATAGATGTTTGGTTTGACAGCGGCGCGATGCCGTTTGCGCAATGGCATTATCCGATGGAAAATCAAGCGAAGTGGAAAATGTCCTATCCTGCCGATTATATTTCCGAAGGTGTAGATCAGACGAGAGGTTGGTTCTATACTTTACACGCAATTTCGGTTATGGTAGAAGACAGTGTCGCCTTCAAAAACGTAGTTTCCACAGGTTTGGTGTTGGATAAAAATGGTCAAAAAATGTCCAAGCGATTGGGCAATGCCGTTGATCCTTTTGAAACATTGGATAAGCACGGTGCGGACGTTACCCGGTGGTACATGGTGTCAAACTCGCAGCCTTGGGACAACCTGAAATTTGACATCGAAGGCTTGACCGAAGTGCGCAATAAGTTTTTCGGAACGCTTTACAATACTTACAATTTTTTTGCGATGTACGCCAATGTTGATGGATTTTCTTACAAAGAAAATAACATTCCGTTGGAAAATCGCCCTGAAATCGACCGTTGGATTTTGTCCAAATTAAATTCTCTAATACAAGAAGTTAATGCACAATACACTGATTATGAGCCAACTAACGCAGCGCGTTTATTAGAAAAATTTGTAGATTCGGAACTGTCGAATTGGTATGTAAGACAGAGCCGCAGGCGTTTTTGGAAATCCTCCCCTAACCCTTCCGAAGGAGGGGAACTTTCAGACTCCTCCCCTTTGGGGAGGGTCGGTGGGGACAAACTCTCTGCCTACCAAACGCTCTACACTTGCCTTGAAGCCGTTGCAAAAATGATGTCGCCGATAGCACCGTTTTTTGGCGATTGGTTGTATCGCAATTTGAACCAAATCACAAAGCAAGAAAATCACGAAAGTGTGCATTTGGCGAGCTTCCCAAAAGTGAGCCACGACACGATTAATCCCGAATTGGAAGAGCGAATGGACTATGCGCAGCGCATTTCTTCGTTAATATTGAGCTTGCGCAAAAGTCAAAGTTTGCGGGTTCGTCAGCCATTGTCGAAAGTGATGTTACCTGTTTTGAACGATGGTTTTGTGGCGCAAATTGATGGCGTAAAAGACTTGATTTTGGCAGAAACCAATATCAAAATGATTGAATTTATCACAGATACCAGTAATATTGTAAAAAAACGTGCCAAAGCGAACTTCAAAGCGAAAGACGAAGCAGGTCAAACACTCGGCGCACGCCTTGGAAAAGACATGAAAACCGTTGCCACCGCTATCGAGGAACTGGACAACGAAGACATCATAACTATCGAAAAATCAAACAGTTATAGCATCGAAGTAGCTGAAAAAACGTACACTTTGGCAGCTTCCGATTTCGATATTATCAGCGAAGACATACCCGGTTGGTTGGTCGCCAACGATGGCGCGTTGATTGTGGCACTCGATATTACGTTGAGCGATGCGTTGATTGCCGAAGGCATTGCCCGCGAGCTGGTCAATCGAATACAAAACCTTCGCAAAGACAAAAATTTCGACATCACAGACAAAATCAAAGTCACTATCGAGCAGCACGATTTTATCGCCGCCGCCGCCGCCGATTTCAAAGATTACATCTGCTCGGAAGTTTTGGCGGTCAGCCTTGATTTATCTGCAACCGTTGATGGCGATTTGGTAGAAATGACAGAAGAGTTGAGTTTGAAGATGAAAGTGGAGAAAATTTAAAAAAATAAAAAATAAAAATATGAAAGGAATTATTCTTGCTGGCGGCTCTGGCACTCGACTTCACCCGCTTACGCTGGCTGTGAGCAAACAGTTGATGCCTATTTATGACAAACCGATGGTTTATTATCCGCTGTCTATCCTAATGTTGGCGGGCATTCGGGAGGTGCTGATTATTTCTACGCCCCACGACCTGCCGCATTTCAAAAAACTTCTCGGCGACGGCAGCCAAATCGGTTGCGATTTTCAGTACGCCGAGCAGGCACTTCCCAACGGACTGGCGCAGGCTTTCGTCATCGGCGAGCAGTTCATCGGCGACGACAAAGTAGCTTTGGTGTTGGGCGACAACATTTTTTATGGCAGCGGATTGAGCAAAATTTTGCAAGCCAACAACGACCCCGACGGCGGCATTATCTACGCCTACCAAGTCCACGACCCGGAGCGGTACGGCGTGGTAGAGTTTGATGCCAGCATGAACGCCATCTCTATCGAAGAAAAACCCACACAGCCCAAATCCAATTTCGCTGTGCCGGGCTTGTATTTTTACGACAATTCGGTGGTCGAAATCGCTAAAAATCTTGCGCCGAGCGCGCGCGGAGAATACGAAATTACCGATGTGAATAAAGAATATTTGCGCCGCAAACAGCTCAAAGTCAGTGTATTAAATCGAGGAACAGCTTGGTTAGATACAGGCACTTTCGCCTCGCTGATGCAAGCAGGTCAGTTCGTCCAAGTCATCGAAGAGCGGCAAGGATTGAAAATTGGTTGTATCGAGGAAATCGCCTACCGCATGGGATTCATCAACGCCGACCAGCTTCGTACGCTCGCAACCCCTTTGCTCAAAAGCGGTTATGGCGAATACTTAATGCGAATATTATAAAATACTTAAAATATAAATTCTTATTTCCAAAATAATCCAACACGCCGTTTGGCATCTTGTCGCACATTCATCCAAAAAAGATTGAAGTCGCCGACGTGATAATTGCGCAAGCGAATCAAAAAACTACCCGCAAATCTGGGCTTTTTTATCCACAGCACGCCCTCACTCGCTTGCGCATCTACTAATTTGGGGTAAATTTTGTTAAATTTTCTCAACACCGCGCCTGTATTGAGTTCCGAAGACGCATAACTCCCGTCTGTTTTCCAGTCCAAAGGGTTCGTTACCACGATGTTGTCGTGCTGCTCTTTGGTCAGCAAGTCATGCCCTGCGGGATAATATCCGCGCTGCCACGTCCGCCACGAACAAAAACAACCTGTTTGATTTTGGTTTTCGCAAGGAAAAATATTCTTAAAATAGTTTTTTGTGACAGGCATACCAATCAAGTAAGCAACGACTAATTTATTTTGCAATACTTTTCCGTCAAAAAATTCTCGCATCAGTCGCCCTGCATGAGTCGTTCCCTGACTGTGCGACGCAATGATGATAGGGCGACCCTGATTGTAGTTTTTTAGGTAATATTCAAATGCCGCTTTCACATCTTGATAGGCGAGGTCGAGAGCTTGCTTGCCATTTTCGGGATTTTTTTTTACAAAATAACTCTGCAAATGCGCTTGGCGGTAGCGCGGTGCATAGACTCTACCTACTTCGTTGAAGATGCTCGCTTGATTCAGAATTGCTCCCAAATCCGTTGTTTCATTGATTTTGGCATCGTTTATCGCTGCGTTCCAGTGCATTTCGCCTTGCTCATCTTTGCCAGTATAGGAGGTTGGGTGAAGAAAAAAAACATCTACTTCTTGACTTTCAGGCGTGCTTTTCAACGAAGGGCTTGGCACACTGTCCGACAAATCTCGTTTGCTCGGCAGCGCAGCCCAATGCTCCGATTTCGAGTAGTCGGGAGCTGGCGGCGGTGTTTCCTCCGAAAAAGATTTCTTCGGAAAATGAGCAGCGCAACTTTCTAAAAATATAAACCCAAGTACGATAAAAAATATTATTTTTGTCATTTTGTGACGATTCAAAATTTTAATAGAATTAGAAATGCAAAGTTACGGAAAAGTCTAACTTTTTTTGCAAATCATCTAATATTCTCGTAACTTTGCGGCGCAAAAATTTTTATTAAAAAAATTATTACAAAAAAAATGACACAAGTAGAAACTTTGAAATACAAAGTAAAAGACATTGCGCTCGCCAGCTGGGGACGCAAAGAAATAGAACTGGCAGAGGCAGAAATGCCCGGCTTGATGGCGCTTCGCGAAGAATACGGAGCCACCAAACCTCTCGCTGGCGCACGCGTCGCTGGCTGCTTGCACATGACCATTCAAACTGCCGTCCTCATCGAAACACTCGTAGAGTTGGGCGCGGAAGTATCTTGGTCTTCTTGCAACATCTTTTCCACACAAGACCACGCCGCCGCCGCTATTGCAGCGACTGGCGTTCCCGTTTTTGCTTGGAAAGGCATGAACGCAGAGGAATTTGACTGGTGCATCGAGCAAACCATTTTCGCTTTTGAAGGCGGCAAACCTCTCAATATGATACTCGACGACGGCGGCGACCTTACCAATATGGTACTCGACCACTTTCCAGAGCTGGTATCTGGTGTCAGAGGTTTGAGTGAAGAAACTACTACGGGCGTTCATCGCCTTTACGAGCGCGTAGCAAAAGGCACGCTTTTAATGCCCGCTATCAACATCAATGACTCCGTGACGAAGTCGAAATTCGACAACAAATATGGCTGCAAAGAGTCTTTGGTAGATGCTATCCGCCGCGCTACGGACGTGATGATGGCTGGTAAAGTAGCAGTAGTAGCTGGCTACGGCGACGTAGGAAAAGGCTCGGCTGCTTCCTTGCAAGGCGCAGGCTGCCGTGTGATTGTCACCGAAATAGACCCAATTTGCGCGTTGCAAGCAGCTATGGACGGCTTCGAGGTCAAGAAAATGGAAAATGCTATCCCGCGCGCTAACATCGTCGTCACTGCGACTGGAAATGTGGACATCGTGTCCGAAAAACACTTCCGACTGATGAACGATAAAACTATTTTGTGCAATATCGGTCACTTCGACAACGAAATTGACATGGCGTGGCTCAACAAAAGCTACGGCGACACGAAAATAGAAATCAAGCCACAGGTAGATAAATACACTATTGACGGCAAAGACGTTCTCGTGTTGGCAGAAGGTCGCTTGGTCAATCTGGGCTGCGCGACGGGACACCCGTCTTTCGTAATGTCCAACTCATTTACCAACCAAGTATTGGCACAGTTGGAACTTTGGCAAAACAGCGATAAGTACGAAAACAAAGTCTATACATTGCCCAAACATTTGGACGAAAAAGTAGCTCGACTCCACCTCGCCAAAATCGGCGTAGAACTCGAGGAATTGGCAAGCCACCAAGCCGACTACATCGGCGTAAAAGTGGAAGGTCCGTTCAAGCAAGAGTTTTACAGATATTAAAAAAAACTTTGGTTTTGAAAAATAAACAGCCGTTGGTGAGTAAAAACACAACGGCTGTTTGTATTTTTGGGAAATTTTTTAACACGTAAATTTTTTATTTTGAAAAATAAAATAATCAAAAGCCCCGCTTTACAAAAGGAAATAGAATACAAAGAGTGGCTTGTCAGAAAGAAAAAAGTAACGACTCAACTCAAAAAAAGTAAAACCACACTGTCGAGTCTGCAAGAAAAGATTACCACTTTTCAAAGAGAAACAGCTAACGTAGTATTTTGGATGATGGACATAAATAACCTGCGCAAAGAAGTGAGAGCGTTAATCAGTCAGCTCCAAAAAGTCAAAACACTTTCAAAAACAGACAAAAAAACCCTCAAAGGGCTGAAGAATGATTTTATAGAAAGTGACGACGATGATATGTTTGGCGAAATGGATATGGAAGAACTTATCCGCCAGCACAACGAGCAAGACACCGACGAGTTCAATCGCCGTCGCTCAAAGGAAATGTTCGAGCAGTTTCGAGTGCCGCTGAAAAAAGAGGAGCAAAACAATCTGCGAAAAATTTATTTGCAATTAGCCACCCAATTTCACCCCGACAAGGCAAAAGACGAAAAAGAAACAGAAGTTTTTAACGAACTCATGCAGCGCATCAACGCAGCCAATGAGCGCGGCGACGTCGAAGAATTGATAGAAATAATGGCTACCTACGCCGACTACCAGTCCGAAGCTCCGCCAGAAAGTAAAGGAAATGTGTTGGTAGATTTTTACGAGCAACAATTAGGTCGCACCCGCCACGAAATAAAGCTTCTCGAACAGCAATTAAGCCGTATAAAATCGGAACTATCCACGCTCCAAGCATCAGATATTGGCGTAGCTTACAAACAGAGCGTTAACTCATGGGAACCCAGTCCGAGTTCGCCAGAGGCAATAAGAGATTATCAAAATGCACAGAAAATGTTTGCGACAATCCGCGACTCGCTCAAAGAGTTTTTGGAAACTGGAAAAAAACCCAGTGATTTTGATTCGTTGATGAATGGTTCGCACCCTATTTTTAAAGATTTCCCCGATCCGAGCAACGTTGAAATGGACGACGACGATGCGGATTATGACGACGATGATTTAGTGGAGGCGTTTAAAATTATGCTCGAAGATTTGGTTCAGTCACAACCGCGCAAACGCAGAACAAAAAAATAAGAACTGAATTAGTGCTTTTTAGCTGCCTCCTCTCCATGAAAGCCAACTTGCTCGCGTACCTATCGAAATCGAATTTTTTGCTGCTTTTGGGCGGCGGCTCGCTGCTTTTGTTGCATCATTTTGTTGGTTTTTTTGGGCATTACGGCTACGACGATATGCTCTATGCGCAGCTCGCCAACGACCTTGCGCACGCACGCCTCGACCTGCACGGCGAACATTTTGCTTATCGCTGGGGACTGATTGCGCCATTGGCATTGCTTTACAGGTGCTTTGGGATTTCTGACCATGTGAGCGCGATTCCTGCTTTGCTTTATACTTTCGGCAGTTTTTTTTTGATGTTGGACTTGCTCCGAAAAGATTCTTTGGAGGCAAAATGTTGGGCGACTTTGCTGTTTTTTACGAGCAGTTGGACGCTTTTTTATTCCGACAAATTGATGACCGATGTGCCGATGGCTTTTTGGATAACTTTGAGCATCTGGGCGTATCTGAAAACTGATTGGGGCGACCGTCGGCGAGCTTTGTTCTTCGCCGCAGGCTTACTCGGTGCTTTCTGTTGCAAAGAAACCGTTATCTTGACTTTTCCTTGTTGGCTGATTTTGTTTTTTTATGATTTTTACAAAAAAAATGATCGAAAATTTTGGCTTCAGTCAGTTTTATTTGCTGTCATATTTTTTACAATATATTTTTTATTTATTTATTTTCTAACAGGAAATATTGGCACTCGATTCCAAACAATTCGGCTCAACAGTTATCTCAATGATTGCAGCTACGACGTGCTTCCGCTAAAAATAGTCTTGGAACGCATCGGGTTCGTATTGTGGAAAATACTCCTCGAAAACGGGATTCTGTTGAGTGGTTTGCTCGCAGTCACGTTTTTTTCGCCACGACATCGGCGCGAGTGGATACTGACGGTTGCGCTGCTGATGAGTGCGAATTTTATGACCATTTCGCCGAGCAGCTATATTCCGATGTGTACAGACCCGCGCCATTATCTGTATTTAGTTCCTTTTTTGGCATTTGTATCTGCAAAAGCACTGTCACAAAATAAATTTTTTACAACTATTTTTTACGCTATTTTTTTAGCAATAGTCAGCAGTGTTTTACTCAAAATGGGCGCAAGTCCGCTGTGGCAAATCTACGCCGCCGCAAGTGCTTTGATGTGCCTCAAAGTGAGTAAAAATACAGTAATTCATCGGTTTGCGTGGATTGGTATTTTGGGGATTCTTTGCGTTCATTTTGGATTGTTGATGCAAAAAAATATTAAAAACAATCCGTATTCAGAGAATAAAAAAAATGAAATTGCGTGGATAAATTCTTTAGAAAAAAATGCAATTATTTTGACCGATAAGATTACAGTGAATGTCGCCACTTACTGGTACCGATTCGAGCCGCAGGGCAGGACATTTGAAGATTATACGAAATTTTTACCCGAAAAAATGGACGTTTCGCGTCCTTATTATGTGCTGCACAACGGAAATTCCTTTTCTTTCACAGGAAAAAATTGGGAAAATATCCAAGAAAACTGTCGCCAAAAACTCGACCAACAACCAAAATTACTCCAAGCCGGTACTTTACTTGGCGTAAAATATTGAGTCCCAAAAAATTCGGACGGTATATTTGTAACCGTTTTTTTCAAAATCCGCTTTAAACTTAACCAAAGGTTTGCCGTCTAACAGCTCTCATTGCTTTTCGCAAACACAACTTTTTGGCAGTTCGTGCTGTTTCGCGGAATTAATTTACTTTGTTTTTATATGAAAAATATTTTATTTTTAGGACTACTTTTCGTCAGCGTCACACTATTTGCGCAGCAACCGTCCACAGGCAGAACCCAACGCGGACTCGGCAATATCGGCAGACTGTACGGAAAGGTCTTGGACGCAACCACCAAAGAACCCATTGAGTTCGCTTCGGTCGTGGTGTATAAAACGATTAACAAAAAAGACTCGCTCATCGGCGGCGGCTTGACGAAAAGCAACGGCGATTTCAACATAGACGAGCTGCCGTTGGGTGCCGTAAAGCTCAAGGTTTCGTTCATCGGCTATCGAAGTTTTACGAAAAATGACGTGATTGCGCCGCCCGACAATCTCGAAATTGACTTGGGCGACCTTGCGTTGGCAACCGACGAAAAGGTGCTGAAACAGGTGGAAGTGACTGCCGAAAAAGTGCAGATGCAGTTGGGATTGGACAAAAAAATATTCAATGTAGAAAAAAATATCACTGCTACGGGCGGCACGGCGGAAGATGTCCTCAAAAATATCCCCTCTGTTACCGTCGATGCGGACGGAAACGCCCAACTTCGCAACAACTCCACGACTGTCTATGTGGACGGGCGACCGACGATGATGACGCTCAACCAAATCCCGAGCGACCAAATCGAAAGCGTGGAAGTTATTTCCAATCCGTCTGCGAAGTTTGAGGCGGCGGCTTCTGGCGGTATTTTGAATATTATTTTGAAGAAAAATAAAAAAACAGGCTACAACGGATTTTTGGCTTTCGGCATCGCTACCGGCAACCGCTACAACGGAACTGCCAATCTGAACGTCCGGCAAGGGCGTTGGAACGTGACAACTTTTTACAATTTTAGCTGGTCCAACAACCCAACCAACAGTTATGCTTTCCGCAAAGCCAGCGACCAAAGTGTGTTTTTTGACCAAAAAACCAACACCAAATTTAATAATTCCAACCAAGTCGGGCGTTTATCGGTAGAATATTCGGTCAATAATCGCAACACGCTGATTGTGTCGGGCAATATCGTGAGGGGAGCATTCAATGTCAATTCCAACCAAAATTATATTTATCCGACCGAAACTCGGGACTCGGCTCTTTACAGTGGCGCGCGGACTGTGCGCCCACAAAATGTATTTTTGCGCTACCAAACGCAGATAAATTGGAAAAAAACGTATGGCAAAAAAGGCAAAGAATTAGTGGCAGACGCAAATTTTGAGTGGGGCAACACGTCCAACGTCGCAAAATGGACGACCACAGGCTTGGATAAAAACGGACAAACACTACCGAACTTCCCTGAATTGGTGCAAATAAATGGCGGAAATATCGGACAACAGCTGACTTTACAACTCGACTATGTCAATCCGTTGAACGATTCGTCCAAAATAGAAATGGGTTTGCGGAGCTTTACTAACATTCGCGACCAGCAGTATTTTTTCAATCAACTCAATTACACTACGCAAAAATACGAACTCCAATCCAACGTTTCGCAGAACGCCTACATCACCGACTACATCAATGCGGCGTATGCGACCTACACCAATCGCTGGCACGGCATCAGCTACCAGCTCGGAGTTCGCTATGAACAATCTCATCTGACGGGTACTTCGAGGCTCGATAATTCGCCTTCGTTTGGGTTTAACTATCCCAAAAGTGTGGCAGATTTGAAAAATGCTTTCTTTCCGTCGGCTTATTTTTCTAAAAAATTAACAAAAAATTCAGAAATACAATTCAACGCCAGTAGAAAAATAAATCGCCCCGATTTCATGAAGCTCATGCCGATTATTATGACCAACGACCGCCAAAATATCCGCATCGGCAACCCAAAACTGCAACCCGAATTTATCAACATCGCCGAACTCAATTACAACAAATTGGTAGGCAACAACAACTGGCTGGCTTCGCTCTATTTTCGGCAAGAAAGCAACGTAATTACGACTTTCGCCTCGCCGTTTCCGAATGATCCAACGGTGATATTGACTACTTTTATCAACGGAAAAAACTCTTATCGCTACGGTTTGGACAATACGGTTCGCTTTGCGGTAGGAAAAAATATGGACGTTACGAGCGGTCTGAACGTCTATAACACAGAGTTGGAAGCCAACGGAATAAAAGCCACAGGCTGGACTTTGGACGGAAAATTGACTTTGAACTACAAATTTCCGAGCAATTTTTCGGCGCAACTGCAAGGCAATTACGACGGGCGGCGTGTCCTCGTGCAGGGCGAGCGTCGCCCAACGGGCAACGTAGATTTTGCGGTCAAAAAAACATTTTTTGGCGGCGCAGCCAACATCGTGTTGAGTGTGAGTGATATTTTTAATACCCGAAAAGAAATTTTAGCTTATCAATTTACTAATTTTTATCAAGAAACTATGCGCCGTCGCGACATTCGTTTTTACAAAATAAGTTTTCAGATACCCTTCGGAAAAGCCGACGCATCGGTCTTCAAAAAAGCAAAAGAAAGACGCAGTAGCGGACAATCAGATTCCGATTTTGGTGGATAACAAAAAAATATCGTCCCAAAATCGGTGGAATAGAAATAAAAATCGGATATTGAACCCGATTTTATTTTTATTCTATAAATCCGCATGATGAAAACAATTAGAGTCGCTATTTTGGACCTCAATAACAATGTAGCCAACAAAGGGCTTGGCTACCTGTGCCAAATGATGGAATCTTACCGCACGCCCCTCGAATATCAAGTGTTCGATGTGCGACATCGCAACGAAATACCAGATTTAAGTTTCGATATTTACCTGTCGTCGGGCGGTCCGGGCAGTCCGTTGGAGTACGATGGCGGCTGGGACAAGCCGTTTTTTTCGCTCATAAATCAGCTTTGGGCGCACAATTTGACTGCCGAAAACGATGAAAAAAAGTACGTTTTTTTTATTTGTCATTCCTTTCAGTTGGCGTGCATTCACTTCGGAATCGGAGAAATAGAAGAGCGAAAATCAATGAAATTTGGTGTTTTTCCAGTCCAAAAAACAAAAGTTCAAGACGATATTTTTGAGTTTTTGCCCAATCCGTTTTACGCTGCGGACTTCCGTTATTTCCAAATTTTGAATCCTAAAAAAGAAGTTTTGGAAAAAATAGGTGCCAAAATTCTCGCCTACGAAACCGTAGAAGCAGGACAAAATCCAGCTTTGATGGCAATTCGCTTTTCTGAAGAAATGATTGGCACACAATTTCACCCCGAAGCGGACGAAATCGGAATGGAAAAATACCTGACCGAAGACGAGCGAAAAGAAAATATTATCCGCGATTTTGGAAAGTCGGAGTATCAAAAAATGCTCGACAGCGCGCACGACCCCGAAAAAATCGCACTCACTTTCCGCACCATTTTGCCGACTTTTTTGAACCATGCCATCGAAAATTTACAAGAAATTTGTGTTTAGCGAATGCTTAATTTGTGAAAAAATACAATGGTTTTTTCAAAATAATTCAACTTTTATCGTCCAACAATCACTATCCAAATACCATGATACCGAATCTACGACAAGCGTTCAACGCTGCTTTTACGGCTGAAAAATACGCAGCACTGATGAATACGATTGACACGACGTATGCAGGACATTCGGTTGGTTTTCGGGTATCCGAGTCGCCTGTTTTTGTTCCTCAAAAGTTCAAAAATAAATTGTTGGAGGCGTGTGACAAAATTTTTCATACCATCAGTCAGCCAGATTTCAAAGCCCAGACGGACGCAGCCATTGAGCCGTCGCAGTTCGTGCCGGGAGAAGAAGGGCAGTCGCTTTTTATGCAGTTGGATTTTGGAGTTTGCACGGACGAACACGGCGAGCTGACACCACAACTCATTGAGATTCAGGGCTTTCCGTCGCTTTATTTTTTCCAAACACTGCTGGCGGACGCTTACCGCAAGCATTTTGAAACCATACCTGCGGACTTCATTACGATGTTCGGCGGCTTGGACGCTGCTGGCTATGTGGAGATTTTGCGCCAAGCGATTGTGGGCAAGCACGCGCCCAAAGACGTAATTTTGCTCGAAATAGAACCCGAAAAACAATCAACAGGGATAGATTTTTACATCACAGAGGCTCTGCTCGGAGTCAAAGTTTTGTGCTTGAGCCAGCTCAAAAAAGACGGAAAAATACTGTACCATCTTGGCGAAAACGGCGAGCGGATAGTCGTAAAACGCATCTACAACCGTGTTATTTTTGACGAATTGTTGAAGCGAAATGACCTACACAGAGAGTTTGACTTTCAGGACGACGTAGATGTAGAATGGGCAGGACACCCGAATTGGTTTTTTAGAATCAGCAAATATACGCTGCCGCTTTTGGCAGAAAACAACCCTTTTGTGCCGCCCACACGATTTTTGCATACGATAGAAAAATATCCAGAGGATTTGGAAAATTATGTTCTCAAACCGCTTTTTTCTTTCGCAGGAATGGGCGTAAAAATCAACGTCACAAGGCAAGATTTGGACGAAGTCCAAGACCGAAAAAATTATATTTTACAAAAAAAAGTACACTACGCGCCCGTCATCGAAACTCCGACAGGCGCAGCCAAGTGCGAGATTCGCATGATGGCAGTTTGGTTGCCCGACACGCCGAAGCCGTTGATTATCAACAATATATGTCGAATGAGCAAAGGCGAAATGGTCGGCGTGCGCTACAACAAAGACAAAGATTGGGTGGGCGGCACAGTTTGTTTTTTTGAATGATTTTTGAAAAAATAGCATCACAATCCGTTCAAATTCCAGTCGTAAGTCAAATAGGAAATTTTCGCCGTCGGATTGATTTTTGTGACCGTATATTGGTTCAAAAAGTCTATCAAAGTACCAGATTTCTTGAAATCTGGCTGGTACCAGTTGAAAATATTAGAGAGCTGCACCGCATCTGCCGACAGGACGTTTTTGCTGCGGTCTTTTAGAAAATCACGCGCCGCAAAGTCTAATTGAGCGTCCAATTTTTCTGCCGTAAAAGCCTCTGCCAACAATCGTGGGCAGGAAATAGACGCACAATTCACCGCACAGTGGATGCGTGGGTCGAATAGTTTTGCCCTAATTATTCCGTGTTCGATGTTGTTCAGGTCGTAGGTTGCGCCTTCGATTTTGATAAATTTTATGTCCCAAACAGTATTCACAAACGGTATTCCATTCTTAATATCTTTGATGCTCGCCACGGGATAGTGGTCGCATATCAGCTTGACAGTGAAGGCATTGTACGCATTTATCCAATACGCCAGTTGCTCTTTTTCCGTCCAGTTCGCGTCGTTGGGGTGGTGGCTGCCCAGCAAATCCAAGTAGCCGCGAAAGCGCGAACTATCCCGTAAAAAACCTTTGTAATCCACCTTTCCATTCGCCGCCACATACTGCCGCAAAAGTCCGTCCCAAAGCTCGTGGCTGACAGGTTTTGAATTAGAAGCAACTGCTGCTACCGACTTTTTTTTCATCACATATTGGCTCAAACTACACGAAGAGCAAGCCGCAAAAAGAGAAAAAATAAGGACGATTGAACAAATTTTATTTTTCATTATGTTAAGTTAGGGAAGTTGATGATTATTTTTTGTACTTTTATAAAAACAATAGAAACATTTTGAAAAAACGGCAATTTCTGCAATACGAAGAATCCAAAGTCAGTTATTTGCGGTTCGGAAAAGGTCCGAATTTGCTCATAGCTTTCCATGGGTTTGCCGACCGTGCAGTTATTTTTTTGCCGCTTCGCAAAGCACTTCGCAACGAATATACGATTTTTTCGATTGACCTGCCTTACAACGGACAAACAGAATGGAAAAAATCTTATTTTACACAACAAGACATCGCTGGAATTATCCGTCAAATCCTCTGTGCCGAGCAAAAAGACCGATTTTCACTCATGGGCTACAGCTTCGGAGGGCGGATTGCGCAGACGATGTTGTTTGAATTTCATTCGCAAATAGACAAAATTTTTCTCATCGCTCCCGACGGAATCGCTACGCACGGATTTTTTAATGTCACGATAATGCCCCGAATTATGAAAAAAATAGTTCGATGGGTGATGCGCGGGCTGCTCCAAAAACCCCGCTGGGCTATCAATTTGATTGATTATTTGTACCGAATAAAGTTAATTTCAAAGTTCAAGCACGACTTTGCGTACAGCCACATCAGCACGAAAGTACGCCGCGACCGCATCTTTTGTACTTGGCTTTCCCTCAACGATTTTGTTTTTTCGCCCGACCGCGTTAAGGATTTGCTGCGCGAAACACAGATTGCGACCGAATTATTTTTTGGAAAAAGGGACGAAATCGTACCGCTTTACGCCGGCGAATGGCTTGCCGAAGGCTTGCCCAACGTCCGACTCCACGTCCTCGACGAAGGACACTTGTTGATAAAAGACGCACTTTGCGACTTGCTTTCAGAACTCCAAGCCCAAGCGGAAAGCCCTCAAGAATAGATGCGTTTCTCAACTTTTGAGCAATAAAAAAATAGCTGGACGTTTGTGAAGTTCCTGCAACGTTTTATTTTTAAAGGATTGCACCGTTCCGCTCACGATGTATTCGGTGGGCAGCGTGAGGTCGGCGGCGATGCAAAAACGAGTATTCGGCGACAATGTTTTGAGCGCGGTTTCTACAAAACTATTGTTTCGGTAAGGCGTTTCGATAAAAATTTGGGTTTGTTTCATTTGTTGCGACTGCTGCTCCAAGTCGCGCAGCGCAGCCGCCAACTCTGGTGGTTTGACGGGCAAATATCCGTGAAAACAAAAACGCTGCCCATTCATTCCCGAAGCCATCAACGCCAACAAAATAGACGACGGACCCACCAACGGCACTACTTCAATTCCTTTCTCGTGCGCCAAGCGCACCAACTCTGCTCCCGGGTCGGCAATGGCAGGGCAGCCCGCCTCCGAAAGCAAACCTATGTCATTGCCGTTTTCGGCAGGTGCGAGAAAATTTTGCCATTCCGACGGCGGCGTTTGGTCGTTTAGCTCTTCTACATGGAGCTGGTTTTGAGGCGTTGGGTGCTGCAAAAATTTGAGCCATCGGCGAGCAGTTTTGGAGCGTTCTACGACAAAAAAAGTCAGCTGCCGCATTTGCGCTACCGCATAATCGGGTATCGCGGTTTCGCCGCCTTCGCCCAACGGCGCAGGCAACAAATAAAGTTTTCCTTTGGGTAGCTTGTGGGTTGTCATAGACGAAAATATTTACAGTTTTTAATAAAAAATCATATTGCCAGCAGCAATTCTTTCAGCAAAAGGCGGAGCTTTGGCTCTGTCGCGCGCGCCAAAGCGATGACCGCTTCCACAGTGGTCACTTGGATTTCGCTCGGCGGATAGCATTTATTCGACACGACCGAAACCACAAAAACTGAAAGTCCGCCATGCCGCGCCACCAATACTTCGGGGACGGTGGACATACCGACCACGTCGCCGCCGATGCGGTGCAGATACTCGTACTCGGCGGGAGTTTCGAGGTTCGGACCTTGCAAAGCTACATATACGCCTTCCGAGGCTCGGATAGAATGTTTTTTTGAAATATCTAATGCCTTGTTTATCAACGTTTTGTCGTAGGTATGGAGCATATCGGGAAAACGAGGACCCAATCGCTCATCGTTGAAGCCGCGCAACGGATTTTCGGGTTGCAGATTGATGTGGTCTTTTACAAATACCAAATCGCCTGCTTCGATGGCGGCATTGGTGCTGCCCGCCACGTTGGAAATAAACAAATATTCGATGCCCAAAAACTGCAGTACTCGGACTGGAAACGTCACTTGCTGCATGGAGTATCCCTCGTAGAAGTGAAAACGCCCAGCCATGACTACCACCGGCTGTCCTGCCAACGTCCCAAACACTAATTTTCCTTTGTGGCTCTGCACGGTAGCCGTCGGAAAGTGAGGGATTTGAGTGTATTCGATTTCACAGATTGGCTCTATTTCGTCCGTCAAATCGCCCAATCCCGTGCCGAGAATAATACCAAAACGAGGCTGAAAATCTGTTTGTTGTCTGATAAAAGCGACCGACTCTTGTATTTGGTCAAACAGCGAAGTATTTAGCATTTTTTAGTTTTTAGTTTTTTTAGAAAAATCTGCCTTAAATTTTTCCAAAAGTATTAACTTTATGCCCAAACTTAACGTTATTTTTTCCTTATTCCATAAAAAATCGTGTATGAAAAATATTTTTGCCTTTATTTTTGTCGTTTTTGCCGCCAATCAAAATATATCTGCCCAAACTTTCAAGGCGGCGATGGACTCTGCCGCCACCGCCCAACAGCTCGTCGGGGTGTCGGCAATAGCAATTTGTGGAAACGAAATACAGCAAATTTATCACTTCGGTAAGTCGGATATTGCTCGCAACAAGCCTGTCACAGACAGCACGCTGTATCGGATAGCGTCTATCTCAAAGTCTATCACGGCTATCGCTTTGATGAAATTGTATGAACGCGGCTTGTTTGGATTAGACGACGACATTAGCACCACGCTGGGCTACAGCGTCCGAAGTCCGAGTTTTCCGACCGTGCCGATTACTTTTCGCAAGTTGCTTTCTCATACCTCTGGCTTGCAGGACGGCACGGGCTACGACAATTTTCTTTCCAACACCTATGCCAACCCAACCAATCCGCCGTCGTTGAAAGAAATTTTGCTTCCCAACGGGCAGTTTTATACCTCCGATATGTGGCGAGCGGAGTCGCCGGGTACGTTTTTTATTTATTCCAACCTCAATTTTGGCATCGTTGGCACATTGGTAGAAAAACTTTCTGGACGGCGTTTCGACCTTTTTGTGAAAGACAGTATCCTCGCGCCGCTCCAAATCATAGGCGGATTCAATGTTCGTTCATTGCCCAATATCAACAATTTATCTGTTCTGTATCGAAGTGGAACGCCCCAAACGGACAACTTTCAAGGAGTTGCGCCAGCTCCTTTAGACTACACCAACTATCCAATCGGTAAAAATGCAGTCGCTTTTGGTCCGCAGGGAGGATTTCGAGTGTCCGCGTTGGGACTGACGAAAATCCTACAAATGCTGATGGGAAATGGGACTTATCAAAACAATGTTACTATCCTCCAACCCGCTACGGTGGCTCTCATGCGCTCTGACCAGTGGACTTTCAATGGGCAAAATGGCGATAACTACGGCAATTTTTTCAACAGTTGGGGGCTTGGCATAGAGCGTGTGTTGGGTACTGTGGGCGCAGACGTGATTGTGCCAAACAAAATTTTCTATGGTCACGCGGGCGATGCTTACGGCTTGTTGAGCGATATGTTTTATGACCCTATCAAAAAATCGGGCATCGTTTTCATCACTAATGGTTACACGGGAGCTGCGGGCTACACAAACGGCAGCAGCAGCACGTTTTTTGTTCCTGAAGAAGCCGCTTTCAAAGCCTACACTCAATATTTATACAACACTTGCGCTGCAAGTGGAGTCGCAGAATCGGATAAAAAAATACCTTTGAGTTCGCTGAAAATATCGCCGAATCCTTTTACAGATACATCAATAATAAGTTGGGAAAACCTACAAAGTCCTGTTAGTTTGCGACTCACAGACGAACATGGAAAGATAGTTTGGACTCAAAATATCACAGAAAACAGTAATTGTGCATTTTCTCGCCCTGCGATATCGGCGGGTATTTATTTTTTGGCAGCCAAAGACGCTGTCGGAAAAGTAGCTGCCGCTAAAATGATTTTGAAATAAAAAAATTATTTTTGAAGAAGTTCGGCTAAAAAAAGCTGCTTTTGCGGCTCGCGCAAACGCTGGTTGGTTGGGGTAAAAAAGTGATGGGCTTGAAGAAATTTTATTTGTAAATTGTTCCAATCGCTGCGGCTGCCAAGCACTTGGAAAGCGCAAAGTTCTTCGTAGAGCGTTTCGCCGATGCTGTAAAAGTCGGATCGCCCGAGATAATCGAGGTCAGCATCGCAAAGGATTTCTTCAAGGCGAGTGAGCGGCGTTTGGGGTATTTTGGTAGCCATTATCATTCCGCAAATCTTTTCGATGTCGGCGTTGGAGTAGCCGAAGTTGGGCAGCGCACTTCTGGCTATTGCACAGCCAAAAGTTTCGTGGTTGGCATTAGCAACCGTGAACCCACTGTCGTGATAAAGCGCGGCAGTGCGAAGCAAAGTAGTGTTGGAAAGCGATATTTTTTCGGTACGGCACAAATGCTCCGCCACGCTCAACACATCTAATGTGTGATGAACGCCGTGATAAGTAAGCTGATGCGAAAGTTCTCGCCGCAGCTTACTCAAAATAAAATCTTCCGCAGCTTGAAAATTCATTAAAGACAGGTAACTTATTCGAGCAACAAAACTCCCGACGCGAGGAATTTTAGTTCTGATTTTGGCTTCGTAATAGCTTCGATTTCCGCTTTGCTTTTGTGTTCGTCTTCGGCATAATGGCGCAAATCATCTACACTTGTTTCTTCGCGGTACGCAAAGCCTTCAAAAATCACTTTTTTACCCGCAATATCCTTCGGCATAAAAAATCCGTAGTCTTTGAACTGCACAAACATCGTATCTTTTCCGGCGGTTTCGGATACGACATTCATCCAGCAGCCTTTCATTTGGCAGACGGACTCTACTTTTCCGACCACTTTTATCGCCAACGAATCTTTAGAGAGAGTTTTTGTTTTTTCCAACATTTCGTCGTAGCCGACCGCTCCGTTGGCGGTAATAGCGGCTCCAAAAGGCTTCGCTCCAGTAGTAACTATGGGTTGGGACTCCGCTTTTTTGGGCGTATTTTGGCAAGCAAAAAGTCCAACGGCAGCTATAGCAGCAGCCATTATGAATGATTTTTTCATTGGATTTGATTTTTTATGTTGATGGCAGAAAATTTTTACAAAAATAATTATAATATTTTTAAAAACGTTGTTTCTTAAAAATAAGTTTCGCAGTAAAATATCCTACTTTTGTCCGTGTCAATATTTTTGAAACAAATTTGATTTTTATGCAGAATAAATCGTATATTTGTTCTGCACACTTGTCTGGTGTTCTAAATGCGTCCAATAAATATGAAAATAATCGGTCTTATCGGCGGAATGTCTTGGGAAAGCTCCAACTTGTATTATCAAATAATCAACCGAAAGGTTAAGGAATTGTTAGGTGACTCGCACTCTTGCGAATGTATAATGTATTCGGTGGATTTTGCGGAAATATCCAACCTTCAGCGACAAGGAGATTGGGACTTGCTGACCGAGAGAATGATAGATATTGCCAAAAAATTGGAGGTGGCGGGCGCGGAAATTATCGTTATCTGTGCCAATACGATGCACAAAATGGCTGACGCTGTGGAGCGACATCTCAACGTCCCGTTGCTGCACATCGTAGATGCGACGGCTGAAGAAATCCAGAAAAAAAAATTCAAAAAACTGGGTTTGCTTGCCACCAAATACTCTATGGAAGAAGATTTTTTGAAAGCGCGGTTCAAGAGTAAATTTGATATAGACATCATAATTCCCGATGCTGCCGACCGTGCGGACGTGCATAGAATCATCTACGACGAACTCGTAAAAGGCATCATAACAGACGAATCGAAGCAAACGTATCTTAAAATTATTGAAAAATTGACCCAAAATGGTGCCGAAGCAATCATCGCAGGCTGCACCGAAATCGAACTGCTGATACAACCCGACGACATCGGAGTACACTTATTCCGCACCGCAAAAATCCACGCAGAAAAAGCGGTAGAAATAGCATTAAGTAGTTATTAGCAATTAGTTTTTAGTCGCACAAGTATTTGATAATCAATTAGTTATCATATTATACAATCGAAAATAATTCTTTAAAAACATTTACAAAAATAAAAAACTATCAAAATACCAACAATGAAAACAAAAACAAAACCCATCTTGACCGCCAAACCTTTATTAGGAGCTATCATCAAAAGGAGTATCAAAATCCGCAATACGGTAGATTTTCGGCAGCTCCGACCCAATCGTATGCAGCTTCGCACGTTCAAAAAACTATTAGAAACGGGCAAAAATACAGCTTTTGGACGGCATTATGATTTTCAAGAACTGCTGATGAGCGACAATCCCGTTGAGGAATATCAAGCCAGCGTACCGATTTTTGACTACAACAAAATGTACGACGAATGGTGGCATCGCCTCCTCGACAACGAGGAAGACGTGACGTGGGAGGGCAAAGTTCGCAATTTTGCTTTGAGTTCTGGCACTTCTGGCGCGCCCAGCAAATATATCCCCGTCACTGATGAGATGCAAAAAGCGATGCGAAAGGCAGCCCTCAAAACCTTCTTCTGCCTCACAAAATTCAATTTGGATTCTGATATTTTTACCAAAGAAATGCTCATGATAGGCGGCACGAGCGACTTACAAAACAAAGGCGGCTACTTCGTTGGCGATTTGAGCGGCATCAATGCCAAAGAACCCCCATTCTGGCTGCGCAGTTCCTACCGACCCGGTCCCGAAATCGCCCGCATCGGCGAATGGAACGACCGCATCGAAGCCATTGCGGAGCTGGCACCTACTTGGGACGTGGGCTTTTTGTCTGGTATCCCGTCGTGGATACAACTGACTTTGGAGAAAATTATCGAAAAACACAAACTCAAAAATATCCACGAGTTGTGGCCCAATCTTTCTGTTTTTGTGCATGGCGGCATTGCCTTTGAGCCGTATCAAAAAAGTTTTGAGCGACTTTTGGCACGCCCACTCGTCTATATGGATTCCTATTTGGCTTCCGAAGGCTTCATCGCCTTCCAGAACCGTCCCGAAACTCGCTCAATGGCATTGCTGCTCAACAACGGGATTTTCTTCGAGTTCGTACCGTTCAATGAAGAAAATTTTGATGAAGACAGCAACATAAAACCTACTGCCACCGCTCTTACGGTCGAAGAAGTGACCACAGGCGTAGATTACGCGCTTTTGTTGAGTACTTGCTCGGGTGCGTGGCGTTATTTGATAGGCGATACGGTGCGATTCACGGACGTAGCGCGGTGCGAAATTATTATCACAGGGCGCACTAAACACTTTTTGAGCATTTGCGGCGAGCATCTTTCGGTAGATAATATGAACCACGCCGTCAGTCACGCCCAAGAAGTCCTGAATGTCAATATCAATGAATTTACGGTATGCGGCATCACGGCAGGCAACCACCATCGCCACAGTTGGTACATAGATTGCGAGCCGGCTGTTGATGCAGAGCTGCTGATGAAAACTATCGACGACGAACTCAAAATCATCAACGACGACTACGCCACCGAGCGAAAGTCAGCATTGGCGGAGCCAATATTAAAAATAGTCCCGACCGAAATGTTCTACGATTGGCTTCGGAAAGGCGGCAAATCTTTGGGGCAGAGTAAATTTCCGCGCGTGATGAAAAAAGACATTTTTTATGAGTGGGAAAATTTTTTGAACGAAAAAAATGTAACACAATCTTAAAAAAAACGTTGTAAAGACCTATATGAAAGCTGTTATCCCTGTCGCAGGTGTGGGTTCGCGTTTGCGCCCACACACCTACACGCAGCCCAAGCCGTTGATACCGGTGGCGGGAAAACCTATTATTGCTTTTATTATTGACAAATTATTGGAGGCGGGCATCAAAGAATTTGTTTTTATCATCGGTTACTTGGGCGAAAAAATCCAACACTACGTCGAGCAACAATATCCCACGCTCGAAAAAGAATTTGTCGTCCAGCACGAGCGAGAAGGATTGGGTCACGCCATCTGGACGGCGCGCAAGACATTCCGCAACACCGAAGAAATTTTTATCGTTCTCGGCGATATTATTTTTGAGGCAGACTTGAAAGAAATGTTGCGGCAGCCAACCTCCTGCTTGGGAGTCAAAAAAGTAGAAGACCCGCGCGAATTTGGAGTAGTCGAGTTCGACGAAATAGGAATGGTCAAAAAAGTAGAAGAAAAACCAAAAATCCCGATGTCCGACATGGCAATCGTCGGTCTTTACAAAATAAAAGAAGTACAAACACTCGTGGATTGTATCGACGAGAATATCCGCCTCGACCGAAGGACCAACGGCGAAATACAACTGACCGACGGACTGATGTGTATGCTCAATCGCGGCATCAAATTCAGTACCTACCGAATCAATAATTGGTTCGACTGCGGACGAAAAGGGATTTTGCTCGAAACCAACGCCATGCTGCTCGACAAAAATAACCTCCAATCTATTGACATTCCCGAGTACGAAAACACGATTATCATTCACCCCGTCAGCATCGGAGAAGGCTGCACCATCAAAAACTCCATCATCGGACCTTACGCCACCATCGGCAGCAACGCTATCATTACCGCCGCCATCGTCAAAAATTCTATCATCGGCAGCTATGCCGAACTCAACGAAGTCGTACTCCACAATTCGGTCATCGGCAGCGACACGTCCGTCAAGGGATTGAGCCAAAGCCTCAACATCGGCGACAATACGGAAATTGATTTTAGATAAATAAATAGTTTTGAGTTTTTAGTTTTTAGTCGCACAAGTAGTTGATAGTCAATTAGTTGCAACGTTATGTACTCATAGGTAATTTTTTGCAAACACTTATGTTTTTTATTATTATATAACTCACGTTACGCAAAAAATCTTTTTACTAAAATTTCAAACAGCATTTTATTCAAAGTCACTGTCTTTTCAGACGTGCCTTGTAGAAATTCAAGTTTTTGCAAAAATATCGTCTGGCGAAGCGAAAACTGTTTGAGTCT
>JAYUHK010000184.1:0-6703 GCA_043767025.1 Saprospiraceae bacterium | reverse complement strand
GACGCGCTAAAAAATCCCGCAAAAGTCTATCGCCTCACACTCGATAGCTCGTCGCTGCGCATACCCGACTCGATATGGACAAAGTTTTCTAACTTGGAATATTTGAGTTTAAAAAACGACCATCTGGCACAAATTCCGCCCGGCGTTGGGCTTTTAGCGAACCTCAAAGTGCTGGATTTGAGCGGAAATGACTTCAAAACGCTGCCTTCTTCTTTCGTCAAGTTGCAGAACCTGCAAGAGTTGTACCTCAACGATGATAAAAAATTTCAGTTGAGAAAAAATATTTCGACCCTCAGCAAGCTAAAAAATCTAAAATCCCTACACCTCGAAAACGACGATTTGAAAGGTCTGCCCTTAAATATCAGCCGACTGAGCCATTTGGAGCTTTTGTACCTCAACAACAACCATTTCAAAAAAGTGCCTATCGAAATCAAAGGCTTAAAAAACTTGAAGTTTGTAGAACTTCACGACAACGATATTGTTCCAGATGTACACCAAAACCAAAATACAGGATTTGGAGTTAAAATTGGTTTTTGATAGCTGAAAAATGTGTTTAAGTATTTGCGTCCATTTAGTCTGCATTAATAGCCGACTGCTTTAGCTTTCGGGCAACTAAAGCCGATACACCACCATACCCAACAGCAAAAATTTTGACCAAAGATGAAAGAACCGCTAAATATCGTTTGGTTTAAAAGAGATTTGCGATTGCGCGACCATGAGCCATTGCAGCGAGCGGCGGCGAGCGGCGGCAATACGCTAATGCTTTACACTTTCGAGCCGTCCGTGATGCAGCACTACGACAGTGATGTGCGGCATCATCGTTTTGTGTATGAAAGTCTTTCGGACATGAACAAACGACTGATAGCCAGCGATTTAAGCATTTTGATTTGTCACAACGAAGCTGATTTCGTGTTCCAAAATCTTATCGCCAACTACACCATAAACCACGTTTTTTCTTACGAGGAAATAGGTACAAACCTCACTTTCGACCGCGACCGCCGCCTCAAAACACTTTTCAAAAAACACAGCATTGACTGGCAAGAAAGCCAAATGAGTGGCATCTATCGCGGACTCAAGCACCGCAAGACGTGGAAAGACGATTGGTATTCGATTGCTCAAAAGCCGATACAAAATGCTGATTTTACACGTTTTATGCCATTTAATAATCGCATTGAATCCAAACTCCGCCAACTATTGATTGGAGCTGACTTGCCAGAAACTATCACGGTGCGAAGTCCAGAGTTTCAGCCCGGAGGCGAAACTGCCGCTTGGAAATACCTCCACTCTTTCCTCGATACACGCGGTAAGACCTATATGAAAAATATCTCCAAACCCGACTTGGCGCGCAGGCATTGCGGTCGCGTTTCGCCATATTTGGCTTGGGGCTGCCTATCGAGCAAGCAAGTTTATCAGTTTGCGACCGCCAACACGCTGCGAATTGGAAAGAACAATGTTACTAATTTTTTGGAGCGGCTGCGCTGGCGCGACCATTTTATGCAAAAATTCGAGAGCGAAGTGGAGATGGAATTTCACAACATCAATGCCGCTTACGACCATCTTCGCGCCGACACAGACGCTGCGGTGCTGCGGGCGTGGGAAGACGGAAAAACTGGTTTTCCGCTCATCGACGCTTGTATGCGCTGCGTCCGAGCGACGGGCTACCTCAATTTTAGGATGCGCGCGATGGTAGTTTCTTTCCTCACGCACTCACTTTGGCAGCCTTGGCAGGCGGGCGTTGGGCACCTCGCCAAGATGTTTTTGGACTACGAACCGGGCATTCATTTTTCGCAGTTTCAGATGCAAGCGGGCGTGACGGGCATCAACACGATTCGGATTTACAACCCGATTCACAACTCTGAAAAGCACGACCCCGACGGTATTTTTATCAAAAAATGGCTGCCCGAACTCCAAAATCTGCCTACACACCTGCTCCACAATCCTTCGCTAATCACGCCGATGGAATGTATTTTTTATAATTTTGACCTCGAAAAAGACTATTTCAAACCGATTATTGACCTAAAAAATGCGGCAAGAAAAGCAAGTGATACGCTTTGGGAAGTCAAAAAAGGAAATGAAAGCCAGTCACTCGGCAGGCGGATTTTACAAAAACACGTTATTCCAAACGAACAGCGAAGACCGTAAAGCCAAAAAATTAGTTGCGTCCGAGCCTACCAATACCTCAAAGGTATCAGTCATTTCTAAACCCTCAAATTTAATTTTTTTAGTACTTTTGTGTCTGAATATTTTTCTTTCTGCGGCAATACCAGACCGTTGCGATGATTTTACAAACAAATTCTGAATCTAACTATGATTGACACTTACCGCCACAAAGGACTTCGGAAGCGGTTGATAGAAGAGTTGCGGGCAAAAAAAATCCACGACGAGCGCGTACTTTCGGCTATGTTGGAGCTGCCGCGCCATTTTTTTATGGAAAAAGCCTTCGAGGAAAGAGCCTACGAAGACAACGCTTTTCCGATTGCGGGCGGTCAAACCATCTCGCAGCCCTACACGGTGGCACTCCAAACGCAGCTGCTCAACGTCCAGCCCGAGCAGCGAATCTTGGAAATCGGTACTGGCTCGGGCTACCAAGCCGCCATACTCGCCCTGCTCGGCGCGCGCGTTTATTCTCTGGAGCGACAAGAAATTTTATATCGAAATACGACCCAGCTTATGCTGAAGTTGGGTATCAAAAAAGTCCGAACTTACCTCCGCGACGGATACGAAGGTTTGCCCGAAATGTCGCCTTTCGATAGTATTTTGCTGACTGCAGGAGCGGAAAAAGTCCCCGATGTGCTGCTCCGACAGCTCGCCGTTGGCGGCGTATGTGTGGTGCCGATGGGTACCAAAAATCAAGTAATGTGCCGCATCACTCGCCACTCGGATACGGACTTCCGCACCGAAGAATTTGGAAATTTTCGCTTCGTTCCCTTTCTGAAAGGCATCGAATACTGACTCTCAACGCTTTAAAATATTGTAAAATTATATGTTTCAGCCAACAATTGTAGCACTTGCCACGCCGAGCGGCGTGGGAGCGATTGGACTCATACGGCTTTCGGGCGAAAATGCTATCCGCATCGCCAATCGAGTTTTTTGGGGTAAAAATTTAGAAAAAGTAACCTCTCACACGATTCATTTTGGAAAAATTTGTGACAGGGATAAAAACATAATTGACGAAGTGCTGATAAGTGTTTTTGTAGCTCCACGCTCTTATACGAAAGAAAATACGGTCGAAATATCCTGTCACGGGTCGCCTTTTATCCAACAAAAAATTATAGAATTGCTGTTAGAAAACGGTGCGCAGTTGGCGAAAGCTGGCGAATTTACGATGCGCGCTTTCTTGAACGGCGCATTAGACCTGTCACAAGCCGAAGCCGTAGGCGACCTTATTGCGTCTTCTTCGGAGTCTTCACACCGCCTTGCGATGCAGCAAATGAAAGGAGGTATCAGCAACGAAATCAAACAACTACGGCAGCAACTTATCCATTTTGCGAGCCTGCTGGAGCTGGAGCTGGACTTTGGAGAGGAAGATGTAGAGTTTGCCGACCGCAGCGAATTGATGACGCTCATAGAAAAAAGTCGCAGTTTTATCGGCAAGCTCGTTGGGTCATTTTCGCTCGGAAATGCTATCAAAAACGGCATTTCTACCGTTATTGCGGGTCGCCCCAATGCCGGAAAATCTACGCTGCTCAACGCACTGCTCAACGAAGAACGCGCTATCGTAAGTCCGATAGCAGGCACCACACGCGACACTATCGAGGAAACGCTCAACATCAACGGCGTAATCTTTCGCCTCATTGACACTGCGGGTATTCGCGAAGCAACCGACGCTATCGAAGCTCTTGGGGTGGCTCGGACGATGGAAAAAATACGACAGTCCGCACTGCTTATCTACGTTTTTGATGTCACAAAAATTGATGCTCGCGAAGTATTGTCTGACCTGACGGAGTTGCATTACGAAGAGTTGAAAATTATTTTAGTCCCCAACAAAATGGATTTAGAGCCGCTTGCGAAGTCGAGCGATTATGTAAATTATTTTGTAAAAAATGAACAAATTGTGACAGTGTCCGCACTCCAACAAACGAACATTGACGACCTAAAAACAAGGATTTACGACCTTGCTATCGCCCAACGCCTCAACAGCGAAGGCAGCATCGTGAGCAACGCTCGCCACTACGAAGCCCTTCGCCTCGCCGACGACAGCCTCGCCGACGCACTCAACGGCTTGCGCAACTCAACGTCCAATGATTTCGTGGCGATGGATATTCGCCGCGCCCTCTTGCATTTGGGCGAAATAGTCGGAGCTATCTCCACCGACGACTTGTTGGAGAAAATTTTTAGGGATTTCTGTATCGGAAAGTAACCTGTTTTTGTGAGCGCGTCACGCACACAGATTGGTACTGATTTGTAATTTTGAGCTGTTGGGCGCGCAAAAAAAACTGGACATCTTCGGGAGTGGAAACCTTTTTTTATTCCATCTCCAACAAAAGCTGTCCTTTCTCTACGGGCGTGCCTTTCTGGATATGGACGGCTTTCACAACGCCGTCGCTCGTTGCTTTGAGGACATTTTCCATCTTCATCGCCTCCAATATCAGCAACATATCGCCTTTGGTGACAGTCTGCCCCACGCTCACACAAACCTCCAGCACCAATCCGGGCATCGGCGCTTTTATGTTGCTTATCTTGCCGACTGTGCCTACCGTAAGCCCCATGTCCTTGACCAATTTATCGTATTGGTCGCTGATTTTTATTTCGTGTACGTTGCCATTCACTCGAATCCGAAAACTTTTGGCATCAAAATTTGCCTCCAATACTTGCGCCTTATAGGATTTTTGAGCTTGCAAAATATGAAAACTATGCTCGTCCGAGTGCATCTGGACTGCGTCCAAGGCGTTGGCTTGTGTGTCGGTCAGCTCGATTTCGGGTCCTCCGTTGGCAGCAATATAGTAAGTGACGGCGGTAGATTTTTTCATAAATAAAAATAATGGTTGAAAAATTAGGCGTTTTATTTTAAGTGTTGGTGTTGCATTTCAAATAATTTTTGCTTCTTCCGACTGCATTTTTGTAAAAATTTGAATTTCTATAAGGAATGAAGAAAAAACATTCGCAGTTAAAAAACGCTATCTGAAATTTTTAGTAAAAAAAGTATTTTGCGCAAGCATCTGAATATCAAGTTTTACAAAGTTGTTGATGGCATTTTTCCCTTCCGAGCAAAATACGGGTTAAAAAAATAATTCAACTCTGAAGGCGGAATGAAAAAAAGTGATTACTTTTGTTGGTCTAAAATAAAAATAATAGGTCACAAATCTATCGTTCAAATGCGCGGACAAATATAAACAATCTTCCAAAAAAAATCTAAACTATGCAAAACCAAAGTACCGAACTTATTGTAAAAGATTTTGAGTTGGAAAAACAAACTTCTGACGAAATGTCGGAAGAAGAATTTTTTGTGCTGCTTTCCAAAAAAATCGCCTATATGATTGAATATCAATTAGATATGTTGTTGAGTTTGATGTATAGATTGGATATTGACGAGCATAAAATCAACGCAGTATTGATGCCCAACTCGTTGGTGAGAGCCGAAGTTGGGCTGGCGCATCTCGTCATCGAGCGACAAAAACAAAGGGTTGCGAGCAAAAATCGCTACCAGTCGCCGCCGATAGACGAGGAGTGGGCTTTTTAAACCTGTTCTATTTCCCACACGTCGCCCCAAAGCCGTGCGCCGCCGTCCACATAAATCGTTTCACCCGTAATATAAGCCGCCGCAGGGCTGCACAAAAACAAAGCTACGTCTGCCACTTCCGTCGTGGTGCCGAGCCTTTTCATCGGTATTTTGTCCGAAATACCTACCAGCAACTCGGGCGGATATTGCTCCAAACCACTCGACTGGATAATACCCGGAGCGATGCAGTTGAGTCGTATGCCACGATTGACCCACTCGATGGCGAGCGTTTTGGAAAGATTGCCGACCGCCGCCCGAGCGGCTGCCGAATGTGCCATTCCCGGAAAACCCCTCATGTGATTGAGAATAATATTGACTACCGAGCCGCTTTTTTGCTCGAAAAAAAATCGATTCGCCATCGTCTGCGTGACGTACCAAGTGCCGTTTAAGTTCGTATTGATGACCGCCTGCCAGCCTTTGGGCGTGATAGCTTCGGCAGGCGACGGGAATTGTCCGCCCGCATTATTGACCAAAATATCCAAACGTCCGCTTTGCGCAGCAATCATATCCGCCAATCGCTCGACGGACTCGGGCAAGCGAATATCGAGCGCGCAGGCTCGGACATCGCCAAAAGCAGCAAGCTCAAGCACCGCACTCTGCAATCTTTCCTCTTTTCGGGAGGCAATATAAACCGTTTTTGCACCACATTCGAGCAGCCTTTTGGCTATCTGAAACCCAATACCACTGCCGCCGCCAGTCACGAGCGCAATTTTTTCTTGAAATAAATGAGAAGAATACATACTATATTTTTAGATTAAGTAGCCACCGAACTATTTTTAGTCAATGAGCAAACGACGAGTATCAAACGACAAATATCGAATATTGAACACGGAACGCCGAATATCGAATGATAAAATCCGTTTGAGGGATATGCTTGATTATCCGTTCTAAATAGTTATAAGTTTTTAGTTTTTAATTTTGAGTCATCATAAACTATTGAAAATCAACGAATTATGTCGAATATTAAATGTCATCTATTTAAGT
>JAYUHK010000183.1:0-2636 GCA_043767025.1 Saprospiraceae bacterium | reverse complement strand
CTTTAGCAGTCGGGCAACGAATAATAATTAGTATTGGCTTTAGCCTAAACGACTCGCTTGTGGCAAGTATTTGGCTAAAGCCGATGCACCATTTTTTTTTACAACAGCTAAAGCTGTTGCCAATACATAAAACTATTTAGATACAGCTTTTTACAAATTTTACACAGAACTATCTACGAGTGTATAGCACCGTAAATAATTGATTGTCAATTACTTATGCAACTGAAAATTAAAAACTAATCACTAAAAACTACTTATCGTTAGTTTCTTCCTACAAGTCCATCAAAAGCGCGACCGGGTCTTCCAATAATTTTTTTACTCTTACTAAAAATGTGACGGACGAACTGCCGTCTATCACGCGGTGGTCATAGCTCAACGCGACGTACATCATCGGGCGGATTTTTATCTCGCCGTTGATGACCATAGCGCGTTGCTGAATGGCGTGCATTCCCAAAATCGCCGATTGCGGCTCGTTGATAATCGGCGTACTCATCATGGAGCCGAATACGCCGCCGTTGGTAATCGTGAACGTGCCGCCCGTCATTTCGTCCATCGTTAGTTTGCCCGCTCGCGCTTTGTCTGCCAACTCTTTGATTTTAAATTCAATCTGTGCCAAAGTCAAAGATTCTACGTTGAACACTGGCGGCACCACCAGCCCTGTAGGCGTAGAAACGGCAATCGAAATATCTGCGTATTCGTGCAAAATCAGGTCTTCGCCGTCAATCATGGCGTTTACTTCGGGCATTTCTATCAGCACTTTTGCGCAGGCTTTGGCAAAAAGGGACATAAATCCCAATTTAATACCGTATTTCGCCACAAATCTTTCTTGATATTTTTCTCGCAAAGCCATCACTTCCGTCAGGTCTATTTCGTTGAAAGTGGTCAGCATGGCAGTATTATTTTTGGCGGACACCAATCGCTTCGCAATGGTTTTGCGCATACGGCTCATTTTTTCACTCCGAACATTTCGGCTGAAATTCGTCGCTGCACTTACCGCCACAGTCGGTACTGCTGCTTTCGGCGCAGGAGTTTCTGGGGCTTTTGCTGGACTTGGAGCTGTTGCTGCTTTTTGTGCATCTTCTTTCGTAATCCGTCCGTCGCGTCCTGTTCCGACCACCGAACTCACGCCGCTTTCCGCCATTATTTTGGCTGCCGCAGGCGATGGGTGTCCTGTAGCGTAATTTTCTTTGGGCGGCGCGGCGACGGTTTTGGCTGCCTCTGCGGGCGCGGCAACGGGCTGTGGCGCGACGGCTGCTGCGCCTGCCGCACTTGTGTCTATCCGAGCAATCACATCGCCAATCTTCAAGTCAGAACCTTCGCTGGCGACGTGTGTGAGTTTGCCAGCGACTTCTGCGGGCAGCTCGAGCGTAGCTTTATCGGATTCAAATTCGCAAATCGGCTCGTCAATTTTGATAATATCGCCGTCTTTTTTCAGCCATTGTGACAGCGTAACTTCGGTCACGGACTCGCCCATCGCGGGGACTTTTATTTCAATGATACTCATAAAGTACAGACTATGATTCAAAAATAAGATTAAAAATTTAGTTTTGCTCACAAAGTTAGCGACTTTTTGGCAAAAAATCGAATATTCGAGTATTTATTTATGCGTTCCGAAACGATGTATCATTCCGCCACTGCCTTTTTTGCCTTCGTTGGAGATGTAAAGCGTGCCGTCTTTGTCAAAAACGATGCCTTCGGGCTGCGCGTGAATTTTTTTATCTAATTTTTGTAAATATTTTAGTTTTCCAGTTTTGTAATCTAACACCAAAAAGAGTTTTCCGACCGATGAGAGTAAATAAACGTCGTGCGAAACAGGGTGCAGCGCAACGGCGGACGGTCCCAACTTCCAGTCTTCGGCTGCGCTGGGGTGCAAATAAATCTCAAATTCTGTGGAGTCCAAAGTAGGTGTTTGGTGGATAAAATCCACGATTTGTTGGTTGCTGATGCTGTAAACTGCTTCGGCGGCGACAGTCTTATTTTTTAGATTGAACGCAAAAATATCTCTGCGAAAAGTTTCGGTTTCGCTGCCCGAGCCTTTGCAAGCCAAGAGTAAATTATTTTTCAGCTCGTCATATCCCAAGCCTTCGATGTTATTTTTTTTGGTCAAAAAAGATTTTAATTGCTTTATTTGCTGCTCTTCGGTGCCGAATTTTGTAATTTCGTAGAGTGTTCCGTTGCTTTTTGCGGCATAGGCTACATCGCCGACGACCTCCAATCCCTCAAAATCGCCTTTGGACTCAAAAACGATTTTACTCGTCACACTGCCAGTTTTTTTATCCAAAATATACAAAATTCCGCGCTCGTCTTGGAGGGTACACATTTTGGAAGGGTCGGACATCATGCTCAACGCCGATATTTCGATTAGCTCGGCAGGCATCAAAAAAGTGGTGTCGGGACGCGCCAAGTCATACAATATTTTGAATGTCGGCGACTCAACAGTGTCTGCTGTTGCTTTTTTTGGCACATTGCAGGCTGAAAAGTTGAGCGCAATGAGAAAAATGATAAAATTTTGCATCGTTTTATTTGATAATATTTGATTCTAAATAGTTATAAGTTTTTAGTTTTTAATTTTGAGTCATCATAAACTATTGAAAATCAACGAATTATGTCGAATATTAAATGTCATCTATTTAAGT
>JAYUHK010000182.1:0-32786 GCA_043767025.1 Saprospiraceae bacterium | reverse complement strand
CAAAGTCACAGGGTTCTTCCAATCCGCACAACGTTGTGAAAGCAACCATTGACGCTCTTTGTAAGTTGCGTGACCCACTCGAAATCTCCAAAACCAGAGGTATGAGTTTGGAAAAATTATTCAAAGGTTAATTTATTAAGTTTCAGACAGACCGCAGGTCGAAGTTCTAAAAGATAATCATCGTATTCAATTAAAATATCATGGCTAAAATACAAATAACTCAAATTAGAAGCATCATCAAGCGTCCGCAAAGTCAAAAGGATACTATCGCTGCTTTGGGTTTGCGTAAGATAAACCACACCGTAGAGCACGAGGCAACCCCTCAAATTCTCGGCATGGTCGCTAAAATCAGTCATTTAGTGACATCAAAAACGCTGTAAATACAGCTTTGGGTAGGAATATGCCTACAAAAGTCTTTCAAATTAAAAAAAAGTCATAGCACTAAATAAAAGTAAGAGCGATATGGAATTGCACAATTTGAAACCGGCAACGGGAGCAACTAAAAATAGAAAAAGAATAGCGCGCGGTCAGGGTTCTGGTCACGGTGGCACTTCCACTCGTGGTCACAAAGGGGACGGCTCACGCTCGGGACATAAAAATAAGCGCAACCACGAAGGGGGACAAATGCCACTTCAAATGCGCTTGCCAAAGATTGGGTTCAAGAATCCGAATCGTGTGGAGTATGTACCGTTCAATTTGGCAAGATTGCAAGAGATTGCAGACAAATTTAGCTTGACAGCTATCAACGCAGAAGTGTTATTGACCAATAATATTATTCGCAAAACGGACAAAATCAAGATTTTGGCTACAGGTGCATTGACCTCCAAACTGGTAGTTTCTGCCGACGCTTGCTCCGTAAAAGCAAAACAAACTATTGAACAATTAGGCGGAAGCGTCAACCTCGTCAATTTAAAATAGGAATGAAAAAATTTATCACTACCCTCCAAAATATTTGGAGCATTAAGGAACTTCGTGACCGCCTGCTTTTCACAGTTGGAATGCTGGCAGTCTATCGTTTGGGTTCGTATATCGTACTTCCGGGCGTGATGCCTTCTGTGCTTGAAAAAGCTGCAAACAGAAACTCTACGGATTTGCTCGGACTCATCAATACCTTTACGGGAGGTGCTTTCAGTAATGCGGCAATTTTCGCACTCGGCGTAATGCCTTACATTACTGCATCAATCATTATTCAGCTATTAGGTTTCGCAGTTCCTTACTTCCAAAGATTGCAGCAGCGAGAAGGCGAAGCAGGACGTAAGAAGTTAAACCAAATTTCGAGAATGTTGGCAGTAGCCGTTACTTTGGTTCAAGGAAGTGGCTATCTGACGTATATTAGTTCGCAGGGTGCGGTATCTCCGAATGTTCCGATGGGGCTTTTTTGGAGTTGTAATATTATTATTCTTGCCGCAGGAACTATTTTTGCGATGTGGCTTGGAGAAAGAATACAAATTAAAGGTATCGGAAACGGCGTTTCCCTCATCATTATGACGGGTATCATGGCGCGATTACCGGGTGCTTTCATCTTCGAGTTTCAATCTCAATTCTCCAATAACGCATTGATTGTTTTTATTTTAGAATTAGCGATGTTGTTCGCTATCGTGATGGCGACCATTATGATAGTGCAGGGAGTACGAAAAATTCCGATTCAATTTGCTAAAAGAATGGTTGGTCGGGACGCATCAAGTATGCCAGCTGCTGGAAACCGTGATTATATCCCGCTAAAAGTGAATGCAGCAGGCGTAATGCCAATAATTTTTGCGCAAGCCTTAATGTTTTTGCCAGCTACAGCGGTGCAGTTCTTTTCCAAAGGAAACAATGACCTGTCTTTGAATCCAGTGTTGAGAGCTTTGAATGATTATACTTCTTTGCCATATAACGCAGTGTACTTTTTATTGGTAGTCATATTTACTTACGTTTATACGGCTTTGTTGGTCAATCCGACCCAATATTCAGAGTATCTGAAACGCCAAAATGCTTTCATTCCGGGTATAAAGCCGGGAAGTAGCACGGCTGATTTTATAGATGCTGTCACTACAAGAGTGACATTGCCGGGTTCTATATTTTTGGGACTCATTTCCATAATGCCGTCTTTTGCGAAAGGATTTGGAGTAAATGCGTCTTTTGCACAATTTTTTGGTGGAACTTCATTGTTGATTTTTGTGGGGGTGGTTTTAGACACTCTTTCCCAAATCGAAAGTCACTTGTTGATGCAAAAATACGATGGATTGGTAAAATCTGGTCGAGTACAAGGCAGAAGCGCAGGCGGATTGGCAGAAATCGGGGCAGGTATTTAGTATTATTAATCCAACAAGTATTATGATTTATTATAAAACTCAAGCCGAGGTAGAGTTGATAAGAGAAAGTTGTATATTGGTTTGTAAAACTTTGGCACACGTTGGAAGTCTTCTAAAACCTGGAGCGAAGGGAATAGACATTGACCGAGAGGCAGAAAAATTTATCCGCGACCACCACGCAGTACCAGCTTTCAAAGGATACGGCAGAGACGGAAAAGATGTTTTTCCCTTCACGTTGTGTTGGTCTATCAATGAAGCAGTTGTGCATGGTTTTCCTTCAGAAAGAGAGTTGCAAGACGGAGATATAGTTTCAGTAGATTGCGGCGTAGCTCTAAACGGATATTTCGGAGATGCAGCTTACACATTCGCAGTAGGAGAAGTTCCGAAAGATGTAATGCAGCTTTTGGTCGCTACCAAAAAATCACTCAATCAAGCGGTTGAAGTGGCGATAGTAGGAAAAAGAATCGGAGATATTGGGTTTGCGGTGCAAGATTATACGGAGCGTAAGCACAATTATAGTGTGGTTCGCGATTTGGTAGGACACGGAATCGGTAAGGATTTGCACGAAGATCCGCAAGTCGCTAATCACGGAAAGAGAGGAAATGGTGTGGTTTTGAGAGATGGATTGGTAATCGCTATCGAACCTATGATAAACATGGGAAAAAAAGAAGTGGTCACATTATCAGACCGTTGGACGATAATAGCCAAAGATAAAAAGCCTTCGGCGCACTACGAACACACAGTAGTAGTGAGGAAAGATAAGGCAGATGTGTTGTCCGATCATTCGTTTATAGAAAAAGCAATAAAAAATAATCCTGAAATAAAGGAAATTTCAATAAATAATTAGATATTTGCACTCCGAAATTTAAAATATGGCAAAACAAGATGCTATCAAGCAAGACGGTATAATAGAAGAAGCATTGTCAAACGCAATGTTCAGAGTTCGTCTTGAAAATGAACATCAAATTATCGCCACTATTTCAGGTAAAATGCGTATGAATTACATACGTATCCTGCCCGGTGATAAAGTTTCAGTGGAAATGTCCATTTACGATTTGTCGCGAGGGCGAATCACCTACCGATACAAGTAGATTTTTTTTTAAAGATAAAATATTCATCTAATGAAAGTCAGAGCATCTATCAAGAAACGCTCCGCAGATTGCAAAATTGTGAGACGCAAAGGCAAGTTGTATGTAATCAACAAGAAAAACCCTAAGTACAAACAACGTCAAGGGTAGTATCATTTTGTGAATTTATAAACTTCACAGATTTTTATTTCTTATAAAATACTTAATAAAATGGCTCGTATAGCAGGTAACGATTTGCCGAAAAATAAAAGAGGCGTGATTGGTCTTACTTATGTCTTTGGCATCGGTAGATCCACTGCCAAGTTCATTCTCGAAAAAGCGGGAATCAGCGAAGATGTAAAAGTCGAAGCGTGGACAGATGATAACATTCGTACTATCTCTCGCATCATCACCGATGACGTGAAAGTAGAAGGTGAGCTTCGGTCAGAGGTACAGTTGAGCATCAAGCGTTTGATGGACATAGCTTGCTATCGCGGTCTTCGTCACCGTAAAGGCTTGCCTTTGAGAGGGCAGCGCACTCGTACCAACGCTCGTACCCGTAAAGGAAAACGTAAGACGGTCGCGAACAAAAAGAAAGTAGGTAAATAGTAAAAAATAACTTGTAGCCCGATTATTGTATGGGGCTACTAATTCAAAATAGTTATGGCAAAAGCAGTAAAAAAAGTTAAAAAAAGAGTTGTCAAAGTAGAAGCGGAAGGTGTAGCACACATTCAAGCAACATTCAACAACATCATTATTTCTCTTACCAACCGTCAGGGACAAGTAATATCTTGGGCATCTGCTGGAAAAGCTGGTTTCAGAGGTTCTAAAAAGAACACACCTTACGCCGCTCAAATGGCAGCTACGGAGGCATCTAAAACAGCATTCGAGGCAGGAATGAGGACTGCGGAAATCTTTGTGAAAGGTCCGGGTTCTGGTCGAGAAGCTGCAATCCGTGCGATTGACGCTGCTGGAATCAAGGTTACTATCATTCGTGACGTAACGCCACTTCCTCACAACGGTTGCCGCCCACCGAAAAGAAGAAGAGTATAATTTTAACTTTTAAAAAATTCCTTGACTTAAATTTTTCCATTCGGTTGGATATTATTTATAAAATTTAGGAAAAAACATTCATCTAATAATTTTTTCAGATAATGGCAAGATATATAGGACCTACGTCCAAAAAAGCGAGAGCATTTGGGGAAGCCATCTTTGGTTTTGATAAAGCTTTTGAAAAAAGAAAGGGCGTTCCACCCGGACAACACGGTACGACACGCAAAAAAAAGCAGCGTTCTAACTATGCAATCCAGTTGATGGAGAAGCAAAAAGCAAAATACACCTATGGTGTATTAGAGCGTCAGTTCAGAAAAACTTTCCACGAAGCTACCAAGAAAAGTGGTGTGACGGGCGAAGTCTTGTTGCAGTTGTTGGAGGCGCGCTTAGACAATACAGTTTATCGCTTGGGTATATCCAACACTCGCCGTGGAGCTCGGCAGTTGGTCTCTCACGGTCACGTTACCGTGAACGGTGTAGTGACAAACATACCTTCTTGCCAAATCCGTCCGGGCGATGTAGTCAGCGTGCGCGGAAAATCAAAAGGCTTGGAAGTCGTAGAAAACAATGTGAAATCAAGAACTTCCAACGTAAAACAATTTACGTGGTTGGAGTGGAATCCAGATAAAATGGAGGGAATTTTCGTAAGATACCCCGAAAGAAATCAAATTCCAGAGAATATCAACGAACAATTAATCGTAGAACTTTACTCGAAGTAAATAGTATATTTAGACTTGGCAAAAAATGGTTTGTTCCATTTTTTGTCAAGTTTTTTGTTACTCCAAAATATATCAACTCGATAAAATGTGAACTTTTTATAACCTTCATCGGTTAGCTAAAACAGTTTCAATCAAAAATCCTTTCGCAAATACTATTCAATTCATAATAAATGAGTATCCTAAACTTTCAGAAGCCCGACAAAATCATCATGCAGAAATCAACAGATTTCGAAGGTGTTTTTGAATTCAAACCTTTGGAACCAGGTTTCGGACAAACAATAGGTAATTCACTGCGTCGTATTTTATTGTCTTCTTTGGAAGGTTTTGCCATATCTGCGGTTCGTATAGCGGGCGTAGATCATGAGTTCGCAACCATTCGTGGCGTTGTGGAGGACGTAGTAGAAATAATCTTGAACTTAAAGCAAGTTCGCATCAAGCAACTTATCGCCGACGAGGAGATGAGCAGTGAGAAAATATATCTTACTATAAGCGGTAAAGATAAATTTGTGGCTGGTGATATTGAGGCGCACACCAATGTATTCAAGGTAATGAACCCGAATTTGCTCATCTGCACAATGGAGCCCTTCGTGAGTTTAGAAATTGAATTTACAATTTCTAAAGGTAGAGGGTATGTCCCAGCGGACGAGAATTTGCCAAAAGACGCGTCCATCGGCGTTATTCCGATAGACGCAATTTATACGCCCATCAAAAACGTAGCCTATAAAGTTTCCAACACTCGTGTTGGGCAGAGAACGGACTACGAAAAATTGACGATTGACGTAAAAACAGACGGCACTATTCACCCAGAAGAGGCAATCAAAGACGCTTCGCGCATTATGATTCAGCATTTAATGTTGATTACGGACGAAAATATCACATTTGAAGATGCCGCTATGCGCGAGGACAGCGTAGTAGATGAGCATATTCTTCACATGAGAAAATTGTTGAAGACAAACCTCGAAGACCTCGACTTGTCTGTAAGAGCTTACAACTGTTTGAAAGCAGCGAAAATCAATTCTTTGTCAGAAATGGTTCGCTTCGACACACACGAGTTGCTCAAATTTAGAAACTTTGGTAAAAAATCTTTGGTCGAAATAGAAGAACTTTTGCAAGAAAAAGGACTTACTTTCGGTATGGATTTGTCAAAATATAAGTTGGAGGAAGAGTAATCGTTCTTCAAAATACTCTGAAAGAGTGGATAAAAAGAGTTGCAAAAGACAAAACGTCCTTGCAACTCTTTTTTGCCGCCACAGAGTTGGTATAAAATTTAGTAAAAAAAGCTGTCTGTCAAGGATAGTTCATCAATAATCATCATCATTTTTTGCAATAACTTCGTCTGACGCGCAGTAGCTTTCCATCGGAAAGAAAATTGCCACAAAAGGTCGGAAAAGTGTTGCGAAGCTAAACATTTTTTTAACATGAGACACGGCGATAAAGTCAATAATCTCGGGCGCAAAAAAGGACACAGAGTCGCGCTCCTCAAAAATTTGGCGGCTGCGCTAATCACGCACAAACGCATCAACACCACGCTCGCAAAAGCAAAAGCATTGCGCTTGCACATCGAGCCGCTGATTACCAAATCAAAGGACAATACGACTCACTCTCGTCGTGTCGTGTTCAGTTATTTGCAAGACAAAGAGGCTACGCACGAATTGTTTGCTACTATAGCACCAAAAATCGCCAACCGACCGGGCGGATATGTGCGAATCATTAAGTTGGGCTTCCGACAAGGTGACGCTGCCGAAATGGCGATGATTGAGTTCGTAGATTTCAACGAAACGATGTCGTCCAAAACATCTGCAGCAGATGGAGCAGCTTCCAAGAAGCGGACGCGTCGTGGAGGAAAAAAATCTGAAGCAACCGCAGCAACGGAGGAAATTTCTACCGAAGTAGAAGCTGCTCACGAAGAAGAGGTCGCAAGCGTGGAGAAATCTACGGAAGAAAACCATCCCGAAGCGAGCGAGGAGAAAGCATAAAAACTAAAAGTTAGTAGAATATTTAAAAATAGCAGCCGAATTTTATTCGGCTGCTATTTTTTTTAGGAATAATTTTTTTAAGATTTTTGAAAAAATAAAAGAGAAAATAAAAAAGTTATATTTTTTTTGTTGTGACTTGGCAAATTTTTTTAGCACTCCGAATCGCGCTTATTGCTATTAATTCAATCTTTAAAACCTTGATAATCAATCGCTAATATTTATCAAAAATTGAAATAGATAACTTATTATCATTCATAACATATATTAATAATAAAAATACTTGATTTTTATTATCCGCTCGCTACTACATATTAATGAAAGTTGGTACGAAGTTTGAAATACTACTATCAGATGCGATTAAAATAAATATATCTTATAAAGGTAAGTTTTAAGGTTGCATCTTCCAGTCCGAATTAAGAAAGTGTTTGTTCATAGTGTTTGTTTTTTGTTTTGTCCCTGTCAAACTTGTTTGGCAGGGTTTTTTTTGTTTAGAAATGAAGAAAAAATAAGGTATTCAAATTTTTCAAATAAATTCAATGAATAACAAGGCATTTTTGAGGCGCAAAGCAGGGTGTTGTAACGAAAAATTACGCAGTGATTGGTTCTAATTTAGCAGAAAAAATGGGTAGTTTATTTTAGATACATTCATTAGGCAGTCTGCGAGAAAGGAAATAGCTTTTTGCAAAACCAAACTGTTTGAAATGGTGTTTGAAGTTTTGAAAATGGTTAAAAAAATCAAAAAATAGTATGGAAACAAATAAGATAAATTTAGCGGACTTGCGGCTTGATTATAAAGCAAAAGCATTGGATATGGCGGACGTAGTCGCCAATCCCATAGAGCAGTTCGAGCTGTGGATGGCGGAAGCGGTAGCGGCAGGCTTGCACGAACCCAACGCTATGACTTTGGCGACTTGCACGCATGCGGGCAAGCCGTCGGCGAGGATAGTGTTGCTCAAAGGCTTGGACGATGGTTTTATTTTCTACACCAATTATGAAAGTAGAAAAGGGCGAGAACTTACCGAAAATCCCTCTGCGGCGTTGGTTTTTTTGTGGCACGAGTTGGAAAGACAGGTGCGAATAGAAGGAAGAGTCGAGCGAGTGAGCGTCGCGATTTCGACGGAATATTTTCAAAGTCGCCCAAAAAGCAGCCAGATTGGAGCTTGGGCTTCTCCGCAAAGCCAACCGCTAACTGACAGAAAGTTGCTGGAGGAAAACACCAAAAAATTAGAAGCGCAATACGCTGATATTGCTGCGCTGCCACTGCCGCCGAATTGGGGCGGATTTCGATTATTGCCCGAAAAAATAGAATTTTGGCAGGGTAGAAGAAGTCGGCTGCATGATAGACTGGTGTATGAAAAAAAGTCCGAATCGAAGCAGTGGGACATTGTTAGGCTTGCGCCTTGACAAAGAAATCGGGCGGCTCTGAAAAGCCGCCCGATTTTTTTTTAGAGCAAAAGTATTTTTATTGTAAATAATTGCTCACGCTCAAATGAATATTGTTTGCAAGGCGGTATAAATTATTGATTTTTAGAAAAAAACTAAAAACTAAAAACTTCTTATTTGCTCAACAATATTGCTCGAAAGCTGAAGCCAAGTTAGCGGCAATCATGTCTGCCGAGCGACCTTCGATTTGATACCGCTCAATGATATGCACCAAATTTCCGTCCTTGAAAAGCGCAATCGCAGGCGACGACGGCGGATAAGGTATCAAGTATTCACGCGCTTTGGACGTAGCCGCCGCATCAACTCCAGCAAAAACAGTCAAAAGACGGTCGGGACGTTTGCCACTCTGTAAAGACATCTTCACGCCCGGTCGAGCCATGGCAGCCGCGCAGCCGCAGACAGAATTGACTACCAAAAGTGCAGTGCCTTCTTTTCCATCAAGTGCGGAGGCGACTTCATCGGGACTGACAAGTCCCTCAAATCCAAAATCAGTTAATTCTTTGCTCATCGGAGCTACTAAATTTATCGGATACATCATTTTTTTATAGTTGAAAATTTTTAAAATATACTGCAAAATTGGGACAAATTAATGATTTTTAAACGTTTCAGGTCTAAAAATAGTTTTCGACCGTTTTATTTCAGCTTGATAAGGAATGAGGAAAAAATAAGTAGTTTTTTTAGACGCGTTCACAAGCAACCCAAAAAACAAAAAAAGTACCATTTATTATTTACACAAGTGCAAAAATGCTATTTTTACACTCGCAATTTTATGCAAATAATCATGTCATATTGAAAATGAAAATCAAACATTTTACACGCACTTTTTTTCTTCTGTTGGTCACTTATGTTTTTAGCAATGCTTTCAACCCCAACAATCCGCCAGTAGCTTCCACAGGTGCGCCCAATGAAAGCACCTGTGCAAGGTCGGGCTGCCACACAGGAACGGCTAACTTTACAGGGTCAGTGGATATTTCGGGAGTTCCTGCCACAGTGGTCGCTGGGCAAACCTACGCCGTCACGCTCACAGGGACGAGCAACGCAATCCGTTCAGGATTTCAGCTGACGTGTTTGGACTCTGCGAATGTGAAATGTGGCAATTTAGTACCTGGCTCTGGCAACAATACGACCAATAGCAACGGGCGACAGTATGTCCGTCAATCCTCGCCAAAAAATTATGTCAACGGCAGTGTTTCGTGGTCTTTTAACTGGACTGCGCCTGCAACGCTGGCTTTGCCGGTCATCAAATTTTATTATACCTGTCTTGCGGGCAATGGCAACGACGACGAAAGCGGTGACAAAACTTTGGTCGGCTCGTTTCGGACTGTATTTTCGACTACCGCCACCGCCGAAATAGAATTTAAAGAACTTGCAAATATTTATCCCAATCCAGTCGTTCATACTTTGAGCCTTGATTTATTGAAGGACGGAGCAGCAAAATATAGTATTTACAACCTTCTCGGAGAGGAGGTACTGAATGGGAGTGTTGCTTCGCTACACAATCAAATAGACTGTTCAAAACTAAATGCAGGAAATTATGTTCTATTATTAAGGACAGGGGTAAAAAATAGTTCAACAAACATCATAAAATTATAAAAAAATCATGGAAAGAAGAGAATTTTTAGGAAAATTAGGAGTCGGAGCTGCTTTTGCGCTGACTGCAACGTGTTTGGGCAGCTGCACCAAAGATACAGTAGCTACGCCCAAAGATTTTACGCTCAATCTGGACGCTACCGAAAACGCTAATCTAAAAAATAATGGCGGATACGTTATTTCCAACGGCTGCGTGGTAGCCAAGACGACGGCTGGCGTTTATGTCGCCGCGACGGTCGTGTGCAGCCACCAGCAACAAAAAGAAGTCATTTATGACGAAAACGCCAACGAATTTTACTGCAATGCGCACGGCGCGCGCTTCGACTTGGCAGGCAAAGGCAAAAACTCCAACGGAAGTGGTGGCTTGACCATCTACAAAACCGCCCTTACAGGTAGCTCTTTGAGAGTTTATTCGTAAAGGAGAAAGGTATTTTTTTTACAATTAGTCCAATAATTTTGAACACAAAACACAAAATCATCAACGGCGACAGCCGGCAAATGAGCGAACTCGCCGACCAAAGTGTTCATTTGATAGTTACTTCGCCGCCGTATTGGCAGTTGAAAGATTATGGAACAGAAAACCAAATTGGATTTCACGATGATTATGAAACGTATATAAATCATCTGAATTTGACTTGGCAGGAATGTTTTAGAGTGCTGCACGATGGCTGCCGCCTATGTATCAATATCGGCGACCAGTTTGCCCGCTCGACATACTATGGTAGATACAAAATTATTCCCATTCATTCCGAAATTATCAAATTTTGTGAAACGATAGGCTTTGATTTCATGGGTTCTATTATTTGGCAAAAAGCTACCACAATGAATACTACCGGCGGTGCGAGTATTATGGGTAGTTTTCCGCATCCAAGAAATGGTATTGTAAAATTAGATTTTGAATATATTTTGCTGTTCAAAAAACAAGGTAATGCGCCCAAACCAACATCGGAACAGAAAGAAAATTCGGTGATGACCAACGAAGAATGGAATACTTATTTTAACGGTCATTGGTATTTTGTAGGTGCAAAGCAAGATAAACATTTGGCAATGTTTCCAGAGGAGTTGCCTAAAAGGTTGATTAAGATGTTTTCTTTTCCCAACGAAACTGTTTTAGATCCTTTTATGGGAAGCGGAACTACTGCTTATGTAGCCAAAATATTGGGCAGAAACTCTGTTGGGTATGAAATAAACCCCGATTTTATTCCGATTATTAGAGAAAGAATTGGCGACAGTGATGTTTTTGCAAAATCTGAAATTGAAATTGTCAAGCAAGAAAATTTAAACCTAAACTTTGAGGAGCGAATAAACCAGCAACCATATAAATTTGTTGATGCGCATAAATTGGATAAAAAAGTAGATGTAAAAAAGATACAATATGGTTCCAAATTAGACGCTAATAGTACAGGTAAACGAGAGGATTTTTTTTCGGTAAAAGAAGTGATTAGCCCGGAGTTGATAAAATTGAGCAATAATTTAACAATTAGATTGATTGGCATAAGGCAAAACGTCGAAATCAACGGTAAAGCCAATGAATATCTAATCAATAAACTTCGTGGACAAAAAGTTTTTTTAAAGTATGATGAACAAAAACACGACAAAGACAATAATTTGTTAGCATACGTTTACTTAAAAAATAAAACATTTATTAATGCACATTTATTAAAAGAAAATTTGGTGTTAGTTGATAATTCTGTTGATTTTAAGTACAAACTGAAATTCAATTCTATTAATAATGGCTAAAAAAAAGGAAATTAAAAAATTTTCAATGGAGTTTGGGAAAAAAGAAAAAGTCCTGAATTATACTTGTCAAACCTACCAATTATCAAGACCAAATAAAGTTGGGGCAGTAATGTCTTTGATTAGAGAATGTCAGCCCAAAAATATTGAAGAATGGAAAACTTGGTACTTTGAAAATGCTTTAACTTTTGGAAAAAACTCATTTAAAGTAACAAAAGAAAGTTTAGAAGAATTGGGTGAAAGATTGTACCAAATAATCAGAGGAATAGTAATTCCCGAATGGGAAGAAGCGTTTAATAATCTGACAAAAGAAGATTGCCACAATTATATTTACAATCTTACTATCAATCGAACTTTTGACGGGTATGTGAGAGAAAAGTCGGTGGTTTGGGACAATCTCGCCAAAAAATTTCCAGAAATACGATTTGAAGAAAGCGAACCTGAACTCGACCATGCTGGCGATATTGACTATTTAGGTTTTGTAAACGATAGCAAGGCTTTTGGAATCCAAATAAAACCAGTAACAGCGCAGTCAAATTTTGGGAATTATTCGGTTTCGGAAAGAATGAAAGCAAGCTTTGAAAATTTTGAAAGCGATTATGGCGGAAAGGTATTCATCGTATATAGTTTGGACGGCGAAATCGGCAACAAAGACATCATAGCACAAATTTCAAGCGAAATAAAAAGACTGACGAAGTTTTAAAAATAATTTTCTTATCTTTGATAAGAAATGAGGAATTTATTTTAGATACATTCCTGAGGAATTAATAAAATAATTTTGTCACTAAAAAAAGACATTGAATGAAAAATAAAATTCTACTTATCGGAGCATTTTTGTCGCTCGCTTGCACTGCAACCGTACTGGCGCAAAAGTCCGAAAACCCTTACATATTACAGACTTTCAAGGATACCAGAGCCGTCAATACACAGTCGGTAGAAACACTCCCTGCGTGGAAACTCGACGTGCGCATCGCGCATCGCTTCGGCGATATGTTCGGCGAAGCAGGTGGCTGGAAATCATTTTACGGACTCGAATCCGCATCAGATGTCGTGATTGGTGCCGAGTTTGGTTGGACCGATAATTTTATGTTTGGCTTGTTTCGGAGCAAGGGTTCGGCTGCCAACGGACTGCGTCAAAATCTTAATACGACTGTCAAATACCGGATTCTGCGACAAAAAAAGGACGATAGTATGCCAATTTCGATGTCTATTTCGGGTGTTGGCACTGCCTCTACACAGGCAAAAAGTACAGACCCGTCCGCTATTTCTTCCTTTCCGAAGTTTTCTCACCGCTTCGCATACACAGCCCAGCTGATAGTAGCACGCAAATTTTCGGATAGGTTTTCGTTCCAAATTAATCCGAGTTTTACGCACCGCAATCTGGTACTGAACGAAGACGAAAACGATATTATAAGTTTGGGCGCGGCGGCTCGATACCAAGTGACCAAAGTAATGGGGATTTTGTTGGACGCCAATTATCCGTTTTCGAGTTTCCGATCGGACAGCGGGAACGGCTATTATCCCGCAGTCGGCATCGGTTTTGAGTGGGACACAGGCGGGCACGTCTTTCAGCTCGACTTCACAAATGCCACAGGCATCGTAGAAACCGATTATATCCCCTACACGCAAAGTAATTGGGCAAAAGGACAGTTCCGCATGGGCTTTACTATCCGAAGATTGTTCAATCTCTAAAAGTCACAAAAATCTATTTTTATGAAAAAATTAATTTGGATATTACCGACACTCGTGGTCGCTTTTTTCAGTTTAAGCTCTTTGAGGTTGGCAGAAAATATAGTAAAGCCACGCCCTGAATATAAGATTTCGCCTACGCAGTCGGTGTCGCAAGTGTTAGAAAAATTAGGCGATGCGTCGTTGGCAAAACCTGATTTTAGCATGAAAGGCGTGTCGGCGGAGCGCGGAGCGGATTTGTTTTTGCGAGGCATCACAGTCAGTCCAAGCGGCGGAAAAACATCTCGACAGAGCAAACATTTTGTCTGTACTTCTTGTCACAATATCGTCCGCGAAGACCCAGATTTGAGCGTCAGCGACCCGCAGGCGAAGTTGCTGTATGCTCAAAAAAATAACTTGCCGTTCCTGCAAGGTACAGCAATGTACGGGGCTGTGAATAGGACGAGTTTTTACAACCAAGATTATTTTAAAAAATACGGCAAATTGGTGTATCCTGCGCAGCACAATATTCGGGAGGCAATCCAGCTTTGTGCCATCGAATGTTCGCAAGGACGGCGGGTAAAAGATTGGGAGATTGAATCTATTTTGGCATACCTTTGGACGATTGATTTGAAGCTCAACGACCTGAATTTATCGAGTAAAGAAACGGCGCAAATAGAGTCCGCGCTCTCCTCTGGGCAGGGCAAAGACGAAGCAATTAAGGTAATAAAATCACACTATTTGGCGGGTTCGCCTGCTACTTTCACATTGCCGCCCGACGATTGGAAAAAAGGCTACGGATTGACAGGTAATGCCGAAAATGGAAAATTAATTTATAATTTGAGCTGTAAGCACTGTCACGAAGATAAGAAATATTCTTATTTTTTATTGGACGATAGCCGACTTACATTCAAGCATCTCAATAAGCATTTGCCGAATTTTTCTCGGTACAGTATTTATCAGGTCGGACGTTGGGGAACGCCTCCGATGAACGGCAAGCGAGCTTATATGCCTCAATATACCGCCGAAAAAATGAGCAATCAGCAAATGGAAGATTTGCGGGCGTACATAGAAGAAAAATCCAAAAATGGATAGCCGAAAAATGATAAAACGCATCGTCCAACTGACTTTTCGAGAAGATGCAACAGATGATTTTTGCGCTATTTTTGAAGAAAGCAAGGCAAAAATCCGCGCCAGAGCGGGCTGTCAGCATCTCGAACTGTTGCGCAGCACGGCTCGACCCAATGTCTTTTTTACGTTCAGCCACTGGGACGATGAGGATTCGCTCAACGCGTACCGCAATTCAGAATTATTCAAAACAACTTGGGCGAAAACAAAAATTTTATTCGCCGACAAGCCTCAAGCGTGGAGCGTGGAAGTGGCAAGTTTTGCCTAAAAATGTCACAAAATTAGAGTTTTTCTAATAAAAAATTAGTCATTTTGGTGTAGAGATGGATTCGAGCGTTGTCGCCATAGATGCCGTGGTTGCGGTTCGGATAGTAGTAAGTATCGTACTGCTTATTGGCTTTTATGAGTGCGTTGGACATCTCGACTGAGTTCTGAAAATGCACGTTATCGTCCGCAGTCCCGTGGATTAGTAGATAATTTCCTTTTAGCTTATCTGCAAAATATACAGGCGAATTGTCGTGGTAGCCAGTCGGATTTTCCTTTTCTGTCCGCATATACCGCTCTGTGTAGATAGAGTCGTACCACTTCCAGTTGGTGACAGGAGCAACCGCTATGGCAGCTTTTAGTATGTCACAACCTTTCAAAATACAGAGAGAAGACATATAGCCGCCGTAGCTCCAACCAAAAATCCCAATGCGCTTGGCATCTACAAACGGCAGCGATTGGTAGTATTTTGCGGCTTCGAGTTGGTCCACCGTTTCATATTTTCCGAGCTGCTGATAAGTCATTTTCTGAAATTCTGCGCCGCGCGCGCCGGTGCCACGATTGTCCACACAGGTCACGATGTAGCCTTTTTGCGTCAGCATCTGAAACCACCAATAGTTTGCGCCTTTCCATTCGTCGTTCACTTGTTGGCTGCCGGGACCGCCGTAGAGGTACATGAAAACAGGATATTTTTTGGACGCATCAAAGTCTTTCGGCTTCATCATCCAGCCGTTGAGTTCGACTTTTTCGGACGTTTGAAACTTAAAAAACTCTACGGGAGCCGCCGCAAATTCGCGCTGTAAATCAGCCACTTTTTTGTTGTCCTCAATCGTGCGCACCAACTTACCATTGTGGTCAAGAACTGAAAACGTTTGCGCAGAATTGATGGTAGAAAATCTATCCACAAAATAATCGAAATTACTACTGAATTGCGGCGTGTGCGTGCCTTTTGCGGACGTAAGAGGCGTTTTTTTCTTCGTCAAATAATTGACCGAAAACACTTGCTTATCCATAGGCGACGCTTCGGCAGCCTGAAAATAGACCAGATTTCGAGCTTCATCTACGCCATAAAAATCTGTCACATCGTAGCTGCCCTTTGTTAGTTGCGCGACTTCTTTTCCCGCCATGTCGCAGAGGTAAATATGGTTGAAACCGTCTTTGTCACTCGTGTAGATAAAATTTTTATTATTTTTCAAAAAAGTTACATTATCGCCTACACGTTCTATTTCGATATAATATTTGTTGCTTTCCTTCAAAAGCAGTTTAGTTTCGCCACTTTTGGTGTCTGCAAGCAGTAATTCGAGTTCATTTTGGTGGCGATTCATCTTAAAAACACAAAGTTGCTCCGCATTTTGCGTCCATCGGATTCTCGGAAAATATACATCAGGCGCATCGCCAGTTTTTACTTTTGTCAATTTTTGCTCCGCAACATCATAAATAAACACTGTCACGACAGAGTTATTTTCGCCAACTTTTGGATATTTGAAAGTTTCTTTTTCAGGATATACGCCGTCTTTGTAAATATCCATCGAAAACTCGGGAACTTTCGTTTCGTCGGAACGCAGAAACGCAATTTTTTTGCCGTCGGGCGACCACTCGAAAGCGCGCACCAAAGCAAATTCTTCCTCATAGACCCAGTCTGTCGCGCCATTGATAATCGAATTTTGCTTTCCGTCGGAAGTAATCGGAGTCACACGATTGGTATTTAAGTCCTTGATAAACAGGTTGTTATCACAGACAAACGCTACTTTGTCAGCTTGTGGAGAAAATGTGGCGTAGCGTTGTTTTCCGTTGGGATAGAGAGAATTGAGCTTTTTTCCGTCCCAAACATAGCACTTGTTGTAAGCCGAATAGCGATAGATAGCTTCTGTTTCGGTGGTCAGGAGGATTTTTGACTCGTCGTTGCTGAACGTATAGCCGTCAAAAGTGCCTTTAAAATCCGCATTATCCTTCACGTTGGCAGCATCAAATAAGTCTTTGGTCGCCAAACCAGTCGTGAGGTCATATTGTTTGAGGACATTTTTTTCGAGCGTTGTGTAGTGTTTTCCGTCTTTTTGGAACGTAAAACCGGGAACGGACTTTGCCGAAAAAGTCCCTTTCGTCCAAATATCTTCCAATGTTATCGCTTTTTGAGCGTAGCCCGTGAGGGCAAAATAATGGACAAAAAATAAGCAAATTAAGTGTTTCATTGTGTATTTATTTTCATTTAGTGCGATTAGCGGTCACAAAAATACGCAAAGCTGACATCTTTTTTGTTATTTTAATAAATAATACACCACAAAGCCGTTATTTTGCGTTCTGTGTGATAACTTTTGATATTCAATTATGATAAAAAAAATATTTTTACCGATTTTTGTGACATTTTTGCTTGTTGTTTGCTTTTGGCGATGCTCGAAGCAAGATAATTTTATTACGAAAGCAGATGCAAAGCTGCAATTTTCTACAGATACGCTGCATTGTGACACTGTTTTTACGTCTTTGGGTTCGGCTACTTACCAGTTTCGTGTGATAAACACACACAGTCAGCCGATAAAAATTTCAAGAATTTATATTCCAGCAACGGGTAAAAAGTCATTTTTTAACCTCAATATTGACGGCATTGCAGGCAACGACCAGCGAAATATCGAAGTTCCAGCTAATGATAGCATCTACGTTTTCGCTCGTGTGACCATTGACCCTAATCAGCCTTTGTCCGTCAGTCCGTTTGTGATTGATGACGAAATACTGTTTGAAACCAACGGAAATGTGCAACGCGTCGTGCTGGAGGCGTGGGGACAAAATGCCAATTATTTGCCGAGTAAGTTCAGTGCGGGAAGCTTGTCTTTATTGACTTGCAGCCTCAATAACATCACTTGGGACGACCCCAAACCCTACGTTATTTACGGCGTTTTGTTGGTCGATAGTTGCACTCTGAATATTCCCGCAGGTGCGCGGATTTATGTGCATGGGGGCTTGGCAAAAAACGCAAGTTTAGGTCGCTATCGTGACGGGATTATTTATATACTTCCCAATGGAAAAATCAATATCAGCGGCACTGCCGACCGTCCCGTGACGATTCAGGGCGATAGGTTGGAGCCTGATTTCAAAGATATTGCTGGGCAGTGGGCGGGAATTGTCATCGGAGCGGGGAGTGTCGGAAATAATATTCAGTTTGCGGACATCAAAAACTCGACTGTCGGGGTGCGAGTGGACTCTGCGGCGGATTTAACGATTAAAAATACGAAAATTTTTAACACCGCCAGTTCTGCATTGATTGGGCAGCAGGCTACTATTTTTGCCGAAAATTGCCTTTTTTTCAACAATTCTGACAACAGTGTTTCCCTCAATTATGGTGGTGATTATGACTTCAAATATTGCACCGCTGCCAGCTATGGCGTAGATGCCGTCGCTTTGCGGTTGAGTAATACGCTTTGTTTAGACGCTCCTTTCTGTACCACTTTTCGGACGGCGCAGCTGACTGCGGAGTTTCAAAATTGTATTTTTTATGGCTCTCGAAAAGACGAAATCGGACTTTTCAATCGCATCAAAAACTCTGCACCCAACGAATTAAATTATCGCTTTCGGAACTGCATTTTTCGGGTAGATGAGTTGGTCACAAAAGACGGATATACAGATTTTTATACCTTCTGCAACGCGGCTTGCATCAACGGCGACGCACTTACGAAAGTGTTTAAAGATGCCAACGGCGACGACTATCACTTGGACAGCCTTTCGGTCGGCATCGAAAAAGCCTTGCCGATTTCGGGCATCACGACTGACATTACGGGCAAGCTTCGCAAAGCCGCCAAGCCAGATATTGGTTGTTTTGAGCAGTAATATTTTTTAGTTTGGGCATAAAAAAAGCTGTGTTTGCCACGCCTTTTCGGGAGCAGCAAACACAGCTTTATCAGACCAAATCAGGAACGATTATTTGAACAAGCCGCCCAATAAACCGCTTGCTTTTTCTTTCAAGTCCTCAAATATCCCGCCGGCTGCGCCTTTGAGTTCTTCGAGTTTTTCTTCTGCCATGTGCTTATACTCGTCAATTTTTTCGTCCGAAAGTCCAGTCATTTCTTGAGCTTTATCCCCAAGACCTCCCAAGGCTTCCGATGCTTTGCCTTTCATTTGGTCGAAAGAGTCACCTGCTTTTTCTTTCAAGTCTTCCGCTTTTTGCTTGTACTCGTCAATTTTTTCGTCCGCAAGATTTTTCACTTCTTGTGCTTTGTTTTCTACGGTTTCCAATTTTTCGGTCGCTTTGTCTTTCACTTGGTCGAAAGAGTCACCTGCTTTTTCCTGCAAGTTATCTACGGTTTCATTTACGTCTGTCATGATTTTTGATTTTTTATTGATGTTAATTAAAAAAATAATTTCCTAAAATTATGTCACGTTACTTCTGACGATTTTTTTTTGAAAAGACACTTTCTATCTGTAATTTTATATAATCCAGTACCGAAGGAAGGAGGCTTCCGACGGGTCGTGTCCCTCATTTCACGATTTGAGCCGTGTGATTGCCGGTATCTACTTTTTCGATAATTTCTTCAATAATTCCTTTTTCGTTGATTACGAAGGTCACTCGACTAATCCCCATGTAGCTTTTCCCCATGAATTTTTTTTCGCCCCACACGCCGTAGGCTTCGGCGGTCGCGTGTTCGGTGTCTGCCAAAAGCGGGAACGGAAGGCTGTATTTTTCGATAAATTTTTGGTGTTTTTTGGCAGTATCAGGACTTACACCCATCACTGCAAACCCTTTTTGGAGCATCATGTCGTAGTTGTCGCGGAGGTTGCAGGCTTCGGCGGTGCAGCCCGGCGTGTCGTCTTTTGGATAAAAATACAACACTAATTTTTTGCCGTCAAAATCAGATATTTTGACTGGATTTCCAGCTTCGTTTGTGCCGTGAAACTCTGGCGCAGCGTCGCCAACTTTAAGAGATAACATATTTTTTTATTTTGTGAATAAATACTTTTTTTAGATACATTCCACCAACAGTCCGAACTTCAAAGAAGTTGCTCAAAGTTAATAAATTTCAAAGCCAAGTTGTTGCAAATCTGTCCAAAAATTTGGGCAAGATTTTTTTACTACGTCTGGGTCTTCTATTTCCACGCCGTTTTCGGTCAGCATTGCGAGCGGCGCGAGGGACATTGCCATTCGATGGTCGTCGTAAGTTTTGAAAACTAAAGTATTTTCGGACGAAAAAACTGCCTTATTTTCTTGCAAATAATATGTCTTATCGGGCGATTTTTTGGAGAAGCGCGGCGGCATTTTCGTCAGCCATACCTGTATTTTTGCCAATTCGTTTTTGAGTGCGCCGACGCGGTCAGTTTCTTTCAAGTGCAGAGTTTCCATGCCCGAAAGCAAAGCGTTGATGCCGCAGCCAGCGCACACTGCGGACACGGTTTGTGCCAAATCGGGACAGTCCAAAAAGTCCCATTCCAACAGAGGGCGGAGCGGCTGATTATTTTTGCGAAGCCGAATCCCGTCGGGAATAAAAGTCGTTTCGATGCCAAAAAATTTTTCGGCGATGGTCGCTATCACGGAGTCCCCTTGCGTACTTTGGGCGCGCAAGCCGAGCAAAGTCAAATCTACTTCGTCGGCAAAAGCCGCCATTGCATAATAGTAGGAAGCCGCCGACCAGTCGGACTCTACCTCAAATTTTTCTTCGGAATAGTTGTATTTTTGCGGAGCAATCTTGATTTTGTGGTCATTCCAGTTGTGTTCGATACCGAATTGCTGCATCAGTCGGAGCGTCATTTGGATATAAGGGCGCGAAACGATTTTCTCGCCTTCCAGCGTCAGTTCCAGTCCGTTGGGCAGCGTGGGGGCGATGAGCAGCAACGCCGAAATAAACTGACTGCTCACGTCGGCGGGCAAACTTACGGACGGATTTTTTCCAAAATCACCACTTGGCGCATGGATTTGGAGTGGCGGAAAACCTTGATTTTCGGCATATTCGATGTTTGCGCCCAACGAGCGAAGTGCGTCCACGAGCGGCGCAATCGGACGCTGCTTCATTCGCTCGGAGCCAGTGAGCGTTTGAGTGCCGCTTTGCAGAGCCAATAAAGCGGTCAAAAATCGAAACGTTGTACCCGCTGCGCCCGCGTCGTAATGGTCGGATTTGGTTGCCAACAAGTTTGCCAGCGTTTGCGTGTCTTGCGAGGTAGAAATATTTTTTAGTTCAAAATTATGAGCGCACAGTTGTTGGATAATCAACAGCCTGTTGCTGATACTTTTGGAGCCGTCGAGCTTGATACTTCCTTTCAATGCTTGTGGCGGACGGCGCAGACGGATATTTTTTTGTGACATTGCGAAGAGTTATTTTTTTACAAAGATAGAAAATATTGTGACATTTTGATGTAGTTGCCGATTAAAAAGTATGAAAAGAGGTAAAATTTACACGCTCGTCGCAAAATTTACACGCTCGTCCGAATAATGTTTGGTAATAAAAGATTTATAATATACCTTTGCAATGTGAAAACGAGGACAGAGTATATTTCGTCGTGAAGTTTTAAAATTAAATTGCGAAATAATAATCTGAATAACTTTTAAAGTAAAGTTGTGAGTCGAAAATCTCTTCTTATCCAAAAAATATAGTCGCGCCCTGCTAAACTTCATACAGAAACAAACAACATTTTTGCGCTATAATATTTGGAGTTTCACTAAAATCAAAACCTCAAAAGTCGAAAGGCTTTTGAGGTTTTTTTGTTCAACCTAATTCCTTATATCAAATCTCGCAACATCAATCGAACTTTTAGTTTTTTATCGCCACGCCTTATAGTGAGAGCGACGGATTTTCCCACTTTGCCCGAAAGTTTGCGTTGGAGGTCGTCGAGGTCGTACAAAAATGCAGGTAAATAACCTATTTTGGAGATGGTGTCGCCAGTTTGGATATTTGCCTGCGCTGCGGGCGAACCCGCTACGACGTATTGCACCGTAAAAGTACCTAAATTTTTGCCCGAAGCGGTAATGACCAATCCGCTGCGGTCGAAAGGAAATTCGGCTTGCAGCGTTTTAGTGGGTTCCAAAAAAAGCCGCTCGTTGATGTAGTCAATCGTTACTCGGAAGCGACTAAAAATTTGGTTGCCAATGATGCCATCGCGTTGAGTCAAAAACTTATCATATAAGGTGTCGGGGATTTCTTGAAACCCAACTACGAGGTTGCGCAGCGAAATATCAGCTCCCAACTGCAAAGACGGCACTCGCCCGACGATGCCCTCCAAAGCTCCGCCCAATCCGCGTCCGAAAGCTGTTTTGACGGTGCGGACGGGCAGTCGCACGCTTCCGCCGCCGCTCTCCTTGCGGTGCAGCAGCAGCGCGAGGCTGGCACCAGTGTCGAGCAGCAATCGAATTTTTAGCCTATTGCTGTCGCTGGGGTTGAGTTGTAGCTGGGCGTTTAGGTACGGTTTTCCGTTATGAATTGCGATGGGCAGCGTGCTTACGCCTTTTTTTTGTTCGGGCGACTGGAATTGAGCGGGGTCGTGAAGTATAATTTTTTGCCTTTCGTAGTCAATCGTTACCACGAATCGTCCGAACACGTCTGCGCCCAAAATACCGTGAATCGGCATTCCTACATATTCATCGAATCGAAAATAATCTTCCTCCAACACTAAAATATCCTGCAAAATCGGTGTTCGGTCGCTGTTTGGTACATTGAGCAGCGCGTTGCGAGCGACGTAGGCGGTGAGTTCTGTCTGGAGGTCAGAGCCGATGAGCCTGAAAGTTCGGTCGTATTTGTACCTCAAAATATCCGCCAGATGGCGTTGGGTGAGGATAGTATGCTCGGAGCCAGTGTCGAAAATAAATTTTACGGCAAAAATATTTTCAAAATATAAATCTACGACGATAAAATGATTGACGTAAGAAAACGGAATCTCAAACGTCCGCGAGCCGTTTCGCCACTGCAAGCCAGTCATTTGAGCTTGGGCGGTAGGGTTTGCTACGATGGCGTGCAGCAAAAGTGTTAAAAACAGAAGTTTGATAAGACGAATAATTGGCAAAATTTAGTCCTGATGAAATTAGTAACTTTGTCCAAAAGATGAATTTGGAAAGGAAAGGTCGAAATTTTTTTTGAAAAAAATATTTTTTGAACCAAAATTACAATCAAATGTTAAAGTTTTATTGAGTTTTTGTTACAAATGTTAAAAAAATAAAAAAAAATTAACAAAAAAGTGCAAAAAATTAAATTACTGTAATACCTTGCAGCCTGAAAATATCCCTTGTAGTCGGTTCAGATGTCTGAAGTTTGAACATATCTTATCCAAAATTTTACCACTATTGTTTTTACAAGCGTTTTGAAGACGCTAAAAAACCAACGAATATTCGGTTTTGAAAAGAAAAGATAAAATTCTTTTATAAAATTTTGTTTTTTCAAAATATATTTTTGACATTTACGCCGCCTTAACATTAAGGTAACACAGTTAGAGTATTGGACGCTCAAAAAACCTATTGAAAAACAACCAAATTGGAAGAGTTTAGAAGAACACATAAACAATTAATTAACTAAATCTTGAAAGTGTATGAAACTTAAGTTTGACTACTTAAAAAAATGTACGTTGCTTTTAGTATCTTTATTAGCAATGTCAAGTTTTGCCTTCGCTCAACGTACCGTTACTGGTATGGTGAAAGACGCGGACGGAAAAGAATCACTCATCGGCGCAAGTGTCTTAGCAGAAGGCACTACCACCGGGACGGTGACAGATTACGACGGAAAATTCAGCCTCAACGTCCCTGCGGGCGCAAAGGCTTTGATATTTTCGTACACCGGCTACAACACACAACGTGTTGAACTCGGAGCCTCCAACAACGTAGAGGTATCGCTCAAAGGCGGTACTATCCTCGACGACGTTGTCGTAGTTGGATACGGAACACTAAAATCGAAAGAAATTAGTAGTGCCGTTACTTCTGTCAAAGCAGAAGATTTCAACAAAGGTAACATCAATGACCCTGTGCAGTTGCTGCAAGGTAAGGTTGCTGGCTTGAGTATCTCTCGACCAGGTGGCGACCCTAATGGTGGCTTTAATATTCGAATGCGTGGGCTTTCGACTATTGGTGCCAATACTGAACCACTTGTGGTGGTAGATGGCGTGCCAGGTGCGTCATTGAGTTCGATTGCACCTAATGATATTGCTACGATTGATGTACTAAAAGACGGCTCTGCTTCCGCTATCTATGGTACTCGTGGTTCAAGTGGAGTAATTTTAATTACAACAAAAAAGGGAGTATCTGGAAAAACATCTATTGAGTATGACGGATTTTTATCGTCCGAATCAATAGACAGAACTATTCCGATTACTACGGCTGCTGAATTCCGCAGTCTTAAAGGCGTTGATAGGGGCGCAACGACAGATTGGTTCAAGGAGATTACGAGAACCGCACTAACTCAAAATCATAACCTTGCCTTGGCTGGTGGTATCAAAAATACTGCCTACCGCTTATCTTTCAATTATATAGATGCGCAAGGGGTAACTTTGAACGATGGATACAAGCGTCTACTTGGTCGTTTGTCTGTATCTCAAAAAGCACTGAACGATAAATTGACTATTGGCGCAGATCTTTCTGTTTCTAATAAGGCAGCTACTTATGGGTTTTCAGAGGCATTTAGGTATGCAACCATCTATAACCCAACAGCTCCTGTGCGCGATGACACGAGTGCTATCGGTAAAAAATACGGTGGCTATTCCCAGTCAGAAGGGTTTGATTATTACAATCCAAAGGCTATCATAGAGCAAAACAGTAGCGTCGGAAACATTATTAATATACTGGCAAATATTCGTGCTGATTATGAGCTGGCAAAGGGGCTGAAAGTGGGCGTTGCTTACGCGCAAACTCGCGAAAAAGGTTTGTATTCAGAATATTACAGTAAGTTTAGCTATTTTAGGGGCATTGATCAAAACGGCTACGCTCGTCAAAAACAAGAAGACAGCAACAGCGAGCTTTTCAGTGCAACTGGTACCTATGATGGAAATATTGCGGATAAACTTCGTATGAACTTATTGGGCGGGTACGAGTTCCAAGAATTTACTTACAACGGTTTTGCTTTAGAGGGTGGTAATATTTTGACTAATGTATTTGCAGAAAACAATATTGGCGCAGCTTTAGGCTTTAAAAAAGGTTTAGGTCTAGTAAGCAGCTATAAGAACACCAATCGCCTCATTGCATTTTTCGGAAGAGCGGTTTTCAGCTACGATGATACCTATAACTTGACAGCAAGTTTGCGTAGAGAAGGCTCTTCTCGCTTTGGGGCTAATAACAAGTGGGGAGTTTTCCCCGCTGTGAGTGCTTCGGTCGCCTTGAATAAGTTATTCAGCATCAAAGCAATAGATAATTTAAAACTTCGTGTAGGATACGGCGTTACGGGAGCTATTCCGGGTAGCAGTTATCTTTCACTTCAACGCTTTGGTCCGACTGGAAACTTTTATTATAAAGGAGATTTCATACCGAGTTACGGACCAGTTTCCAATCCAAATCCAGGTTTGAAATGGGAAACAAAAGCTGAAACTAATTTTGGTTTAGATTTCGCTTTTTTGAACTATCGCCTCACAGGTACATTGGATTATTACACGCGTTCGACCAAAGATTTGATTTATTATTTCCCAGTGCCAGTGCCACCAAATTTGTTTAGCAATACATGGGCGAATGTAGGTGAGTTAAGAAATACTGGATTAGAACTTTCTTTGAATTATAATGTTATAAAGAAGAAGGATGCTTCTTGGACTATAGGTGTCAATTTTACAAAAAATATTTCTACCAAATTGGTTTCTCTTTCTACTTCGGCATTGAAATTCGGGGACGGAGCTTCAGGTACTCAATTCGCAGATTTAGGAAACGTTGGTGCGCCAGGTCTAAATGGGATAAATATGATACGCGTTCAAGAGGGGCAGCCAATAGGTCAGATATACGGATTTACGTCTGACGGTAAGTATGATACGAATGGAAAAGCCATTTATAAAGACATAGATGGGTTCGATGCAAACGGAAAGAAAACTGGGATTCCAGACGGTAAGATTGACGACGCAGATAAGAGTGTCATAGGTAACGGTCTTCCAAAGTATTTGTTGGGTTTGAACAACTCCGTCAATTTCGGTAACTTTGATGCGTCTATTTTCTTGCGCGCAGTACTTGGTCACGACCTCGTGAACGAAAATCGTGTTTTCTACGAATTGAATAATGCTTCGCGCAACTCTGATAATCGCGTAAAAACAAAATATTGGAGTCCTGACCGTAAGGTAGCCGACTTTAATAGCTATTATGTAGAGCACGCAGACTTTTTGAAAATTGATAACGTCACCGTAGGCTATACATTTAAGCTACCAGTGGGGAGCTCTATTAATAGGTTGAGATTGTATGTATCGGCTAATAACCTCGCTACTTTTACAAACTATACAGGAGTAGATCCTGAAGTTCGTTACGGCGATAGAGGTTCAGTAGACAACGGAGGCAGACCTTCTTTAACTCAAGACCCACTCGTGCCGGGTATCGATAGAAGATACTACTACTATCGGACACGTTCTTTCGTGGTTGGACTAAACATCGGGCTTTAATAATTATTTTAAACATTATAATTTAATATTTCATAAATTAAGACACATGAAAAAAATATCTTTTTTTAGTAAAATTAGCATGGTCGCCATATTTTTAAGTTTCTGTAGCCAGTCCTGCACAAATTTAGATGAGAAATTGTACGATCAAGTTACTACCGATAAGTTCTTCAAAACAGATGAAGAAGTTATTGCAGCAGTGGGCGCAGCTTACACAAGCCTCTATGGAGGTATTGGTGGCCACAATAGCGTGTGGTCAGACAATGAGGTCTCGTCTGACGAATTGGTTATCCCACATCGTGGGGCGGATTGGTATGATGGCGGGCAGTGGTTGCGTATGCACCGTCATGAATACACGAAGAACGAACCTTCTTTCAATAATTCGTGGACATATTGTTACGGCGGTATTAGTACTTGCAACCGTTTGCTTTACCAGTTCGATCAGTTGAAATTGGGCGATAAGGTAACGCCGTTTATCGCAGAGTTGAAGACGCTCCGTGCTTTGTATTATTACATTTTGTTGGATATGTTCGGGAACGTTCCTGTCGTGACGAATTTTGCTGATGCAACTCCACCAACGACAAAAGCAAGAAAAGATGTCTATGCTTTTATAGAGTCTGAACTATTGGCAAGTATTCCGTTGTTGTCTAAAGTGAAAGACCCATCTACTTATGCTCGTATTAATTATTATGCGGGGCAGGCTATTTTGGCTAAATTGTACCTCAATGCGGGTGTTTACACGGGTACACCACAGTGGTCGAAAGCAGCAGCAGCAGCTAATGAAATCATTACCTCTGGGAAGTTCTTTTTAGAGGGAAATTATTATGACAATTTCAAAACGGATAACGCTGGTTCTCGCGAAAATATTTTTGTAATTCCTTATGATAAGGTCTTCGCACAAGGCTTTAATATGCCGCAGATGACCCTGCACTATTCAAGCCAGTCAACCTATGACCTCCAAAAGCAGCCTTGGAATGGTTATTGTAGCATATCAGACTTCTACAACTCTTACGATAACGCAGACGCACGTAAGAAAAATTTTCTCGCAGGTGCGCAGTATTCATCTACGGGTGAGCGCTTGGTAGATGCTAACTTTGAGGCAGCAGACCCAGATGGAAAACTTCTGACGTTCACGCCAGAGTTGAACCAGTTAGAGCCGGGTTGCTTTCGCCAAGCAGGTGTGCGTATTGGAAAGTATGAATTTGCTTCTGGTTCTACTGAAAACTTAAGCAACGATTATCCTATTCTGCGCTATGCAGACATAGTTTTGATTCGCGCGGAGGCTTTGTGGAAACAGAACGCAGGAGATGCAGAGGCTCTCACATTGGTCAATAGTATTAGGTCACGCGCTGGGGTAGCACCTTATGCGTCAATCACTAGTGCTAATTTATTGGCAGAGAGAGGTCGTGAGATGTTCGCAGAGGCATGGCGTCGTCAGGATATGATACGTTTCGGTACATATACGCAACCGTTCCAATTTAAAGCGGCGGTTGACGATGCTTGCAAAATAATTTTTCCAATCCCGAATGCTCAAATTAATGCTAACTCTGGATTGACACAGAATCCTTGCTACTAATAACTATTATTCTAAATTTTAGAAAGAGCTGATAAAGATAAAAAACCGTTTCGTGAGAGTAATCTTGCGAAGCGGTTTTATCTTTGTCCTAAACAATTATAATGAAAAAGATAAATGTGTTAAATTTTTTACCAATAGTTTTAGCTTGCAGCTTTTTTTTTGCTTGTAATCAAAATCCTACATCTTTTTATTTACAAACAGTAAAACAAGAGCTGGCAAAAAAAAGTACTCGCAACGATTCACTATTTTTAGGAATGAATTTGGGTATGCGAGCTGATACTTTTTTTAATCTGTGTCGCCGACTAAATAACGATGGAATTATTCGAGATGGCATAGATGTCACCGCTATGACCGTGAGTTATCAGCTGAATAAAAAAGAATTCAAATCTCCTGCGGCGATGAATTTTTTTCCAAAATTCAAAGATACTACGATGCTCGAAATGGGTATCAGCTTCACTTACGACGGTTGGGCTCCTTGGAACGAAGAAATGAAAGCCTCCAAACTGCTGCCCGAAGTGAAAACACTCCTCGAAAAGTGGTATGGCGGCGGCTTTTTTTCTATCGGTAAAAAGCAAGGCGAAAAAGTATGGGTAAAAATCGACGGCAACCGCCGCATTTTACTCTTCGTTGCCGACGACCACCGCGTGCGCACGCTGATTGCCGACCTGTCTCGACTCGACGACCCAACCCGACCCCTCGAACCAGCGGACTTGAAGTAAGGGAGGAATTTTAAGGAACGCGTCCAAAATAAGTTACTGTATTCTGATTTGTCTTTTGAGCCAAAACTGCGTTAGATTTTCGTTACGATGCACGGCATCGCGCCTCAAATCTGCCTTATTTTGACCCAAAATTCTGCGTCACAATATTCAGTACCTTATTTTCTCTTCATTCCTAAATCATTTGGATTTCGTTTCCACAGCGAAAATGCCCTTGTGGGCAGTTCGTTTTTCCATGTAATCCACAGGGGCGGCAGGGCAGCGGCGCAGCTATTTGTCGGACGAAACTCACGTCCGAAAGCGGATAAAAACCAAAAGAGGGGAGCGTAGAGCAGAAAAAAGCAGTCACAGGCGCATTCATAGCAGAGGCAAAATGGAGTGGCGCGGAGTCATTGACATAGTTCATAGCTGCGCACGACATCAGGGCGCAGGACTGCAAAAAGCCGAGTTTGCCAGCCAGATTCTGGATTTGTTCGGAGTCGGATTGTGATTTTATTTGTTCACAAACGCTAAAATCCGACGGCGCGCCGAGTAGATAGATGTGCGTGTGCGCATCGAGTAAATAATTTATCAAAATTTGCCACCTTTCGGCAGGTACTTGTTTGGTTTGCCAAACGGAAGTCGGCGAAATACAGACGTAGCTAACGGACTGGTAGTTTTTTATAGATTCAAAATCTTGCTTGCTCGGATAAAGTTTGGGACGAACAAGGGCTGTGTTTCCGGTCAGATGTTGTATTAGTTGTAGATTGCGCTCTACTTCGTGAATTTTTTGGTCGGGGCTTCCGATTTTATGTAGTATTTTTTTAGAAAAAAATATCGAAAAAGGATTTTTACTAAATCCGATAGTTTGAGCGGCGGCTGAAAAAGCGGTCAGCATTCCCGTTGCACCAAAGCGTTGGAGGTTGATGACAAAGTCGTATTTTTCGCTGCGAATGGTCTTTAAAAGCTGCCAGAGGTGTAGATATTTGGATTTTTTTTTGTCCCAAATGAGTATTTTATGAAGTTTGGGGTGTCCGACGAGGAGATTTTCGTTGCCTTTGCGGAGCAAAAAATCAATTTCATGGTTCGGAAAAAAGCGGTACAGTTCTTCTATCAACGGCGTAGCAAGCACCACATCGCCGATAAAAGCGGTCTGAATCAATAAAATTTTAGTGCTTGTTGCTGTTGTCATGGAGCGGTTCGTTCTGAAATGGGAGCGGATTGTTTGTTTCCAAAATCGCATCTAATTTTGTCTGATATTCTTCAAAGGTATTCAAATTCTTGTGTTGTCCGCCCAGAATGGTGTTGAAAGAATCTGATTTTTTAAGATATTTTTTTAGGTTCGCAGCGCAGCGATAGGGAATAATATGGTCGGCGTTGCCGTGAAAAATATGAACTGGAATGTTTATTTTTTGCAAATTTTCGTCGTTCTGAAATCTAAAAGGAAAGTTTTTTTCCCACCAAATAAACGGCGCGTGGGCGACGGCGACGCTGCGAAGATTGTCGTAGGGAGTTTCGAGGAGCAACATTTTGGCGGTCACTTGGGTCGCCAACTGAGAGGCTATGCCAGAGCCGAGTGAGCGACCGCAAAGCACTATTTCGTTGGGTCGGAATCCTTTTTGGAGCAGCCACGAGTGCGCCAGTCGAGCGTCTGCGTAGCAATTTTCTTCCGAAAAAGTACCCGTACTTTTCCCAAAACTTCGGTAATCTATAACAAAAAAATCATAGCCTCGCCGAGTAAAATCTCCCGCAAACCCGCCCCAACGCTGCAAATTATCGGCGTTGCCATGAAAGTAAAGGACTGCGCCCTTGCGCGCTGGCGATGCGGTGCAGAAATAAAGTGCATTGATTTGCGCTCCGTCGGGGCTTGGTAAGAAAACCTCTTCAAACGGCTGCTCAAACGAGAAAGTATAGTCGGCATCAAGCCGGACAGGGTGTAGCAAAAATCGTGGCAAAAGCAGGTTCAGGGCGGTAGAAAGTACGGCACTGGCAGCGATGAAAGCTCCAATTTTAAGACCAATTTTTTGCCAACTGCCCATATTTTTCAAGTCCGTGCGTTGCTGCGTTTGGTTTTTACGACAGCCACAGCCACAGGTTTGGTGCTTATCTGCCCGAGCAGTTGCTGATAATAGTGTTGGTCGGCTTCGGACATCAAAATATATCCCTCTTTGATGAGCTTGGCGGCTTCGAAGGCTTTTGCGGCTTCTGTCAGGTCGCCGCTTTCTGCGAGTGCTTTTCCGTAGCTCATAAAAGCGTTTTTGCGCCACTTATAGTTCGGGTCGCTGGGTGCATAGTTGCGTTTGGTAAAGAATTTTAGTTCAAAAAGCACTTTTTCGTACTCTTTGAGTTGCAGGTGGCACTCGGCTTTCAGGCGGCGCGCTTTCCAGTAAATAGGTTGGAGGGGGATAGAGAGTTTGACGCATTGGTCCAAGTCAAGTATCGCACTTTCCAACTGAATGGTATTGATAAAAACAAAGGCGCGCCCCATAAACGGCGACGGATTGGTGGGGTTCATATCTATACTTTTGGTATAGTCGTAGAGGGCGGCATCGTAGTTTTTCATCATAAAATTGACACGTCCGCGCCGCTCGTAGGCGGCGGAGTGGCGTTCATATTTTTCGATGGCGCGGTTGAGCGCGTCTTTGGCTTCGTTTTGTTTGCCTTCTATTTTGACGAGCGAGCGTCCGTTGCGAAACTCTTGGACGACCGCTTTTTCGCTGTTGGGTTCTATGATGACGTGTTCGACGACCACACTGGTTTCGGTCATTTTCCAGCCCACGAAGTAGCCATTTACAGCGAACTGCGCCACATATTCCATGAGGCTGACGGTATTTTTCCAGCTTTTTTCGGAGCCGTTGGTGAGAAGGTGCGGGATTTCCATGCTAAAATTCAACTCGTTGAAGATTTCATTTTCGCCTTCCTCCTCTCTTGGTATCAAAAGGTCGTATTTGTAAAAAACTTCAGCGCGGTGCTGGTACATTTTTTTCACTTTCTCGTAGCTCGTCGAACTGCCGAACTCCATTCGTCCCCTAAAAATGGTTTTGTAAATCATAGCCTCTGATAAATTATTGCTTGTTGCGCTGCGGCAGCGAATTTTGTATATAAATAAAACGTGTAAAACCGAGTTAAAATCTGTACTTTTTTACTGCCAAACTTTTTGGGTTGGCTTCGTTTGAGAAGTTCTTTTTTTTATTGTATTGTAAGATTTATTTTTCGTCCAAGCCCAAATTCAACAAGTTTGTAAAGCGTAGAAAGTTGAATGTCGCTATGACCATTTTCTATTCGGGAAATAAAACTTTTTTTGGCTCCCACTTTATCGGCAAGTTGTTCTTGCGTCAAATGTGCCAATTTGCGTTTTTCTTTGATGAGTTCTCCAATGGCACAAGATGTCGCTTTTATTTCAAAATTTGTTCTTTTTTCAGTTCCCTTTTCACCATATCTTTCGTCAAGGTGTTGACTAAAAGTTTTGATATTTTTGTTACTATCCATTCTTATTTATTTTTTCGTTGAAATATTCAAGCATTATTTTTTCAGCTTTTTTCAATTCTTTTGTTGGTGTTTTTTGCGCTTTTTTGTGAAATCCATTGAAAAGCACGACTAAATTTCCTTTATCGAAACAACAAAAAATTCTATAAGTGTTACTTTCATATTCTATGCGAATTTCAAAAAGTCCTTTTATCCCTTCAATGCTCTTAAAAAATTTTGTCGGCACACGTTCAAGAGTAGAAATAATAAAGAGTACTTCATCAATCTTTTCCTTTACCTTTTCAGCCAAAGGTTTGAAGAAGTCGTCAAAATAGTTCTTATAAAAAACGATTTCTCTAATTATTTTCATCTGCAAATTTAGCGAATAATGGAACAATACCTGAAATCAAATATTAGTCCGTAATTTTTTAGTATTTGCCACACTTCAACAAAATCACTCCCAACGTTGGCATTTGACAATTATATTCAGACATTTATTAGTAACTCACGTTACGCAAAAAATCTTTTTTCTAAAATTTCAGACAGCATTTTATTCAAAGTCACTGTATTTTCAGACGTGCCTTGTAGAAATTCAAGTTT
>JAYUHK010000181.1:0-20093 GCA_043767025.1 Saprospiraceae bacterium | reverse complement strand
AAAATATATGGTACATCACGTCCGACCCCGAAGGGGTCGCAGATATAGGGCATTTGTCTTTTATAAACATTTAATCCCTTCGGGATTTTTAAACGAAAGTAATTATGCGCAAGTACTTACACTTAAATAGATGACATTTATTATTCGACACAACTCGTTGATTTTCAATAGTTTATGATGACTCAAAATTAAAAACTAAAAACTTATAAATAAGTACACTCATAAGGTTGAAAAGCTCGGCTTTATAAAGGAATTTGCGCTCAAATTATTTCGACTATTGATTATAATTTCTTACTTTTTCGTCACGGTTCCGTTGAGTTCGACTTTGGTTTCCGACGGAAAGGTGTTGGCGGTCACGGTGACGGGTTTATTTTGGCGGTCTATTTTATTTTTGGTATCGAATTTGACCTCAATTTTGCCCATCGCTCCCGGCAGGATTGCTTCCTTCGGGTAGGTCGGGACGGTGCAGCCGCAAGTCGAGCGAGCGTCGTTGATGAGCAGCGGGACTTTGCCTGTGTTTTTGAACTGAAATACGTGTTCTACGACTTTGCCCTCCTCGACGCTGCCGAAGTCAAAAGAGGTTTCGTTGAACTGTATTTTTGCTACATTAGAGGTGTCCAGAGGACGATTGGAAGTAACTGGATTGCGGATAATGTCGGCGGTGCTGCCCGGCGCAACCCGTATTTCCTGTACTTCGGGTTCTGTTTTTTTGCCGCCGCAAGCCGTCAGAGTCATCGCGGATAGCAAGAACAAGTTGTAATATTTCATATAATTTTTATTTTTGTGACTATATTTTTAAGTAAAAATCTCCTGTTAGTGCTTTGTAGGCTGCCGTCCAATCGTTGCGTTTTTCGTATTGAATAACCAATTCGTCTTTTTCTAATATTTTTGGCGACAGTTCAAACTGCAAAAGCAACCGCTCGACCGATTTTTGTGCCAACGGTCTTACTTCCGTCATTTTGGTGAGGTACAAATGATAATTTTCTGCTAACTCTGCGAAGCGCAAGCCTTCGATGTAAGGCAGAATCACGCAAAATCTGCCTTTGGGGGAAAGCAATTTTTTGGCAGCACCCAACAAATCGCCGTGCGGCAGCTTCACAGTGTGTCGCACATTGTTCCGATTTTCGTCGCTCGAAAACGTTCCGCCCGAAAAAAATGGCGGATTGCTAACCACCAAATCATATAAAACGTCAGTTTGAGCAGCAAAATGTTGCAGCGAAACTCCGTGTACCGAAAGGCGGCTCGCCCAAGGCGCAGACTTCATATTGTCGGCACATTGAGCCGCCGAAGCCTCGTCTATTTCCACCGCATGAACTTCCAGCGTTGGGTTGCGCTGTCCCAACATGATAGCGATTACGCCCGAGCCAGCACCGATGTCAAGTGCAATGGCGGCATTTTCGACCGATGCCCACGCTCCGAGCAACACGCCGTCGGTGCCAATTTTCATCGTGCATTTATCCTGCGCTATCGCAAATTGTTTGAACCTAAAAATCTCTTTTGGGGCAATATTTTCGGCTGTCTTATTCATCAAAAAAAGTAAAAAGCGTCGCCAACAGCATAGTTGGTCGCACAAATTTATTTTAAAATAACGACTTTTTACAAAAAATCTATTCGAGCGTCCAAAAAATGCTTAATTTTGTGGTTAGAATGAGGAAAAGTGTGAGTACCTTATTTTTTTTCATTCCTTAACCTACTTTTTGGTGTAAATTTTTGAAATAAAAGAGCAAAATATCGTTCAGACAACTCAAATAGCTATGAAAAAATCAGCAAATTTTGCTGTAAAAAATATCCCCGAATTTCAAAATAAAGCTATTGCGTGGGCAAATGATTGGGAAGTTTGCTGCTGCTTGCTCCACAATTCGTATCCGCACGCGCAGTACCACGACTACGAAACTTTAATTGCTGTCGGCGCAAAAGACGAAATTTTAGTCCAAAAAGATTCAAAAAATAATGCTTTTGCGGCATTAAAAAAGTTTCAGTCCGATACCAACGAAATGATATTTGGTTTTTTGAGTTACGACCTAAAAAATCAGGTAGAAAACTTAATTTCCCATAATTTTGATGGAATTGGATTTCCCGACTTATTTTTTTTCAATCCAATCTATGTCATAGAAATTAAAAAAAATGAAATTATTATTCGCAGTGAAAAAGAAAGTCCCGACGCTATTTTTGAACAAATTTTGTGTAAAAAAATAATACAAAAAACTGATAATCAGCTAAATATAAAAATAGAACCTCGAATTTCTTATCCAAAATATCTCCAAACAGTCCGCAGCCTTCAAGAACATATTTGTGCAGGCGATGTGTATGAAATAAATTTTTGTCAGGAGTTTTTTACCGAAAACTGTGTCGTCGAACCGTTGCCGATTTTTTTTCAACTCAATGAAAAATCCGCCGCACCGTTCTCCGCTTATTTTCGGCTGCACGAAAAATATGTTTGCTGCGCAAGCCCCGAGCGTTTTTTGAAAAAAGAAAATCAGCGATTGGTTTCGCAGCCTATCAAAGGAACTCGGCGACGCGGAGCATCGGAATCGGAAGACCAAAAAATAGCTAATGAACTGAAAATCAGCCTAAAAGATAGAGCCGAAAACGTGATGATTGTTGATTTGGTGCGCAACGACCTCGCCCGATGCAGCCGTGCGGGAACTGTGGAGGTAGAAGAATTGTTTGGTATTTATCGCTTTCGGCAGGTGCAGCAGATGATTTCGACGGTGGTGAGTGAGCTTCGGTCGGAGCTGGATTGGTCAGAGGCTTTGCGCGCTACGTTCCCGATGGGGAGCATGACGGGCGCACCAAAAGTGATGTCTATGCAACTTATCGAGCAGTACGAACAGACACGGCGCGGCTTGTTTTCGGGAGCGATAGGATATGTCACAAAAGACGGTAATTTTGATTTTAATGTAGTGATTAGGAGTATTTTTTACAACGAAAAAAATAAATATCTTTCTTTTCAGGTCGGCGGAGCGATTGTGTTTGATTCTGAAGCCGAAGAAGAGTACGCGGAGTGTTTGCTGAAAGCAAAGGCGATGTTGGAAGTGTTGGGCGCAAGAATCTAAAAAATATAGCTATTTTGTAAAAAATTTTAGCAAAAAAATCATTTCAACTTGAAAATATCTGTCATAATTACGACGTTCAATGAAGCCGAACACATCGGAGCGGCGTTGCAATCGGTGGCTTGGGCGGACGAAAAGTTAGTGATTGACTCTTTCAGCACAGACCAAACGGCGGAAATCGCTCAAAAAATAGGCGCAGCGGTCTTGCACCGAAAGTATTCGGGACCCGCCGAACAAAAAAATTGGGCTATCCCCAAAGCCAGTCACGATTGGGTGTTGATTTTAGATGCCGATGAGCGAGTAACGCCCGACTTGGCGGACGAAATAAAAGCCGTTTTGGAAAAAAATCCGTCCGAAGATGCGTTTTGGATTCGGCGGCAGAGCTGGTTTATGGGCAGAAAAATCCGTTACAGCGGCTGGCAAAATGACAAAGTACTGCGGTTGATTCGACGCGACCGATGCCGCTACGACGACAAACAAGTGCATGAAGAAATCAAGTCAAGCGGACTTAAAGTGGGTCAGTTGAGTGCAAAAATGGAGCATTTTACGTTCAAAAATTTGCAGCATTTTATAGACAAAACACAAAGATATGCACGTTGGTCGGCTATTGACCACGCCCAAAAAACAAAAAAAGTTACTTATTTTCATTTATTTTTGAAGCCGCTTTTTCGTTTTTTGAAGCATTTTATTCTAAAAAAAGGCTTTTTGGACGGCAAATCGGGCTTTCTTATCAGTGTTTTTGCGGCGTGGGGCGTTTTTCTGCGCTACGCCTATTTGTTGGAACAAAAAAAAGATTAAATTTGCAATATTTTACGTCCGAAATCTCTTAAAAATGCAGCGACTTACCAAAAAAATATTTCCAATTATCTTCGCCACATTACTTTTTTTGGTGGCTTGTTCCGCTCCGCGCTCGGCGGGCGACGCGTCTTCTGGCGATGTAAGTTTTGTCAAATTTATGAAAAACACACGTTTCAATAAAGTCTTGGCGGAGTCGGACAAAAAAAATAAGCCGATTTTTATGGTCGTTTCTGCCCGATGGTGTATGCCTTGCAAGCTGATGGAGGAGGAAATTTTTACGAATAATGTGGATTTTGCGTCTTATTTCAATGATAAATTCGTCAATTATAAGGTAGATGCCGAAAAAGAAACTGGTCCCGACCTCGCGTTGATGTATGAAATAAATGCGTTTCCGACCTTGCTTTACCTCGACCGACAAGGCAATGTTTTGTGGCGCAAAAGCGGCTACACGGGTTTCAGCGAGTTGGAGCGAATGGGCGAGTACGCGCTGCAAAATTACAAATAGGAAATTATTTTTGAGTTTATTGCAACTTATATATTGATTTTTCGTAATATTACACCGAAACTATATTCTGTTGAAGTCAATGGTTGAGGACGGTATTTAAAATAAACTATTTATTTTTCTTCATTCCAAAAAATTATTGGCGACAACTAAACTCTAAACATCTCTCCCACCGATGAAGAAGTATTTTTTGCCCTTTTTTGTGTTGCTCGTTGGTAGCAATATTACAAATCGTGTTTTCGCCCAAAACACATTAGATAATCTAAAATTAGTCACTTCCTCCGAAGTTTATTTTGAATCTACAAAACACAACATCTCGGACGAAGGTGCAGAGCAGCTCAACCAAGTTGCCTCGCAGTATTTAGAAAACATCAGTCGAAAAATCCGAATTACCGCCCACACGGACGCGCAAGGTAGCAAACAAAGCAACTATATCCTCTCGGATAAGCGCGCCAACGCCGTTAAATACCATTTGCTTTCCAAGGGCGTGCCGCAAGAAGCCATCGTAATCGCCACTTTCGGCGCAGACAAGCCCGTTGCCGATGATAACTCCGATGCTGGACGCAAACGAAATCGCCGTGCGACCGTCGAAATCTACGACCCAGCACCCGAAAAAGTGACGGTCGTAGAGAAAAAAGTAATGGTGGAAGTTCCCGTCAGCAAAGTCGTCGAAGTACCTGCAAAAACGGTCGTCGAAATGCCTAAAAGTCCCGTTGAGATGCCCGCTAAAACGATGGAGCAGCCCGAAATTGCGATGCCTTATTTGAGTGGAGTGGTGCGCAACAGCGAAAGCGGGGCGACCGTTCCCGCACTTGTTTTGATACACCGACTGAACGGAAAAGTTGATTCCGTGATGACGGACAACAATGGAGTTTTTAAAACCTTATGCACTGACAATGAGCCAGTTATGATGGACGTTTTTGCAAAAGGATTTTTTTACTCCACGCAAGATGCCATCGTGACACGGGGCGCAACTCCGCAAAAAGTAGAAATGCAACCCATCAAAGTCGGCAGCAAAGCGGCTATCAACAACCTTTATTTTGAGGGCGATGCAGCGACATTGCTCAAAAAATCTGACCCCGAACTGTCCAAACTTCTTCGGTTCATGCAGCTCAACGAAGGGCTGAAAGTCGAAATCGCAGGTCACGTAAACGCGCCGGGAGTCGAACCGTCCAAATTGCCCAAAAATGAATTTGACTTGTCGAATAGTCGAGCTGTTACCATTCGTAACTTCCTGATTAGCAACGGAGTAGTTGGAAATAATATTTCTGCCAAAGGTTACGGAAACTCCGAAATGCGCTTTCCAGAGCCTTCCAATGAGCGGCAAGAAGAACTCAATCGGCGCGTAGAAATCCGTGTGTTGGGGACGAACTGAAATAACAAAGTTGGTTTTGGTGCATTAGGAATGCGTCTAAAATAAACTACTTATTTTTTCTGCTAAATTACAACCAATCACTGCGTTATTTTTTCGTTTCAACGCCCTGCTTTGCGCCTCAAAAATGCCTTGTTATTGATTGAATTTATTGGAAAAAATTGGTTATCTTATTTTTTCTTCATTCCTTTATGACTAATTTTTACTTTTTTTGTGAAATAAATAACAGAAAAGGCAACCTATTTTTGGTTGAGTTGTCTATACCGATAAGTAAATAAATACCAATGAAAGCTAAACCAACTCGAAGTGCATCAAGAATTATTCTGCTGTCAGTGCTTTTTTGCAGTCCATTTTTTCTCCACGCGCAGGCGGTAAAGAACCCCGATGACAGTACCAAAGTACTCATAAAACCTACTTATATCGCTAAAAAAGTCCAGAAAGCCCCAAAAATTGACGGCAGATTGGACGATGCTATTTGGCAGTCCGCGCCGCTTGCGGGCAGTATGACGCAGTTCGAGCCGAAGCCTTTTTCGCCCGCTACCTTGCCGACCGTGGCTCAAATCGTTTATGACAACGAGGCGATTTATATTGCTGCGCACCTCACGGAAGACCCCAAACTTTTGCGGCGTGAATTGAGCAGGCGCGACGGAATTTTTGATGCCAATACCGACTATTTTACCGTAAGTTTTGATACTTATGACGACGACCAAAATGGATTTCGCTTCGCCGTAGCAGCCAGTGGTACGCAAGCAGATGCAAAAATTTCGACCAATAACACCGATTTTAGCTGGGACGCTGTCTGGGAATCCGCCGTTTCGGTCGTCGCCGACGGTTGGGTGCTGGAAATGAAAATCCCTTATTTCAATCTTCGTTTTCCTAAAAAAGCGGAGCAAAAATGGGGCTTGCAGTTTGCGCGCTTCGTCAAGCGGCTCGGCGAAACCGACACTTGGGCACCGCTCGACCCCAAAGTAAACGGACAAGTAATCCAGTGGGGCAATTTAGAGGGAATGATGAACCTCGAGCCGCCGTTGCGCTTGCAGCTTTCGCCCTACATCGCCGCCGAATATCAGAGCATTGGCTCGATAGATGGCGATGGCAAAAAATTTTATGGCAACTCCAAAAGTATTTCGGGCGGTCTGGATTTGAAGTTGGGACTCAACGAAGCCTTTACATTGGACGCGACGTTGATACCGAATTTTGGGCAAGTACAGTCCGACAATCGTATTTTGAACCTGTCACCATTTGAGCTTTTTTTTCAAGAAAGACGACCTTTTTTTACGGAAGGAACGGAGCTTTTTAGCAAGGGCGATATTTTTTACAGTCGGCGTATTGGCGGCACGCCACGAAAAAAATACGATGTCTATGGCGACCTCAACCGCAACGAAGTAGTAGAAAAAAACCCCAACGAAACACAACTTTACAATGCTACGAAGGTGTCGGGACGCACCGGCAGCAAGCTCGGCGTGGGCATCTTGAATGCGGTAGCCGCTCCGATGTACGCCACTATCAAGGACACGATGACGGGGAAACAGCGCACGTTTCAGACAGGCGAATTGACAAATTATAATGTCACAGTATTCGACCAATTATTTAAAAATAATTCATCAATCAGCTTCACCAATGCAGCCACGATTCGGAACGGAAGTGGGAGAGATGCCAATGTATCGGCTCTCGGCATGAAATTTCGGGACAAAAACAACAAGTACGAAGTGTCAGCGCGCGGACGAATGAGCCATATTTTTAGGGACAATAAAGCGACGGAGTCGGGCTATACTTACGACGTAGGAGTAGGAAAAGTGAGCGGAAATTGGACGTGGAGCCTCAATCAAGAACTCCAAGACGATAAATGGAATCCGTCGGATTTGGGATATTTTCAGCAACGCAATTACTTTTTTAACGCCGCTAACATTAGTTACAACCAATATATACCCAATAAAATTTTTCTGCAAAGCAACTGGTGGGCGGGTCTGTACAGTTTTACGCGCTTCAAACCATTCGCTTATCAAGAAGTCAATCTGAATTTAGGGTTTTGGGGAAAATTTCAAAACCAAAGTTGGGCAAATTATTGGATGAATGTCGGACCTTCGACCGTAGATTATTTCGAGCCGCGCGCCGAAGGAAAAAAATTCGTCCGCCCAGCCAGCTATCGCGGAGGATTGAATGTAGGGACTGACGACAGAAAACCGCTTTCGAGTTATTTTTATTTCGGGGTGAGCCGATATTTGACCGATTGGGACAACACGAGCTACGATTTTTCGGTAGATCCGACCGTGTGCATCAACAGCCATTTTAGGTTCAATTTTCAGTTTGCGCCTACTTTTGCCAAAAATGATTATGGTTATAATTTTACGAGTTCGGACGGCACTTTTGGTCGCCGCGACTTGTGGTTTGTCAATAACAGTGTCGGCTTGAATTTTAATTTCAACCCAAAAAGTAACCTTTCCGTCCGCGTGCGCCACTATTGGTCGCGGGTCGAATACAAGGAATTTTTTAATCTTCGGGACGACGGGACTTTGGCGAAATTCGACGGCACACACGCCAACGCGGACATCAGCCAAAATTTTTTCAACGTAGATTTTATCTATACTTGGCAGTTTGCGCCGGGCAGTTTTTTCAATTTTGTGTGGAAAAATAGTTTGGATTCGTATGCCTCTGGACAGAGCGATATTGCGAGCCACAACTACGCCTACAACTTTCGCCGCACCCTCGACTCGCCTCAAAACAACGGTTTTACGGTCAAAATGATTTATTTTGTAGATTACAATCAAGCAAGAAACGCGTTGAGATAAAAACCGAAGTTACCGACACCTCAAAGGTGTCGGTAACTTCGGCTTGGCAGATAGGATAGCTGCGTAAAATATTATCCAAAAATGGCGTTAAACGGTTTTTTTTACTGCGAATAGGAGAATGAAAACTACAAAAATATTTTTTATTAAAATATTTGTTAAAATCTAAAATATGATTGATATATTTGCTCTAAATATTATCTATCCAATGAAAAAAATCTTCCTACTTCGCTTTGCTTTTGCTGTTTGCGTGACCGCATTTTGTACTCAAAATATTGCCGCACAAGTAGCCAACGATGACTGTGCCAATGCCATTTTGTTGTCCGATGTGACTCAATATTGCTCACAAAATGCCGAATATACCAACGAAACTGCGACTTTGGGGACTACGCCGCCCGCCTTTTGTTTTACAGGCAACTGCAGCGATGTGTGGTTCAAGTTTGTAGCGGTGGCTTCCGATTTGAACATCAACATCAACGGCGAGTCCATAGGTCTGCCCGGCGGCACGTTGATAGCTCCCGAAGTGGCGCTCTACAAAGGTACCTGCGACGCGCTGCAACCATTCGGCTGTAAAAAGGATTTGATTTTTGCCAACATCATCGAACTTAATCAAACAGGGCTGCTCGTCGGGCAAACCTATTACATTCGCGTCTGCGCCACCAACGGCAGCGAAGGCACTTTTCGGCTCTGCATCAACAATTACAATCCCGTGCCGCCGCCCAAAAGCGACTGCCCCAAGGCGGTACAGCTTTGCGATAAATCTGGATTCACGGTGCAAGCTGTGACGGGCGCAGGCACCGACCCCTTTGAATTGGACGGTGCAGAATGCTTTCAGACTTCTTTTCCGCCCTACGAAACCAACTCCACTTGGTATGTGTGGACGGCTGCCAACAACGGTACGCTGACTTTTACGCTCAATCCGAGCAATCCCGCCGACGACCTCGATTTTGTGGTTTATGAATTGCCCAACGGACCGACCGACTGTGCCAATAAAATCAGCGTGCGATGCATGGCGGCAGGCGATTTTACGCCTACAAGTCCCTGTATGGGACCGACAGGACTCGACGACACCTCTACCGATACGTCCAATCCACCGGGTTGCGTAGGTATTACCGACAACTTTTTGGCTGCTTTGGATATGACGGCAGGCTCGACTTACGCTTTGGCGGTCAATAATTTTACATCTACTGGCAATGGTTTTACGATAAGTTTTGGTGGTACCGGTGAGTTTGCGAGTCCGCAAGTGGCTTTCAATGACAGCGACCCCGACGATGTTTTTTGTACCAATGCCGACATTGTTTTTACGGACGCTACGAGCGTGTCGCAAGGAACAATCTCGAGCTGGAATTGGAATTTTGGCAGTGGTGCGGTGCCAGCTACCGCCAACACGAAAGGTCCGCACAGCGTAAAATACACCACCGCCGGAGCAAAGTCAGTCACTCTGACCGTCAAGTCCAATACAGGCTGCAATGTCACTTTGACGCGCAATTTTTCAGCAATCGTCTGCTGTACGGCTGCTTTGAGTGACTCTTTTTTTGTCCAAAATCCAAAATGCAACGCCGACACCAACGGACTGATTATAGCTATCGGAAAGTTGGGAACTCCGCCCTATCGCTACAAATGGAGTACAGGCGACACGACCGCACTCATCTCCAAATTGGGAGCAGGAACGTATAAATTGACCATCACAGATGCCAATGGCTGTTTCAAATTGGACTCCATAAAATTAATAAATCCCGCTGTTTTTACGGTGACAGCAACGCCCGACACGGTGACAATCTTTGAGGGAACGCCAGTAGTGCTGACCGCTACTGCGTCCGAATCGCCTGCAACTTTTGTATGGAAAGCGACTAATTTTAGTCAAACTGGGTCGAGCGTCACAGTGTCGCCGATGGACAGTACGCTATACATTGTCACGGCGTTGAGCAGCGTCAATAATTGCGAAGCAAAAGACAGTGTGCGCGTATTCGTGAAGCTAATAAAATATTTTTTACCCAATGCTTTTACGCCCGACGGCGACAATCTGAACGATACTTTTGGTGCGACGGTGACTGGCATCACGGTCAGCGAGTTTAAAATATTTACCCGTTGGGGGCAGATAGTTCACGACGACCCGAACAGTCGCTGGGACGGTACTCGCAACGGCGAATCCTTGCCGCCAGACGTTTATGCGTACCGAATAGTGCTAAAATATCCAGACGGCAGCAGCAAACCGCTCTCTGGCGGCGTGACTTTGGTGCGATGATAATATGGTGTAAGTAGTTATAAGTTTTTAGTTTTTAATTTTGAGTCGTCATAAACTGTTGAAAATCAACGAATTATGTCGAATAACAAATGTCATCTATTTAAGTGCAGGAACTTAATAGAAAAAAACGCTGTCAAGGTTATAACATTATAACTTTGACAGCGTTTTAATTTTTCTCCGACGGCAAATAGTCGGAATTAACTTGTTTTCAGATATTTTATTAATTCATAATCACAAGTTTGGTGCTGAATAGGGCTTGTCGTCCGCTTTCTTCCACTACTTGAACGAAGTAAATACCTCCGTTCAATGCTGATTCTAATTGTATCGGAATGGAATTAGCACCTGCCTCCATAGTGATACTTTGGCTTTGTACGGTTCTTCCGTTCATATCAATTATTTTTAAAATTCCGTCGGCAGCCGTTGAAGCAGCAAAAAATAGGTTAATTTTATTTTTTCCAATAACTGGATTGGGAGCAATAATGCCTTGCGTCTGGCGGTTGCAATCTGTCGTTATGATTTCAGATTCGTATTGATTTCTTTTGTCATCTTGGTATTTGAGTCGGAAATACAATTCGCCGTCTGTTTCTTTTACAGATAAGCTGTACAAATCCTTGCTTAATTTTCCTTCCAATCGGGCTTTTTCTTTCCACGAAATACCGTCGGCACTTCCTTCTATGCTGAATACGCCCGGTGAGTCATAGATTCGCGCACTCCAAGAAAATTTTACTTCACTTGCGTTGCAATCTGCGCTAAAACGCTCAATATCTTGCACTGCAAGAGGCGACTGAAAAATTCCCATCGCGGCGGCGATACAAGGAACTACATTTGCCTGCGAAAGTACTCCACCCGTAAAAATGCCGAAGGCATCGTTCCAATTTTTTGCGTCCCAATACGCCCAAGACATTCCAAGACTGTCTGATACGTGAGTTATTAGACTGATAAAATTGCAACGAGAAGTCGTATTGCCGGCAGTGGAGGCTCCAAATTCTCCAAGATAGACAGGATACTGGTAGGCAGAAGACCACTGTTGGGCAGTAAAAAATTCATTCCGCACGTCGCTTGCGTCATTTCCAATCGGAAAAGCGCGAGCGGGCATATTAGGCGGCGTTGTCCAACTCATTTGTTGGTGCGTGAACTGAAACGGATTGTAGGAGTGCATCGTGTAAATCATATTCGGGTCGTTGAGTGGCGTGAAGCCAGCCAGTCCGCTCGAGCTGTTGTAAGAGTTACCGCCGAGAATATAGGTATGATTCACATCGTATATCCGAATGGTATCCATGACTGTTTGGAATACGGTGCGCAAATTGTTGTTGCTAATCCCGCCCGGTTCGTTGTAAAGTTCAAACATAAAACGATTGGCATCTAAACTTGCATAGCGTTGAGCGAGCTGCCTCCAAACTTTACAAAGTCGCGGCGTTTCGGTAGTAAAGTTGGCATCTGTCAGACTGTTGATGCCGTGGTGATTGTCGATGATGAGTTTTAAATCAAAAGTATTCGCCCACAAAATCGCTGAATCCACGAGCTGGAAAGCGACATGGCTTGTGTTGAGCGTGTAAGGCGGCGTGGTGCTACCAAGTCGCTCAAAAATAACTGGCAAGCGAGCGTGCTGAAAGCCTGCGTCTTTGAAAAATTTAAAAATTGTCCGAGTGTAATCGTTGAAAACAGGAAAATTGGAAGGGAGCAACCAGTAGGCTTCCAACCAGTTGGCTGTGTTGAATCCTTTTCCGAGCGCTGCTGCACGCGTCCAAGCATCGGCAGATGCTACTGGCGGCGGAGCGAGATTTACCAATTCGATGGCATCTAAATAGACTGTTCCAGAGCCTGTGGTGGAGTTGGAATTTACAAAAACGTCCATTTCTCGAATGGTGTTCAAGTCCAACGAAGTACCAGCTGTGCAGCTGGTAAGCGCGATGTCAAAAACTTGATAAGTTGAGTTAGCACCGCTTATTGCCACCTGATTGCCGTCGACGCTTGCATTGCGAAGCATTACTTTGAGCGTATGGTCAGAGTTCATGCCGCGATACGCCAAACGGATATGCGTATTTCCTGAAAAATTGATGGGTGCGCCAGACCCCCAGTTGTCCATGTTTAATCCAAATCCTGCCCAATAGTTTGAAAAATTATAGGCAAATTGGTAGTGTTGAGTGCCTTCGTAAGGCGAGTTAGAGGAGGTTTGGGTGAGCGTTCCGTTGCTTTGCCAAGTTCCTGTGATGATAGATGCGCCAGCTTTGTAGATTACTAAATTGGCGTGAGTGAGGTCTAAAAAGAAGACGCATAGGGAGATAAGAAGAAAAATTCTTTTCATGATGAAGTGTGTGTTTAGTTCCGAAATAAATTAATAACATTGCAAAAGTGCAGGAATGATTTTTATGTTCCAAATATTTTACTCCAAAACGGGCAAATTATTTCATTCAAAAAATGTCACAAAAAATGCGTTTTCTAATTTTTTGTTCTTTAAAATTTATAAAAAAGATTTTATAAATCTATTTTTTTATTTTGGGAAAACATTTAAAACAAACCTCTCATTTTTTCAACATTCGTGTTCCGTAAAATGTTGTATATTTGTGTTTGATAAGGTCTTACTATGGCTTTAAAAATACTCATTTTACAACATCAAAAAAAGAAAAAATTATGGCAAGTAATCCGTTTTTCAACGAAAAAACTTTAGAAAAAAACATCGGCTCGATGGATACCGCAAACAGCGAGCAGATGACGGTGGCTGGAGCTGTCAATAAGTCCTTTATTTTGCTGACTGTTTTGCTCGTCACTGCCAGTTACAGCTGGATATATCCGAGTCCAATTCTGATGATTGGCGGCATGATTGGCGGTTTGGTTTGCGCTGTTTGGGCGAGTTTTCAACCCCAAAAATCTTCGTGGCTTGCGCCTGCCTACGCCGCTTTTGAGGGTCTTTTTGTAGGAAGTATCTCCGCTATGTACGCCCTCAAATTCAACGGTATTGTTTTCAATGCGATTACGCTCACTTTGGCGATTTTGTTCACGCTTCTGATGGCGTACAAATACCAGTGGATAAAAGTCACCGAAAAGTTTCGGGCGGGCGTAGTAGCTGCTACGGGAGCTATTTGTATCGTTTATTTGATTTCATTTGCCCTGTCTTTTTTCAATATTCAAGTGCCGTATTTGCACTCTGGCGGCATGATTGGCATTGGCATCAGCTTGGCGATTATCGGCGTAGCGGCTATGAATTTGCTGCTCGACTTCGATAATTTCGACAAAGGCGAGCAACTTGGCGCGCCGAAATACATGGAGTGGAACGCCGCAATGGGTTTGCTCATCACATTGGTCTGGCTCTACCTCGAAATCCTCCGATTGCTCTCCAAATTAAATAGCAGAAATTAGATTTTGTGGATTATATTTCACTTCGCAGCACAAAAAAAGCCTCACTTCATTCCGAAGTGAGGCTTTTTTTATGCCGTCACAAATTTTTATTTTCTACTTTTTTGCGTGACCTTTTTTTTGGTTTTGGGGGGGAAAGAGGTTTTGTTCTTTTGTCATTGATTTTATAGTGTGTCCTAACAAGTCAAGTTTTAACTCACTTTCAAAAGCGTCCCGTTTTGGGGTGCCGATTTTTCCGATGTGTTTGTCTGTCATTTCCTCTAAACTATATGTTTTCATATCTTTTTATTTTTTTTCATTAAAATATTGAATTCTCAAATTTTCTGCCCTGTTAAACTCTACCTTTGGTATTCTATCGGTTTTCTTAATCAAACCGTGAGTAGCAATTACGACGGTATCTTCATTGTTTTTTTTGTCCCAAAAAGCGAAAAGTCTGAAGTATTTTCTGTTGTGAAGTGTTCTAAATTCCCAAATTTCGTCTTTTAGTTTTTTAAATAATTCATTGTCGTTCACTTGAGTTGATTTCCAAATATTATAGTAGATTTTCTCTCGACTTTTCTCGTCTAAACTTTCAAGGAATTTTTTAGCATCTTCTAAAAAGGCTACTCTAAATTTTTGCTCCATTCCTTTTTTTTACAAATATAGAGGTTTCTTAATTAAGAAACAAATATTAACATTTACTTTTCTAATATATCCCGAAAAGCAAGTGACGCTGCTTGCTGATGATTAAAAATGTGTACAAAAAAAGCCTCACTTCGGAACGAAGTGAGGCTTTTTTTGTGCTGTCACAATATTGGCTGACAACTCATCAAGGCGATTCAATTAACTGAAATCGCCCCAATCTCTTTGAATAATCCAATTAGTATCCCATGTAACGAACTCTGACGGATTAAACGGCAAGTCTGTAAATTCCATTTCTAAAATTTGCTCTGGCAATAACGATAATGTATGAAATGGTCTGCTACTTTGACTTTCATAGTCCCACAAGTGATAACGATTATCTCTTTTTTTTGTATTCTTACCCGGTCCGTAATCCATAGGGGCGCAAAGTCTTGTTACAGCCATATCATCTTGCTTTGAATAGAATGTCAATCGGATTTTAGTTTTGCTTTTTAAAGCATTAATAAATTGCTCTGTCATGTAGTTTATGTTAAAAATTAAATTCCAATAAGATGCGTTTAAGCTGATATCTAACAGTTTGGGACTTTGTGCAGAAAAACAAACTTCCTTTCTACCCCTCAACCACCGATGATTGAAAATACAAAAAAGTGCGATTGCTGAATATCATCACAACCCTCTATTCCACCATCATCTTACCCGATTTTCTTTCGCCTTTTTCAGACATAAATTGGTAAAAATAAATGCCTTGCGCGAGCGAGGAAGTGTTGAGCCTAAAAATATCGGGTTCGGTAGAGGACTGGTGCTGGAGCAGTCTGCCTGTAGCGTCGTAGAGCGAAAACTCCAAATTCCCACTTTCGGTCGGCAGCTCAAATACCGCAACGTCCGTCACGGGATTCGGGTATAGTTTTATGTCTTTGAGCGCGCCTTCCACTTCCTGATTTCCGTTCACCAAACCTCGTGTGAACATCGCTATCATTACCATCATTTCGTCCGCCGAAGTCGGACCGAAGCTGACCGAAGTAGGTCCGTCGTTCACCCACGAAGCACGATGCACGAAGCCTTGCGCCATATTGATAGGATAAAACGGCTCAAAATATCGCAGCGGAATGTGTTTGTAGTCGTAAAGCGGCGAGATACAGCCCGGGATTCCCTGCCCACAGGACGCGTTGTAGAGCATTTCGCCCGCCGTACCGTTGGCTTCGCGCTTAAAAATCTGGTAGCTTTTTCCATACTTGTGCGTATGCCCCATGAGTCCCCACAGGTAGATTTGCCCCAAAAATGAACTCACATAATTGGCGTTGGCGGTAATCATATTGCCGTTGTTGGGGATATTGATAGAGAGATTCGGTACGAGCGTCGAGTACATTTCTTGCTGCGCCGTGCCGACGGGTTGCGTATAGACGTTCACATAAGCCTCCGCCTGATAGGTTTTGGTCTGCGAATAGTTGATATAATGCGAGTTGAGGTCCAAAACTCTCGTACTTTCCCACTTGAAAGCCGTGCCTTGCGGCAGCTTGAGGTCGGTGGCTTCTTGGACTGCCGCCACCAAACCGATGTTGGAGTGATTGGCATCTACACGAAGTCCGGCGGGAATACTCGCCGCGCCGTTGCCCGTGAAGTTGTAAATAATAAAGTGGTGCGAGTAGTTGGAGATAATGATTTCGATGCGATTGACCTCCAAGTTGGCGGGCAAATTAAGTTCGTGTTTGGTATAATATTCGATTTCGCCACCTTTGGGAATAAAAAACGGACCCATTTTTAGTTGAAATCCTTGACTCGCGTCGGGCGCAGCAGGTGCGCCATTCGGAAAGGCTTTGATGCCGCCGTTGTTGTAAAAGTCGGTTATCAATGAGTCGTTCATCACTGTTCCTGCGGACGGTGCGCCGTAGAGAATCCACTGCCGTACCAATTCTTTTTCTTCGTTGGTCAGGAGATTAGCGGGATAATTGTTGGGCATTGACCCACCTTCCTGCGCATCGAGTTGGATAGTTGGCTCCAAGCCAGAATTTATTTTGCGAAAAAGAAAACTTTTATCGGGTCTGCCTGCATAAATTTGTTTGTATCCTTTGGCGAGGGCATAGGGATTGGTAGGATTTTTTTGAAAAATTTTGGCGTACACGTCTGCGGCTTTCGCTTGGACGGTTGCGCCTGCACCTTCCAAATTTAAGCCAGCCTGCGGATTAGAATTTTTGTGACAACTGACGCATTTTTGCTGAAAAATCTGATAGACTTTCATACCCGTAGAAACGGTTTGTGCTTGCGCAAATTGAGCTATTAACAAAAATATCCCAATGATTTGTGACTGATAATTTTTCATATTTTTTTAATTTATTGTTGGTTACGTTTTATTTTTTTCTACCGCATGAGGGTAAAACTTCCTGTTTTTATTTTTTCTTCGCCCTTGCATTTTAGCCTTACTCGGTACAAATACACGCCCGGACTGACTGGCGAGCCACCCAACGAGCCGTCCCAACGCTCAAAAACACTGGACGTACTGAACATTTTTCCACCCCACTGGTCCAAAATCTCCAAAGAAAGAAACTCTTTGATGGCATACGGATTGCTGACACCAAACATTTCGTTGGCAGACGGTCCGTTGCCGTTGGGCGTGAATGCTTTTGGTAAAAAGACTTGTTCGCAGTCCAAACTATCGGGGTCAATAACCGTGATTAATACCGAATCGGTAGCTATACATTGTCCGTCACGGAACAATAGTCGGTACGAAGTTGTTTTAGTTGGTTTTAATATGGGTTCTCGTGCAGTCGGGCTGCTAACTCCCGTAGTCGGCTGCCACTGAAAATTATTCACACAAGTACCCGAAATTTTTGCAGGAACGCTGCCACCGAGAAAAATCAGCGTGTCTTGCGTCAGTATATGGTCAGGCAATGCAAATCTATACAAATCGACCACTTCTTCCTCCGTCAGTGCCTTCGCATAGACCCGAAGCTCGTCGAGCAAACCGCCGAACCGCGCCTCGCCGCCCGTGTTGATGCACGGACTATTCGCTATGCTCAAGATGCCCTGATTGGTCAGATTCACGCGCGCCAACGCCGATACTTCGCTCCGCAAAGTTCCATTTACATACAGTCTTGTGATGTTCGAGCTGCGCACCAAAGCGATGTGTTGCCAGCATTGCGTAGCGTCCAATTTGGCACTAACCGTCCCGTTTTTGCTCGCACTTTCCGTCAGCTCGCAGGTCAGTGTTTTGGAACTTGGTGCGTAGCGAATCGCAAAGCCGCGCTCGTTGGCTGCACAGATATTTTTTTTGGAAATAATATCTTTTACACCGCTTCCGGGACTTGGTTTCATAAAAAATGTAAGCGAAAAATCCGCCAAGCCGAAGTGATTATTGACACTTCCGACCAAAATAATAAAGTCTTTGATACCGTCGAACTTGAAGGCGCGCCCGCTTACGCCACACACCAAAGTCGTGTCACCACCCGCTATTCCGTTGGAATTATTGCCGCTTTGGTCAAAAATCGTCCGCGTAGTATCTGTATCAAACTGGTAGTAGCCCATCAACCTGTCGGAGGTTTGAGCGGATATTTTGGTAAAAAAACCAATACAAATTAAGATTAAAAACAGGTGTTTCATCAATGAAATAAAATGGTAAAAAAATATTTTTTTAGATGCAAGCAATGAGGAAGTTTAAGCAACTCAACGCATTTTTTACTTTCCAAACAAGCCTGCCAAGCCGCCCATGCCTGTCGGCATTATATTTTGGAGCAACTTTTCGGCTTCCACCGCTTCTTTTTCAGATGCCAAGCGCATTGCTTTATTGACTGCTGCGACCGCCAATTCTTCGACCATATCTTGGTCGTTCCAGTCTATTTTTGTTTTGTCAAACACGATATTGAGCAATTCTCTGTTGGCATTGACGGTCACTTTTACTGCGCCGTCGCCTTCGGTTGCCTCTACCACGATGCTCGCTAATCGTTTTTTTAGCTGTATTTGTTGCTCTTGCATATTGCCGAGTAAGTCGCCGAACATAATTTTAGATTTTAAAGTATTTGAAAATACAAAGATAGTTTTTTTACGCCATATAGTAATACATAAAATTTATACCCAACCAACCACAATTCATATTTTTGTCACAAAATTTGATTATTTTTTACTTTTTAATAAAAAATAGGAAAAAACTTGACTCTTCCCAATGTATTAAATTCGACGGTTGGAGCCGGAAATTTCAGGAAACGAACTGCACTAAACAATGTTTTTAGAATCGGATTATCGGTTTTTATTTTAGACAAATCCACATCAAGCGACAAATAAACCTGTCTGTAGCGTGGAAATTTTTGCGTATCGAGGACGAATTTTGCGCCGTTTTTGTCTGTCCAAGAGTTGTCAAAACCGCCGTACATTCCCTCTGCGCCGTATCCGACTGCCAGATTGAGCCATTTCGGGAACGAATTTCCCTTCGGTAAAAATGAAGAAATATTGCCACAAAGCCAGTATGTTTCGCCGTTGTAATCTTTAAAAAAACTTTCAATCAGGTTGCGGTTGCCGTAAAGACTCGCCACACGAGCGCGGACGCTGCTCTGTGTTTTTCCATCGGTCGAGGTAACTATCGCGTCGGGATAGTTCGGGTAAGAAAACGATATTTTTGGCACTATTCGCTGCTCCTGCCAGCCCAATTCTTGCGCCGCAAAAAGCGCACAACCCAATTCGTTGGCGGTAATATCGCCGAGCGAATACCCCCATTTTTTAGAAAATCCGTCCAAAAATTCAAGCGTTCCCTGTATCGCCGTGCCGATGGCAACGCCCGTCCAGACTGAACTTCGATGACTCATGCCCGTCCAAGACGCGCCTTCATAACTCCAGCGGCTTTCGTGATAAGCGGTCAAAAAATGTCCAGTTTTATCAATTCGCTCCCACTCGCCCCAGTCGTTGAAAAGGTGAAAACGAGTTTGTTCATATTGGGCATACCAAAGGCTCGCCAGCGAACCTATCGAGCCGCCCGCAATACCCAAACCGATGCCAGAAACTGCCCAAAATCGAGTTTTGTTGAACGTATCCGACGGAGTCAGAAAACGATTCAGTGCGTTTTGAGAAAAAACGGAACCCTGTAAAATGAAGCAAATAAAAATAGAAAGTAAATATTTTCTTTTCAAAATAATTAAAATAAAAAAATAAAAAAAGTAATTTTTGTGACAAAATGATAAACTTTAGAAAGAGTAAGTAACTGATGACAAGCAAGTATTCTAAATTGGCTCATTTGAATTTAGCTTTGTAGCTATTTACTTGGTTTTTGTCACTTTTTTTATCCCCAACCCGACCTTCCCCAGAGGGGAAGGAGAAGAAAAGTAACCAAAAAAATCAAGTGCTCTGTATAAATTCTAAAGTTTTTGCTTAAAAATCCCGT
>JAYUHK010000180.1:0-11975 GCA_043767025.1 Saprospiraceae bacterium | reverse complement strand
TTCTTGACGCTGCAAAGTTACGGGCGCAAAAAATACGGTTTGAAGTAAATTTCGATAAAAACATATATTTATTTTGCACATATTAGGAAAATTTTGCTTACTCGAAGTTACCGACACCTTTGAGGTGTCGGTAACTTGCGCCTACGACACAGGAAGACGTTTTTTAAGGAATGAAGAAAAAATGGGTAGTTTATTTTAGGTGCGTTTATTATGTAAACTTCCGACACAAGGTTATGCGAAATAAGTTCTTACACTTAAATAGTTGACATTTAATATTCGACATAATTCGCTGATTTTCAATAGTTTATGATGACTCAAAATTAAAAACTAAAAACTTATAACTACTTATCTAAAATAAACTACTCATTTTTCTGCCAAATTAAACCAATCACTGCGTTATTTTTTCGTTTCAACGCACTGCGCTGCACCTCAAAAATGCCTTGTTGTGGATTGAATTTATTGGAAAAATTGGAGTGCCTTATTTTTTCCTCATTCCTTATTTTTTGAGTTCAAAAATTTTTTATCGAAAAAAAAAGCTATTTCGTCGTTTTAAAGTGGCGAAATATCGTTTTTTTGTTAAAAAGTTGTTAAAGTATTTATTTGAAAATAACAAATGGATTTTCTAAACGTTTTACTATCAAAATTACCAAAAGCCAGTTTCGGTAGATAGTATAGGGATGCGTCGAGTGGTGCAATAATTAATTTCTGGCAGCCCAGAACGTCTCTATACTCTCTACAAATTTTTTTTTAAAACCTAAACGAAAATAAAAATTATGTTGAAAAACCTTTTTCCATTGCTCCTCGCCAGTTTGCTCGGCGGCGGCATCGCAGTAGGTGGCGTTTATCTTTTGACACGCCACAACAAAGTAAGTGCAGCACCTACCGAAACTGCTTTCGTGAAGCAGGTCAGCAACACGAATTACGGCAGCGCGTCGTTTGACTTTACGGAAGCTGCCGAGCGCAGTATGCCAACGGTGGTGCATATCCGCACCTCCGAAAGCGACAAGCAGATGCAACAACGCCAACGCCAAAACCCTTTCGGCGGCGGCGGACAAAATCCATTCGGAAGCCTGTTTGGGGAAGATTTTTTGGGCGGAATGCAACAACGCGGACCTCAACAAGGATTTGGCTCGGGCGTAATCGTTTCGGAAGACGGCTACATCGTGACCAACAACCACGTCGTTGATTTCGGGGACGATGTAAAAGTAACGCTCTACGACAACCGCGAATTTTCTGCAAAAGTCGTAGGTACTGACAAAACAACCGACATCGCGGTACTAAAAATAGACGCTAAAAATCTCGCCGCCATTCGGTACGGCGACTCCGACAAGGCAAAAGTAGGGCAGTGGGTATTAGCGGTCGGCAATCCGCGCAATCTGACTTCTACCGTCACGGCGGGAATCATTAGTGCCAAAGGTCGAGATATTCACATCAATCAAAAAACACAAGGCTCTATCGAGTCGTTTATCCAGACCGATGCCGCAGTCAATCCCGGCAACAGCGGCGGTGCTTTGGTAGATGTGCAAGGCAATCTAATAGGTATCAATACCGCCATTGCGTCCGAAACGGGTTCTTACGAAGGTTATTCGTTTGCTATTCCTGTCAATTTGCTGACTCGTGTGGTAGATGATTTGATAAAAACTGGAAAATCGCAACGCGGTTATTTGGGCGTTAATTATGCCGACGTAGATGCCGAAATAGCTCGGGACGAAAAATTGAGTACCACGCAAGGCGTGTATGTCCAAGAAGTCCAAAGTGGCGGCGCGGCGCAGTATGCGGGCGTTCTTCCGGGAGATGTCATCACGCAAGTCAATGGTCAAGAGATAAAAAATGGCGCGGAGCTGAAAGAAAAAGTAGGGTCTGCCAAAGTAGGCGAAGTAGTGAATCTGACCATCAACCGCGACGGTACGATCAAAAAAATCGGCGTGCAGCTCAAAGATGCGAGCAGCGTTTCTAACAGAAAAGAACGCAGTATTCAGCGACAATAAAAAAATATAAATTTTTGATAAGAACAAGCCGAAGTTACCGACACCTCAAAGGTGTCGGTAACTTATGAGCAAAAGACTAAAATCTTTGTCATATAAAAGTTATGTTAAGACTTGTTTAAAGTTGGTTTTTCGTTTTGTTTTGATGCGTCTGTCCTGCCTCGCGGTGGGACAGGCGTTTTTTTTTGTGGCTAATTTTTATACGAAAAATATCATCTTTCTTCGATGACCGCCGACAGCCCTCTATCGGTCAGAGCCTCTTTTCGCGGCTGGAGGACGGCGCGCGAAGCTGTTTTTACGGTCGCCTTTCCTTTGTAATGAATGAGGAGAGAAAGCTGCTCGGCTTGCTCGCTCGAGTGCTGCAAAATCTCCATCAGACAGCGAATGACCCACTGGAAAGTGTTGTGGTCGTCGTTATAAACGATGAGCCGCGCGACATCGCCCGTCCCAATGTCTTCTTCCGCGACATCGTCCGCTACGGCAATTTCGTCTTCCTCCCAACTTTTTTTTGTCATTTTTATCGTTTATTTTTAGGCTTTCATAAATTCTACTTTGACAGGAACGTATCTAAAATAAACTATCCATTTTTTTCTGCTAAATTAGAACCAATCACAGCGTTATTTTTTCGTTACAACGCCCTGCGTTGCGCCTCAAAAATGCCTTGTTATTGTTTCAATTTATTTGAAAAATTTGAATATCTTATTTTTTCTTCATTCCCGAGAAACCATATCGCCGCCGCTATTTATTTTTTCCAAAAAAACTTCCCCCAACTGGTTGATGCAACTCGACTGATACGCCGCAGATATTTTCACATAATTATCTGTGAATCCGCTCATTTTGCTTTTGTCCGCATCTTGCTCAAAAAGCACCGTGCGCACCGAACCCACAAACTGCTCGTAAAAAAAACGGCGTTTTTTCTCCGAAAGTATCCGCAACATTTCGTTGCGGCGGCGGCGTTCTTCCATGCTTACGACTTCGTCCATGTCGGCGGCGGGCGTGTTGGCGCGCTCCGAATAGGTAAAAACGTGCAAATACGAAACGTCCAACTCATTTATAAAACGATAAGTTTCCAAAAAATCTTCTTCAGTTTCGCCCGGAAAACCAACGATTACGTCCGCTCCGATGCAGGCGTGCGGCATTTCGGACTTGATTTTTTGGACTCGCTGTTGATAAAGTTCGCGCAGATAGCGGCGACGCATTGCGCGAAGCTGCTTGTTGTTGCCCGATTGGAGCGGAATATGAAAATGTGGCATGAACCGCTCGGACTGCGCCACGAACTCAATGATTTCGTCCGTCAAAAGATTGGGTTCGATGCTCGAAATACGGATTCTGTCCACGCTCTGCACTTTATCCAACGCTTGGATAAGATCAATAAACAAGGCTTGTTTTTTGGGTTTTTCGCCCTCGATGACTTCTGTTCCGTTGCCGAAGTCGCCGATATTTACGCCTGCCAAAACGATTTCCTTCACGCCCATATCGCCGATTTTTCGGGCGTTTTCCAACACACTTTCTACCGTATCGCTGCGGCTTGCGCCACGAGCTTGTGGGATAGTACAAAATGTACATTTGTAGTCGCAGCCGTCCTGCACTTTTAAGAAGGAGCGCGTGCGGTCGCCGAATGAAAAAGCGTGCGTAAAAGTATTGGCTTCGCGCACTTCTCCCGCCCGAATCATGCCTTTGCCGTGCGACTTGCTGAGGTCGTCGATGAAATCAATAATTCTAAATTTTTCGGCAGCTCCCAGCACCAAATCTACTCCCGGAATTTCGGAAATTTCCTGCGGCTTGAGTTGCGCATAGCAGCCGACCACGACCACGAAAGCCGAAGGCGAATGACGCAACGCTTGGCGGACAATTTTTCTGCACTTTCTGTCTGCAAAGTCTGTCACAGAACAGGTATTTATGACATAAATATCTGCGCCGTCCTCGAAGGCGACTTCGGCGTACCCGCGCGCCTCAAACAACCGCCCAATAGCGGAGGTTTCGGAGTAGTTGAGTTTGCAACCCAACGTATAAAAGGCAACGGTGAGGGGAGTCATAAGTAATTTTTAGTTTTTAGTTTTTAGTGGTCGTAAATTACTGAAAACCAATAATTTAGGTCGTATTGTGAAAATTATTTAGATGAGCGTAAGGACTTAAAAAATTGATTTTTTTATAATTTTTTATTTGACAGCATCTAAAAATTCTTGCTTTACGGGATAGTTGAGTTGTCGGGCTTGCGTAGCGTTTTCGAAGGCTTTGGCTTTGTCGCCCAACGAAAAATAGCAGTTGGCTCGGTTCATATAGTACAAACCAGACTTCGGATTCAGTGTCACACATTGGTTGAAATCTTGCAAAGCGGCAGTCGGATTTTTGAGATAATTGAAGTACGCCGTCCCACGATTGTTCAGCACTTCGATATAGTCTGGCTTCAGTTCGAGTGCTTTTCCGTAGGCTGCGATGGCTTTTTCGTACTCTTTGTTTGCCACCAATGCGTCCGCATAGACGAGGTGCGCTTTGGGCACTTGTGGCGCAAGTTGCAACCATTTTTCTACATCTGCAAGTGCTTTTTCGGGTTGTTTGGCGGCAGTCAGCAAATAAATAGAGCGATTTTCGTAAGCACTTGCGAACCCTGCACCCGTTTCTACTCCTTTGTCGTAGTCTGCGATGGCTTTTTCATTATTTTTTTTCACCATTTGGTAATACACGCCGCGATTGACATACGCCTTTGAGCAGTCTGGATATTGCAGAAGCACATTCGTCCACAGCGTTTCGCTATCTCGCCAAGTAGCTATCTGTTGGTACGATAAAACGCTGAAAATCAAGCCGATAAGTACAATAGCAGGCAACATTATTTTTTTTACGACCGGAATTTTTTCTTCCAAATATTCCGCAAGGTACGACAATCCGAACAGCAATCCGATGTAGGGAATGTAAGTATATCGCTCCGCCACTATCGCACTACCGATGGAAAGTAATTGGACGACCAACAAAATATTAATAATATAAAAGAGCCTTCCGAAAGTTAAAATTCTGTTTCCTTTCTTCCACTGTAAAAATAAAATAACGAAAAATAAAACCACCATAAACGGCGCAATGTAATAATAAATTGGTAATGAACGAGTTACGTCAGGAAACGGGTGAAAAGCCGCCATGTTGAATGGCAAAAATAATTTGACGATGTAGTAAATAAAAGTGTAGCAAGCAAATAAAATTCGGTCGGCAATAGAATACATTTCTACCGACGCGATTGCCTTGACCGCTTGTATTTTGATGGTAACGATACCGATGATGAACGACAAAGCGAAAAAGGGTATTTTCTCCGTCAAATTTTTGATGCTTATTTTTTTTTCGTAAAAATAATCTATCGCAAAAAACAGTACAGGCAGCACGACCGCCGCAGGTTTGGAGAGCAGCGACAACACAAAAAGTAGCAATATCGAAACGTATAATTTGCTGGACGGCTGACGCAAGTACTTGATATAGAGCAATATAGCTGGCAGGAAAAAGAAGGCGTACAAAACATCTTTTCGCTCCGAAACCCAAGCGACCGACTCGACGTGCATCGGGTGAATCCCGAAAAGCGTGGCAATAATAACGGCGTTCCAGACTTTTTTTCCACTCCATTCGTACACCAAAAAGAATACAAAAAAGACGTTGCAAAGATGCAGCAACACATTGGTAGCCAAGTATGATGACGCGTTCAAGCCCGTCATTTGGTAGTTAAGAGCCAGCGAAAGCACAGTGATTGGGTGATAATTGGACACGACGGGCGTGCTAAAAATCGCCTTCAATCCGTCCCAAGAGAGGTCGCGCAGCAGCGTATTGGTGGTGACATAAAACTCGTCGTCCCAGTTGGTGAGTGTATTTTGGAAGACACCGATGTAGGTCAGCAAGGTAATTGCGACAGCACCCAACGCCCAAAACAGTACGTTGGGAGTATCAAGATTTGCGCGCAATTCTTGTTTATTCGCCGCTTGTTCAGGCTTTTTTGTACTTTTTTTCATCACATTTATTTTGAATAATTTTATTCGCTGCGCAAAAGTACAGAAAAAGGCAGTAATTTTTTAGACACTTGGAGCAAACTATTTTCCTGTGGCAAGCAAAAAATCATGTACCTCTGCCCAGCCGTCCCAACCTTCGGACGCTGCAAACGAACTGTTGTGCCAAATAGAAACAAATTCGCCGCCGACGGCGCGCACCGCCGCCGACAATTCGTTGATTTGGACTTTGGCGGCTTCGGGCGAGCAGGCTTGATATTGGCGAAGGCTAACGTCCATAATCTGAAAAGAGTGGACGCGGAAAGCGGTTATTTTTTCATTTTCCAAATCATACCAACAGAAAGGCAGTGCGGTAGATGCCCGAAATCCGACCGCTTCGGCATAGCCCATCGTGTAGTCTTCTGACAGCCCTTCGGCTATCAGTTGCCGATAAGTATGCGGCAAAGAAAGTTTTAAAAAATGCTGCCGACTCTTGCTAATATTTTGAAAAATAATAGATTCTAAACGTTTTTTTTCTAAATCCAATCGCTTTTCCAAATAATTAGATTGATACGATGGGTGCAAGCCAATAGGATATTGAGCGGCAATTTTTTGTATCAATTTTTGAAATGCAGGCACTCGAAATGAAGTATTTTTGTCGTATTTTTGGTCATAATTGCCGACCAAAAAAAAGAAAATAGGACACAAATCGTGGAGTCGGTGCAACTTATCTAATTTTTCAAACGTATCATAATCATCGCGTCGAAAGCCGCAATGCGTAGTGACTCGGTGTGCTAATTTTTGCCAACGAAAGCGCAGCAAATCATTGACGAAGCCTGCGGCAGTCCGCAAAAAACCTTTGTGCAAAAACGCCCACGCCATATCTATATCATAAGTGGGTTGGAAATGGTATTCAGGCGGCTCAAAAGTAAGCTGCGGAAAGTAGGAAAGTAGATTTTTTTTCAGGCGTTGCGCCCAAAGTTGAACCAATGGTTTTTGTAAAAAATCGTTCTGAAAAGCAACGCTTTGAGAAGCCGTGAATCTGCCGTGCGCATCGCGAGCAGCATCGGGTAAATACTCTTCGTAGCGGCTGACCAAATAAAAAACGAGCGAAAGTAAGTCAAAAGAAAAATCATCGTCCGAAGTCGGCACGAAAAAAAAAGCCGCTAATCCGTCACAATCTGCTGCAGTTATCTGTTGCGGAACGATGGTTTGCTCCGCAAGCAATCCGCAGGAAGGAATAAAACAAGCGTCGGGCGCAATGCGGTGGGAGTGGTAACAGATTTTGGCTTGGCTGCTGTTGCGGAATTTGATTTCGTCGCCCGTGAGTTCAAAAGATACGCCAAGACAATCGGTGAGGAGGACAGACAGAGCGAACCGAAGCCGCTCACTATCAAAAGCACTCCAAACCAGAATCCGCTCCATGAAAAAAATATTTTTTGAAAAAAAAGTTACAAGTAATTGCCAAAGTAAGATAAAACTCGTAATATTGGCATAATATTTCGTAGAAAATTAAAAAAGGCATTTGCTTTTGTACATTTTTTAAAAAAATAGGTATATAACTTCCTGAAAAACAATAACTTAACTGCAAATTAAACTAATTACGAAGTAAAACCGTACTCACACACACTACTATGGTCAAAAAAGATAACGCAACAATGGGCAGCCCAACTTCTATGAACGGAGGCGGATTCGGCGACATCGGAATGATACGCGACATCTTGATGGGGCAGCAAATTTCGGAATACGAGGAGCGGTTCCGAGAGATGGAGGAGAGTTTTGCTCGCCAAGAAATGGTGTTCAATGAGCAGATACACACGATGCGCCAGCAAAACGAGCAGCGAATGGTCGCCTTGGAGCAAGAAATCGCTCAACGCTTCGACCGCTTGGAAAAAACGCTGAAGGATAATATTCACGAAATGAAAAATTCCATCAATGAAGGCAGCAAAGGCGACAAGGCACTCATCGGAAACTTGTTTGCCGAACTGGGCAAAAAATTAGCAGTGGGGATATAAAAAAATCTTTTGGATACAACTTTTGAGTGCTTTTCTTATGCCACAAATAAAGATGGAAGATGATTTATTGATGCGAAAGCTCAAAGAAGTTTTACTCAAAGAAGACCGAGATGAACTCAAAGAGATACAAACTATCCTCAACGACCCGTTTCGATTTTCTGAAAAAGTAGCTCCTATCGTAGAGCAGCGCATTGATTTTTTGAAAAAAAATTTTCCGAAGGAATTTCGTAATTCAGTGGAAAATATTGTAGACGCCAAGATAAAAGCGTCGCAAGACGAGCTGCTGAACGTACTCTATCCGACCATCGGAAAGATGATAAAAAAATACATCGCTTACCAGTTTCAGTTGATGAAAGAATCGATTGACGAGCGAATGAATGCCATTTTTTCTTTTCGGGGCTTGGCGATGCGGACTCGGTACAGACTTCTCGGCGTGAGCGGCGGCGATATGCTGTTGAGTTCGATAGACGGACCTGTTATTGAGGAAATATACGTCATTGAGCGCGATTCGGGGCTGCTGATGGGCAGTGCTTCGCTGCACCTGACGATTGACAGCGAAGTAATAGCGGGTATGCTGACAGCTATAAAATCATTCGTAGAAGACGCTTTTCAGCGCGAAAAGGAAGATTTAGAGATGATAGAGTACGGAACGTATAAAATTTTTATCCAAAATTTTCATTCCTACTACATCGCAGTTGCTATGAGCGGCTCTCTTTCGGCAGCAGAAAAAGAGAAACTATCGGATTCACTGCTCGATTTTGCAGAAAAAGAACTCGCAATGCTCTTAAAAAGTGATGACCAAACCAACCACCACGAAATATCAGAAAGATTGGGAAAATTTTTCAACAGTAAAAAACCAAACTAAAATAAATAAAACTAACTAATAACAGTCAAAAAAATGATTAGCAAAAAAGTAATACTCACAGGCAGCTTCGGCGTAGGTAAAACCTCCCTTTTCAACCAATTTATCTACGAAAGTTTCAGCGATAAATACCTTACGACTATCGGCGTAAAAGTCAATAAAAAGTCTGTCACAGTAGGTACGGAAGAAGTATCTATCCTTCTTTGGGATATTGCTGGCGAAGTATCGCAGGACAAAGTGCCTAATTCGTACCTGCTGGGTGCTGCGGCGGTTTTTTATGTATTCGACCTCAATCGCCCGACCACCTACAAAAATTTGGAAACCGATTTGGCGCACCTGCGCAATCTGCTTCCCCACGCCACTATCCGGGTAGTAGGCAATAAAAAAGATTTATTGACTGACGAGCAGTTGCAGGCACTTGGCTCCGAAATGCCTATCAGTTGGGACGTGCTGACCAGTGCGAAAACTGGCGAAAATGTAGAAAGTCTTTTCACACAGCTCGCCCAAGAATTTGTAGCGGAGTCAAAATAAATCAAATTTTAACCCCAATATTTTACTATAATCTGAAGCAGATGAGCTTTCTTAAACGCTACCAACGTCACTTTTTTTCTGATGCGGACAACTGCCAACACATTGTTATGGACGAGCAGGGACGCATCGAGGAAAGTGACGACAAACTTTTTTCGACCCAAAGCCTACTGCACGCACCCGTGACCGGCTGGAATCATTTTGTGGAAAGTATTTTTCCTTCGCTTTTGCAGCTCGTGCCCGAAAGTCCAGAAGTTCATTTTTACAAAGTAGAGCCAGACCACCTCGCGCTCATGCCCGGCTATTACGATTTTTCGTTCCGATGTCTGCACCAAGAGGGCACAAAAAAGTATATTCTTTGGAAAATTTTGGACCTCACGGCGGATTATGTGAGCCTGAAACACAATCAACAGAATAGCCACGACACAGAGATTAGTCGCCAACTCAAAGAACTTACCCAACGTTGAGGTTGCGATATTTGGGTAAGCGGTCAGAAGTCACGAATCAATGTTTTTGACTGCTCCGAGCCGTAGAAACTACCCTAAAAAACCAAAAAAAAATTTATGACCCTCCGCGAACTGTTTGAATTATTGGCACAAAATCCGATTTATCTATTGGGATATTTTGGCTTACTTCCGTTCACTGCGCTGCTCGCGAGCTGGCTCGGCAAAGGCGAAGGACACCTTTCGCCTTGGAAATACCTCTACACGACACTGATTTATTTGATTTGTATTCCCGGAGTGTTCGCTGTCACGTTGAGCATTTACCTCTTCCTTTTTGAGCGCAGAAGTATCTTTGACACGGACGTTTATACGCAGATTCTGCCTGTAGTTTCGATGCTGCTCACGCTGTGGCTCATACGCGCCAACGTAGATTTGGACCAAATACCCGGCTTCCAAAAACTATCGGGTCTGATAACGATGATAACCGCCACCCTCGCCTTCATGTGGCTCATCGACCGCACTCATATCTACGTTTTTTCGTATCTCCCGTTTTCGCAAGCCCTACTGATTTTTGCGGGCTTATTTCTCGTTATTCGGTTCGGCTGGTCGCGTTTTTTTGGTGGCACGCGTACCAATCAAGCGTAGGATTTTTTTACAGAATAATTTGAATCCGTAACGTAGCATTTTTTAGGCGCAACGCAGAGCGTTGTAACGAAAAAATAACGCAGTGGTTGGTTGTAATTTAGCAGAAAAAATGAGTAATTTATTTTAGATACATTCCTTACTTATCGTCCCCAAAAAATGCGATGATTTGGTCAGCGAGTTCCGTACCGATGTTTATTTGCGCTTCTTGCGTTTCTGCGCCGACGTGTGGCGAAACAGAAATCCGTGCGTGCTGCACCAACGACTCGCTCGGCGTAGGCTCGTTGGTAAAAACGTCCAAACCTGCACCTGCCAATCTGCCTTCGTTGAGTGCATCGAGGAGAGCTTGCTCGTCTATTGCGCCGCCGCGAGCAGTATTGATAATAAATGCAGTTTTTTTCATCTTTGCGATTTCGGCTTTCCCAATCACCGGCTTATCTACTCCCGGAATATGGACGGTCAAAAAATCACATTTGGGCAGCACCTCCTCCAATTTTTCGGTTTGGAGGCGAATAGAAAAATTAATATTTTTTTGACCAAAAATCGGAATTTTTATCTCCGCCTCCGCAATAAAAGGATCTACGGGCAGCACCCGAAAGCCCATGCCCAACGCCATGCGCGCTATAGCTTGACCGATGCGCCCGAACCCAACAATGCCCAAAGTTTTGCCTTGTAGTTGGATACCGCCCGACAGGCTACTTTTCAGATTCTTGAAAGTCGCCGAAGTCATGTTCCGATTAGAAACTTGCAGCGAGCGAGCGAGCGTAAAGATATGCCCCAAAGCCAACTCCGCCACCGCTTGCGAAGAAGCCGCAGGCGTATTGATGACTGCGATTCCCTTGCTGCGCGCGTATTCCACGTCGATATTGTCCATACCTACGCCTCCGCGAGCGATGATTTTGAGATTTGGACACGCATCTATCAAATCCTTACGAACTTTGGTCGCGCTGCGCACAATGATTACGTCGTAATCCTGCAAAGCGGTGGGCAAATTTTCTTGCGCAATTTTTTCCGTATCTACTTGATAATCAGCTTCTTCGAGCAATAATTTTCCGTCTGGATGTATGCCATCATTGGCTAATATCTTTATCATTTTTTATGTTTGTGTTAGACTAATAATAGTTAAGTAGTTATAAGTTTTTAATTTTGAGTCATCATAAACTATTGAAAATCAACGAATTATGTCGAATATTAAATGTCATCTATTTAAGTGCAGGAACTTAGTGTAAAAAATACACTCACAAAGGTCGTTATTTTTTCCACAAAACCGAATGTATTGACTGCGAAGTAGTTATAAGTTTTTAGTTTTTAATTTTGAGTCATCATAAACTATTGAAAATCAACGAATTATGTTGAATATTAAATGTCATCTATTTGAGTGTAAAAACTTAATAACTCATGTTACGCATGGATTTTAAATTGGCTCATTTAAGCTTAGCTTTGTAGCTATTGACTTCGCTTTTGTCACTTTTTTTCTTGATAAAAAAAGTAACCAAAAAAATCAAGTGCTCTGTATAAATTCTAAAGTTTTTGCTTAAAAATCC
>JAYUHK010000179.1:0-17681 GCA_043767025.1 Saprospiraceae bacterium | reverse complement strand
AAACTTTAGAATTTCTACAGAGCACTTGATTTTTTTGGTTACTTTTTTTATCAAGAAAAAAAGTGACAAAAACCAAGTAAATAGCTACAAAGCTAAATTTAAAAGAGTCAATTTAAAATCCTTGCGTAACATGAGTTACAACATATCACTGCGTTATTTTTTCTTTTTCATGCTCTGCGTTCCGCTTCAAAAATGTCTTGTTATCGTTTGAATTGATTGGAAAAAATTGAGTACTTTATTTTTTCCTTATTCCTTACCCAAAAAATGTGTATTTTTGTGCCGCAAAAAATAATTTTCTTTTGCATTTTCATTCGTAAAAACAAATATGGGAAATATTGTAGCCATTGTTGGCAGACCTAATGTAGGAAAATCTACATTTTATAACCGTTTAGTCGGAGAGCGGGACGCTATTATTGATAATGTGAGCGGCGTTACGCGTGACAGAAAATACGGAACTTGTGACTGGAACGGAAAGCATTTTGTCGTCATTGATACGGGCGGTTTTGTGGAAGGTTCTGATGATATTTTTGAGTCCGCCATACGCGACCAAGTCCGAATCGCTATCGAAGAAGCCGAAATTTTGGTGTTTATGGTAGATGCCAAAAGCGGTATCACAGACTTGGACGAGGAGGTAGCTTCTTTGCTGCGCAAGACCAAAAAGCCAGTTTTTTTAGCCGTCAATAAGGTGGACAATCACCGACTTTTGATGGAGGCAAACGAATTTTGGAGCTTGGGATTTGAAGATGTGTTCTTTCTTTCGTCCATGACGGGAAGTGGAAACGGTGAGCTTTTGGACGCAATAGCTGAACGCATTGAAAATTTTGTTCCTATCGCTGCCGATATGCCCAAAGTGGCAATTATGGGTCAGCCCAATGTCGGAAAATCATCGCTTACCAATGCACTTTTGGGAGAAGAACGCAATATTGTGACAGACATTGCGGGTACTACTCGCGACCCAATTCACTCTATTTACAACAAATATGGGCATGAATTTATGATAATTGACACCGCAGGAATCCGAAAAAAGGCAAAAGTTCACGAGAATTTGGAGTTTTATTCGGTCATGCGCGCTATCAAAGCGATGGAAGAAGCCGATGTTTGTATTTTGATGCTCGACGCTACGGCTGGCATCGAAGGGCAAGATATGACACTTTTTGGATTGATACAAAAACGCAACAAAGGCGTTGTGATTGTGGTCAATAAATGGGATTTGGTGCAAAATAAGGAAACAAATACTGCACGAGATTTTGAAACCAAACTAAAAGAAAAATTGGCTCCTTTTGTCGATGTACCAATTTTATTCGTTTCGGTGTCCGATAAACAGCGAATTTTTAAAGTCGTCGAGGCGGCGATGGAAGTTTATAAAAATCGTACTGTCAAAATTAGAACTTCCGAACTCAATGAATTTTTGTTAGATGTGATTGAAAAAAATCCGCCACCGTCGCATCGCGGTATGATGATTCGGATAAAATACTGCACACAGTTGCCGCTTCATTTTCCAGCTTTCGCGTTGTTTTGCAATCACCCAAAACAAGTAAAAGAAAATTACAAAAACTTCATCGAAAATCAGCTTCGCAAAAAATACAACTTTACTGGCGTGCCGATGGCAATATTTTTTAGAGAAAAATAATTTTGGTAAACATTAAATCTGTGACAATTTTATAAAATTGTCACAGATTTAATGTTTTTTATCAAATTTTACCCAAAATTATCTCCTCCACAATCTCGGGATTAAGCAAAGTAGAAGTGTCGCCGAGACTTGAAAGTTCGTTTTCGGCTATCTTTCGGAGTATTCTGCGCATGATTTTTCCCGACCGTGTTTTGGGCAATCCACTCACGATTTGTATCTTATCTGGCTTCGCAATAGCGCCGATTTCGCGGGTTACAGTAGCAACAACTTCCTCTCGAAATATTTTTTCTTCCTCAATTTGTCTGTCACAAATAACGTAGGCGTATATCCCTTGTCCCTTGATGTCATGCGGATAGCCTACGACCGCCGACTCCACCACAAACGGGTGTTGATTAATGGCATTTTCGACTTCTGCCGTTCCCAAACGGTGTCCCGATACGTTCATCACATCATCAACTCGACCGATGATTCGATAGTAACCATCTTCATCTCTTCGCGCTCCGTCACCAGTAAAATAGTAGTTTTTGAACGTTGCAAAATAATTTTCGTAGCATCTTTGGTGGTCGCCATAAGTCGTTCTTAAAATTCCGGGCCACGGAAATTTTATACAAAGTAAACCCTCCACATTATTTTCCAAAATCTCAATTCCGTCTTTATCCAACAAGACAGGCTGCACTCCCGGAAGCGGCAAACTTGCAAAAGTTGGTTTTATTGCTGTCACATTTGGTAGGGGAGAAATCATAATTCCGCCCGTTTCGGTCTGCCACCAAGTATCTACAATCGGACATTTATTTTTACCCACTTGCTCGGAATACCACTGCCACGCTTCCAAATTGATAGGTTCGCCGACAGAGCCAAGCAAGCGCAAACTCTCCAATCGGTAAGGCGTAACATATTCCAAGCCCAGAGCCATCAGAGAGCGAATAGCGGTCGGAGCAGTATAGAGAATTGAAATTTTATGCTTGTCACAAATCTGCCAAAAACGACTCGGATTCGGATAAGTCGGAATACCCTCAAACATGACCGTAGTAGTGCCCGAAAGCAGGGGTGCGTACAAAACGTAAGAGTGTCCCGTTATCCAACCAATATCCGCCGTACACCAAAAAATATCATTTTTTTCGACTTGAAATACGTTTCGGAACGTGTAATTTGCATAAACCATATAACCGCCGCAGGTATGGACGACTCCTTTAGGTCTGCCAGTGCTGCCAGAAGTATATAAAATAAAAAGCATATCTTCTGCGTCCATTTCGGTAGCTTTACAGATATTTGTGACATGGTTCATTTCTTCATGCCACCAAACGTCACGCCCAGATTTCATGGAAATAGCTTGTTTTGTTCGCTGCAAAACGATTACTTTTTTGATAGACGGCGTATTTTCGAGTGCTTCGTCAGCGATATTTTTTAGAGCAATTTCCTTACTCCCACGAAAGCCTCCATCGGCGGTAAGAAGTATTTTACACTCGGAGTCGTTGATTCTATCTTGAAGGGATTGGGCAGAAAAACCAGCAAAAACGACTGAATGAATAGCACCGATTCGAGCGCAAGCCAAGATACCAATCGCTAACTCTGGCACCATCGGCATATATATACATACTCGGTCGCCCTTTTGTATTCCGTTGATTTTCAGCACGTTAGCAAATTGACAAACCTTTTCGTGCAGCTCTTTGTAGGTAAGTTGAAGGCTCGCATGGGTGGGGTCGTTGGGTTCCCAGATGATGGCAATTTTATCGCCGATGGTATTGAGATGACGGTCCAAACAGTTTTCGGTAATATTCAATTTCGCACCTTCAAACCACTTAATATTGGGTTGAGAAAAATTCCAATCCAGCACTTTTTCCCACTTTTTATGCCAGTAAAAAGTGTCTGCTTCGTCTGCCCAAAATTTTTCAGGTTCGTCTATACTTTTTTGGTAAGCGGCTTGATATTCTTCAAATGTTTTGATGATTTGTGACATAAAAATTATTTGGTAGCTCCGACGGGGATCGAACCCGTATCAAAAGTTTAGGAAACTCTCATTCTATCCATTGAACTACAGAGCCAAAAAATTGTATATTTGTGAATATATTTTCAAGCAAGGAATAGAAAAAAAGTAAACAGTTTATTTTAGACACGTTTCTAATCTATTCCCAACACACAAAAGTAATGAATATTGAAGAATTTTCTAATTATTGTCTATCAAAAAAAGCTACTGAAGCAACTTTTCCTTTCGGCGAAACGACTTTGGTACTCAAAGTGGTCGGCAAAATGTTTGCTATCGTCAGTTTAGACCGCGAAATTTTGAGTGCTTCCCTCAAATGTGACCCCGAGCGTGCGGAAGAATTGAGGGAGCAACATTCAGAAATCACGCCCGGTTTTCATCTGAATAAAAAACATTGGAACACCGTAGATTGTGAGGGAAGTCTGGGCAATAAATTTTTATTTGAGTTGATAGACCACTCCTACGATATGGTAGTAAAAGGATTGACGAAGAAAGAACGTGAAATTTTGTCACAAAATGAATAAAAAAATAGATTTTATAATAGTCGGTCAAGGGCTTGCTGGGACACTTATGGCGGCACAATTAATTTTATCTGGACAAAAAATTTTAGTCATAGACGATTTTCATCGGTCTTCGTCATCATTGGTAGCGGCGGGTATAATTAACCCAATCACCGGAAAAAGAATCGTAAAAAGTTGGCTGATTGATGAGTTGCTAAAAAGTGCTTTTGTGACCTACAAAAATTTAGAGATTGAGCTAAACTGTGAACTTTTAGAGCCAAAAAATATTATTCGTACTTTGCCAAATGCAGCCGACGAAAACGAATGGATCAGCAGAAGTGTTAGGGAAGAGTTGGCGTATTTTGTAGAAAAAAACGTAAGTTTAGACGGTTGGGAAGCGGTAGTAAGACCAGAATTTGCGTACTCCGAAATTCTTGGTGCGCGCGTTGATTTGAGTGCATTGATAACAAAATATAGAGAATTTTTAGACCAAAAAAATCTCTTGTTAGAAGAAAAATTTGACTTTGAAACTTTAGTAATACATTCAAAATCAATTAGTTATAAAAATATAATTGCTGATAAAATTATTTTCTGTGAAGGTCAGCAGGTTCGTTTCAATCCATTTTTCAATTATCTACCTTTTGAAGTCACCAAAGGCGAAATCTTTGAGATTAAAATACCAAATTTCGAGAGTAATAAAATTTATAAAAAAAATAATATTCTAATAAATCAACAAAAAAATAATAATTATTGGGTTGGAGCTGGAAATTATTGGAATTTTCAGGATGATATGCCTTCTGAATCAGGTTATACAGATTTGGTCAATTTATTAGCCGAAATTTTGGGTGTTCCTTACGAAATAGTGCATCATAAAGCCGCAATTCGTCCAAGTACCAAGACTCGAAGACCTTTTTTAGGCAAGCATCCAAAGTATAGTAACTTATTGATTTTCAATGGTTTAGGAACGAAAGGTACTGCTCTTGCGCCATACTTTTCAGCGCATTTGTGCGACTTTGTGTTCGACAAAAAACCACTGATGCAAGAGGTGGACATTGCAAAATACGACTCTATTTTTTGGGAAAATCTTGACAGAGAAAAGTCAGCATAAGCGGCAAAGATTTGTCCCAATAAGTCCAGTCGTGCGCACCTTCGGATTCCTCATAGCGATGCGTAATTTGCGCCGCTTGAAGTTTTTGGTGAAAGCTGCGATTTACTTCCAAAAAGAAATCTTGGCGACCACAATCTACCGAAATCCGTAGATTTTTGGGAATTTGATTTATCATTTCTGTGACACAGTTTTTTGACCACATTTCTTTATTGTTCGCATATTTTCCCAACCTTAATTTAATATCCCACTCGTTGGGAAATGGACGAAAATCTACTCCGCCACTCATACTACCAGCTGCTGAAAATACGTTTGGGTGACGAATAGCAAGGTACAACGCTCCGTGACCACCCATGCTCAAACCGCCAATAGTACGAAAATTTTTATCTTTCAAAGTTCTTAAATTGTTATCTATCCATGTCACTAATTCAGAAATAATAAAAGTTTCATATTTGAAATTAGAATCAATCGGACTATCAAAATACCAACTGCCAAAACCGCCGTCGGGACAGACGAAAATAGCATTGTTTTTATCCGACAAACTTTGAATATCTTCCGCGTCGGTGAGATAATCTTTATAATTTCCACTATAACCGTGCAATAAATAGACGACGGGAAAGCGTTTTTCTAAATTGCTATCGTAAGATTTTGGGAAAACCAACGAAACTGGAATATCTTTGTGCATCGCAGGGCTATACACTTTATTATCTTGTTTGATTTTTGGCGCAACGCTCTGACAATCAGCGACTTGTACCAAACTAACCAAGATTGAAATTTTCAAAATATTAATTATCATCAAACTTTTTTATATTAAATTTATGAATATTTATTCGACATCAAAATTAGGCAGAATTTATCACTTTTTAGGTATATTTTTTTTGCTTTTATTTTCAAAAATAGCTCTTTCACAAACCACGAATGATTCTATGCCAAGCAAGCCAATTGAGATTTACAATGACTTTAATGTGACACCGATTTTGTCGAAATTAAATATTCCACTCAATATTGACCGTTGGGAATTGGAGCAAAGTATTAATAAAAAAATCGTCGGCGCGCTGTATGAAGACTACAGTTATACAGACAACGATAATGATAATTTGATGGTAAAAGTGTTGAAAACACAGGATATTCGGATTGGTTTTTATGGGCAGCAGATTAACTATACTGTGCCGCTCAATATTTGGTTGAAGAAAAAAGTAGCCTTCACAGAATTGGAGGGCACCGGAGAAATTACCATCAAATTTGTGACAGACTTTTTGGTCAAAGACGACTGGTCGTTGGAAACAAAAACACACGTAGAAAGCTACGAATGGAACAAAGCTCCTGTGATGAAAATGACTGGTTTTGACGTTCCGATTCGCTATTTGGCGGACGTGGTGATAGATAAAAGCAAATATAAGTTGGCGGCGGCGATTGATGCGCAGGTAAAATCTTCTTTGGACTTGAAAAAAAATATCCAAGAAACGTGGAATACGATGCAAAAGCCAATTTTGATGTCGCCAGACTACAAAATGTGGGTGAAATTGACCCCAAAAAATATGACTATGTCGCCTTTAGTGACAGACGGAAATGACATAAAAAGCACGATTAGCTTGGAAACTATTTCGGACGTTTCGATGGGAACGAAGCCTTTTTTTAGAGAAAATTCGGTTTTACCTCCTTATATGGTTGCTCCAGCGACGAATTTAGACTCTTTTTCGATAAATTTGCTCACAGACATACCGTATTCGGAGGCAGAAGTGATTGGTCAAAAAATAATGGTAGGGCAAAAATTTGAACAAAATGGCAAAAATGTGACAGTCGAAGATTTGCATATTTATGGGCAGGGAGAAAAAATGGTCATCAACACAAAACTTTCTGGAAGCCTGAACGGAAATATTTTTTTGACAGGAAAACCTTTTTTCAACCCTGTCACGAGTTCAATAGAAATGAAAGATGTGGATTTTGAACTCGAATCTAAAAACTTTTTGATGAAAAGTGCAGCGTGGCTTTTTCATCGAGGCATTGCCAAAAAAATGCAAAATGCTATTAAAATTCCGGTCGGAGATAAAATGAAAGAGATGCAAAATTTGGTGCAAGAAAAACTAAAAAACTACCAGTTCACGAACAATATTGTGATGAAAGGCAACTTGGATCATGTGAGTATTGACGACATACACTTGACTCCCGGCTCAATTCGGGTGGTCATCAATTCGATAGGAAAACTAAGTTTGTTGGTAAAAGGTTTGGATTAATCTCCAAATTTTTCTTAAATTTGTCAAAATTTTTCAAACAATTAATTATGAAATTTCAATTTTATTTACTTTTTATTTCTATTTTTTTTATTCGGTGTGACCAAGTAAAAAATGTAGATATTTCCAATTACAAACAATTTGTTAATAAAAGTATTCTTACAGAAGATGAGATAAAAATCTTCGTAGCGCGGCTCGAAGCGGCAGAAAATGTGCAGAAAGTAGAAAAAAATTTTAATGAAAATGGCGTACAAGGACGGTTCGTGATAACGACTGCCGACGGCGAAATCGTAAAATTAGAGGAGCAAAATGGATACGAAAAAGGCAACGAATCCAACCGTTTTTACTTCACAAAAGGACAACTGATATACGCTAATTATTCGCAATTATTCAAAGAAAGCGAAGGTAAAAAGCCGAGTATTTCGGAGCTGATGGTGACGTTTGGAGATGGCAAAATATTGAGCGCGCAATCCAAATCTATGTCATTCGACCAGCCGAACCAAATCGCGGATATGGGTACAATGCCATATAAAAGTGTATCTTTAAATTATTCTGTTGAATTAAAAAAAATAGCAGATAAATTGGAAAAATCGAAAAAATTATAGCTTTATATTTTGTTTATTACCTTATTTGTAAAGTTATAAATAAGTTCGGGGTCTAACAAAATGGTAAAGGCGAATCCAAAAATTGCGCCATAAAGATGCGCTTCGTGACCAATATTATCGTTGGCATTGCGGGCTGCGTAACTGGAATACAGCAAATATAAAACGCCTGCAATCACAGCAGGCAAGGGAATAATGCCATAAATCAACAAAATAGACCAAGGTTGGAAAACAATAGATGCAAAAACAACCGCCGCCACCGCTCCAGAAGCACCCAAAGCGGAGTAATGACTGTTGCCTTTGTGCTTAAAAAAAGTGGGCAAATTGGCAAAAACAATACCGAAAAGGTACAAAAAAGCATACAATATTTCTCCGGTTATTTCGCCAAATAGTGACCCATAATAATCTTCTACAATCCCTCCGAATTGGTACAAAACGAACATATTGATGAGCAAATGCACCCAATCGGCGTGGACAAAACCAGACGTAAAAAGCCTGTAAAGTTCCTTATTTCGGTACTCTTGTGTAGGAGAGTGAAGCAATTTGAGAAGCAATCCTTCGTTTTGAAAAGATGCGTAAGAGGTCAAAATTGTGACACCGATAAAAATAATAGTTAAAGACATTTTGTTAATAATTTATAAATAAGACGCAAAGATTTTTAATTGACACGAAAAGTTACGAAATTTGCATTTCTGAATCGTTTGAAATAAACAAACACACTAAAAACCTAAATTTATGATAAAAGATATTATTTGTAAAATTTTAATTTTTTCCGTTTTATTGATGGCAAATACAGCTATTTTCGGAAAAAATGCGTATCAAATCAAAGTTAAAATTGATAATTATTCCGAATCTGAATTGTATCTCGGCAATCGTTTCGCAGATAAAACTTACATCAAAGATACGGCAAAAGTTACCACCGATGGTTTTTTTATTTTTCAGGGCGCGGAGGAACTTCCCGGAGGCATCTATCTAATCATTTTCAAAGATAAAAAGTTTTTAGAAATTTTGGTGGATAAAGAAGACCAAAATTTTTCTATCCAGACCGATTACAACAATTTGTTTGAAAAATTAAAGTTCAAAAACTCGCCTACCAATGAACTTTTTTACAATTATATGACTTATTTGAGCAAGAAAAGACCCGATGCGGATTCTTTGCGGGCTCAAATTGGGCGAACAAAAGAGGAAAAAGAAAAAAGTAGTTTAGAGCAAAAAATGTCGAAATTGGACGAAGATGTGATAAATTATCAAAATAAAGTGGCTGAAAAAAATCCAAAATCTATGGTCGCCGCACTCATCAACTCCTCCAAAGAAGTTTCGATTCCAGACTTTAAAGGAAGCGAGAAAGAGGTGCAGATGAAAAAATATTTGTACTATCGGGCGCACTATTTTGATAATATGAATTTAGCGGACAGCCGGTTGATGCGCACCAATATTTTGGACGCTCGGGTCAATTTTTTTATCAGTAAATTAACACCCCAACACCCCGATTCTATCAGTGTGGCGATAGATTATTTGTTGGAAAAAATGAAGCCCAGCGATGATATTTATCATTATTATGTCGTTCAATTTTTAAATAATTATGCCAAAAGTGACTTGGTAGGAATGGACGCAGTGTATGTTCATATCGCAAAAAAATATTATGCAAGCGGTCAAGCTCCTTGGATAAGCAAGGAGGACTCTGCCAAAATCGTTAAAAATGCCGAGACTTTGGAGCCGATTTTGATTGGTAAAAAAGCGCCTCAACTTTTTCCTTTGGAGCGGCGCGATAGCACTTTGACTTCGCTTTATGACCAACTTACAGCCGACTACAATGTGCTTATTTTTTGGGCTTCTGACTGCGGACATTGCAAAAAAACTGCTCCAAAAATGGTCGAATTTGAAGCAAAATATGCTAAAAAGAATACCAAGGTCATCACGATTTGTACCGATAAAGGCTCTGTGGGCAAGTGTTGGGAGTCCGTAGATGAGCGCAAGTTTGACAAAATGACCAACCTCACGGATTCATTTATTCGATCCCGATATTTTCAAATTTACGATGTCCGGACGACTCCGAAAGTGTATGTTATTGCAAAAGACAAAGAAATATTGATGAAAAATGTGAGTTTTGAACAAATGTTGGACGAAAATATTTTGGACAAACTCATCGAAGGCAGAGAGAAAGAAAAGAAAAAATAGACTCATTTTGATAAAAAATGACCAAAAAATTAATCTGAAATAGCCGCTTGGAAATTGATTTAGCTCTATCTTTGCGGCGGTAATTTTTAATAAAAAAAATCACAAGAAAAAGCCAGCGTTTTGGCGAACTAACTGACAATTAATGAAAAATACTTATTTTGATTTGGTGGACCAAACATTTTACTTTCCACAAGAAGGATTCAGTTTGGAAGACAATAAATTATTTTTCAACGGAATTCCGATTTATGAGCTTATCAAAAAATACGGAACGCCTTTGAAGCTGACTTATCTCCCCAAAATCGGTTCGCAAATCCAGAAAGCACATCAGCTTTTTGAGTCTGCGATTGAAAAATACAACTATAAAGGTAAATATTTTTACTCTTATTGCACCAAAAGTTCTCATTTCAAGTACGTTTTGGACGAAGTTTTACAAAATATTACGCAGTTAGAAACCTCTTCCTCTTTCGATATTGACTTGATTCGGAGGCTCTACGAGCGCGGTAAAATCAATAAAAATACGGTGGTCATCAACAATGGCTACAAAACTGTGGAGTACGCCCAAAAAATTAGCAGCCTTATTAACGACGGCTTTTCTAACGTGATACCCGTGTTGGACAACAAGGACGAACTTGCGTATTATGAAAAATATATCCACCAATCTGTGACACAGATTGGAATGAGAATTGCGACCGAAGAAGAACCAAATTTTGAGTTTTATACGTCGCGTTTGGGCTTGCGGCAGTCAGAAGTAATGGATTATTACAGAGAAAATATCGCCGACAATCCAAAATTTAAACTCAAAATGCTTCATTTTTTTGTGGATACGGGCATCAAAGACACGATTTATTATTGGAGCGAGTTGAAAAAAGGGCTGAAAATTTATTGCCAACTCAAAAAAATCTGTCCTGACCTCGAAGCCATCAACATCGGCGGCGGTTTGCCTATCCGCAATTCGTTGAGTACCGAGTACGATTATCAGTATATGGTGGACGAAATCGTGCGCCTCATCAACGATGCTTGCGAGGACGAAGGCGTGCCAGACCCCGATATTTATTCAGAATTTGGTAAATTCACGGTCGGCGAAAGCGGCGCGACCATCTTTTCGGTCATCGGACAAAAGCAACAAAACGACTCCGAACTCTGGTATATGGTCGATAATTCGTTGATGAACACGCTGCCAGATGCTTGGGGAATTAGCGAGCGGTTCATTTTATTGCCTATCAACCACTGGGAACGCGAATACCAACGCATCAATATCGGCGGGATTAGTTGCGACAACTCGGATTATTATAACTCCGAAACGCACATGAACCAAGTGTTTATGCCCAAATTTGAACACGGCAAAGACGAACCTCTGTATCTTGGATTTTTTCATACCGGTGCGTATCAGGACGCTTTGAGCGGGTACGGCGGCATCAAGCACTGCCTTATCCCGTCGCCAAAACATATTTTGGTAGATAGAAATTTTAAGGGCGACTTGTTAGACTGGCAGGCTGCGCCTGAGCAAAATGCCGAATCTATGTTGAAAATACTGGGATATTAAATGGCGATAAAAGGTTTATAATTTCATAAATAATTGACAATCAATTATTTATGAAATTATAACTCAATAAGAAGTTGTAAGTTTTTAGTTTTTAGTTTTGAGTCGTCATAAACTATTGAATATCAACGAATTATGTCGAATATTAAATGTCATATATTGGAGTGTAAGAACTTAATTTTTTAAATACCAACGATTATGCCCAAATTGGGAACTCGGGTTCCAGTGCCGCTGTTCAAAATTTTGGTTTTGTAACGAGTTGGGTCATTGGGGTCTGTGACTGCGCCACCGATTGGGTTGCCAGTAGTATCGAGTGGTCTGTCCAAAAGCAGCTCGAATTGACTTACTTTGTTGCCCAACAAATTCTGAATATCAAGATAAACAGTCATGTTCCATTTTTTGAAAAACCACTTTTTATCTACCCGAAGATTGAGCAATTTACCCGCCGTATTTCTTTCCGAATTGAGTAAATTAAAGTCTTTTAAGCCGCGACCTGTTCTGTCCCAGACGGATTTTTGGCTTGAGCGCGCCACATCAAATGGCGTGTAAGGAAGCCCCGATTGGTAGCGAAAATTCAAACCGACTTCCCAGTTGCGCTTGAATTGTTTGCCCAAAGTGAGGCTCAAAATATGGCGAGCGTCCCACGAAGACGATACTAATTTTTTATTTTTGTCCTCAAATTCGCTCCAACCCAAAGTATAGGCTGCGATGCCGTAAAATCCTTTGAAAAGTCTTTGCTGAAATAAAATTTCTAAACCATAAGTGCGTCCGCCAGAGGTGGAATTGGCGGGTTCGTTTCCTATCACGCCGAAGTCGCCGCCCAGATTGGCGAGGCAAAGGCTGTCGCGCAATAAGAACGGGTAATTGCTGTATTTTTTGAAATATCCTTCCACCGTAACCTTTGAAAAACTTGAAATATTATATTCCAATCCGGCTACAAATTGAGCGTTTCGTATATAAGTCAAATTATTTTTATTGACCAAAACCCCGTTGTTGTCCCTGAATCCCATCAAAGTATAGGTCGGCAGTTGGTAATAAATACCTGTGTTCATGTTGAAGGAAAGTTTGGGCGAAATCGAATAAGCGAGCGACAATCGTGGAGAAAATTGCTCCAATAAATTGCTCATTTTAGAGGAATACGAATTACCGTCCGCCCGAATACCCGCCGAAACGACCAATTTTTCGTCCAACCATTTTCGACTGATTTGACCAAAAATGCCGTACTTGTGGAGATCGAAAGCAGAATTAAAATTAACATCAACATTTCCCTGCGGCGTATTTATTTTGTTGAAAGTGCGACTCGAATATTTTGCAAATTCGTAATTCACACCGATATTGAGCTTGTAATCTCCGAACCTTTCTGTGTCTTCGATTCGGACTTTGTTTTCAGCTTCGCGAGATTGATAGTCCAAAATTTTTCCGTTGGGGTCGCTTTCGTTGTTGTTGGCGTATTTATACGCCTGATTGTCGAGCATATTTCTACTAAAAACCGCCGTCGAATAACCCTCTTTGCGGTAATGTTTATAGACAAAACCCTGCGTATAGTTCCATTGTGGGCTGACTGGAAGATTGTTGAGCAAATACTGCTGCGCTTCTGTTTTATTGGCGGTCAAATTGAGTGTAAACTGGTCAATCGCGCCCAGACCGATGAATGTGAGTTCATTTTTTTGGTCAATTTTCCACTTTACTTTAAACTGTGCGTCGTTGTAGGTCGGTAAAAATGGCAGACCAATCGCTTTGAAAAGCAACTGCAAACTGCTGCGCCGAGCCGAAGCCAAAAATGTTATATTTTTCTTTTTGTTGAGCGGTCCTTCGAGCGTCAGAAAATAATCGCTCGTCCCTACGGTTGCCGTAAAACCCAACTTGTCGTCGCGACCGTCTTTTTGTTGGAATGCAAAAACTGAACTCAACGTATTGCCGCGATTGGACGGAAAAGCTCCACTAAAAAAATCTACCTCACGAATAAAATCTACATTTATAAGCCCAACAGGACCGCCTGACGCACCTTGCGTAGCGAAGTGATTGATGTTGGGAACTTCCACTTCGTCAAGATAAAACCTATTTTCGTTGGGCGCGCCGCCCCGAATTATCAAATCATTTCGGAAAGACGCAGTGGAGGTCACGCCGGGCAGGTTCTGCACTACTTTTGAAATATCCCGATTTCCACCGGGGTTGCGCTGGATTTCAGCAATTCCAATCGTGCGGAGTGATAGCGGCGATTCCTCTGTTTTCTTGAATGGCGATGCCTTCACCACCACTCCCTCTATCGCCTTACTGTTTTGTTCGAGCCGAACATTTATGACCGCTGGCTTGGAGTTGGTGACTTGGATTTCGTAAAAACTTTCGTCTTTGTATCCGACAAAAGTGATTTTCAGATTGTAGAGTTTTGGCTCTAAACCCCTAAACTCGTAGTTGCCATTCTCATCGGAATTAGTCCCTTGCGTAGTGCCAAGTAGCTGCACAGTAGCAAATCCAACGGGTTCGTTGCTAATCAAATCTAAAATTTGTCCCTTGATAATGCCAGTTTGGGCTACCAAAAAGTGCGGTACTGCAAGCAGTAGAATCAGTAAATACTTATTTTTCATGGTTTTAATTTAGTTGATTTTCAAACAATCGTATTTATGTAAAAGTTTAAGAATGTGGTGAATTTTGAAGCTACACTCACGACCATAAGGATTGGCAGACTGTTATCCAATTCGGTAATTTACTGCAACATTGTTTAATTGGGCAGCGTTGGCAAAGATGCTGATAGTAATATTTTATGCTTTTGGCATATTTCTAAATTCTTTTGGGCAGCGATGGTGGCTTTTTTTAATTGTTATATAAGTCGAAAACGTATTTTCTTCGTGAAGCTCCATAATCGTCGCCAACTCGTCAAAAACTTCAGCAATTTGTTAGCTCGTCATAAGATTTATCTTCTTTCACTCAAAAGTAGAAAAAATAAAAGGTTGAGCCAATAAAATTTCACAAAAAAGCACAAATTTTAGTTTTTATATCCAAAATATCGAAGCTAAAATACTGCTATGAGCGGTAAATTCTTAAAAAATCGCTGGACTTTGGTAATAAATTGGTATATTTGTATTTTCAATTTAGAGGCTTCGAGCAAGCGGAGTCTGGTTTTGCCGTTTGTAGAAAATCCTGTGAGTTGGGTGTGGTATTTAACGAACTTTTGTTACTGATCAAAATTTAAAAAAGAAAGTAAAATTGTTATATGAAACCTGAAACTGAAGAATTATATAGAAAAAACTGTCACTTTGATAAAAATTGTCAGCCAGAACCAAGAATTAGAATATTTCAAAATGGGGCTACACATTATGTAACACAATGCAACATTTGCGGCTTTAGTTTCGGTCAACCTTATCCTAAAAAATTATTTAAAGATTCTGACGGAATAAAGATGTTCGATGAAGAATTTGAAAAAAAGTACTATGAAGAAGCACACAAAGAAATGTTTGAACGAACTAAGATACAGAAAAAATTAGGTCAATTAAGAAAGCAACTCAAAGCAGATTATTTTAAAAGTGTTTTAAAATTACCTTTTGATAATTTTGAAATTGCATATGGAGCATATCTAAATTCCAGTGCTTGGCAAATAAAAAGAAAACAAATTCTGGGCAGAGATAATTATTTATGTCAATTTTGTAAAGAAGAAAAAGCAACACAGGTTCATCATTTGAGCTATGATAATCTTGGAAATGAATGTGAGTTTGAACTATTGAGTGTTTGCCATTCTTGCCATCAAATAATTCACAACATTGAAAATAATGAAAAGATTCATCACCAAATACTACGTAAAGAACTTTAATATTCAAAAACCAAAAACAACCCTTTTTTTAAAATTTTAAACCAACACAAAATGGAATCCTCTGCCTTAGCCTCGAAAACAAATATCAATCCAATCGCAAAACTGCTGCTCTGTTTGGTGTTGCCGATTTCGATAGGTGGCTTTTCTGCCTATCTTACCAACGGCGAAGCGAGCGGCGAGTGGTTCAGAACGCTCCTCAAACCGTCTTTCAATCCGCCTGCTTTCTTGTTCGGACCCGTGTGGACGACCCTCTATATTTTGATGGGCATCGGCGTGTTTTTGGTATGGAATACTCCAAAAACCGCGCTCCGACAGCACGCACTTCTTATCTTTGTGGTGCAGTTATTTCTTAACTTTTGGTGGAGTATTTTATTTTTTAAGATGCACCTTACTTTTGTCGCTATCATTGACATTTTGCTGATGTGGATTTTCATAGCTTACATGATTGTACTTTTCAAAAAAATAAAACCAATCGCCGCTTATCTACAAGTTCCCTATTTACTTTGGGTCAGCTTCGCCACGGTACTCAATATTTCTATTTGGTATTTGAATCGGTAATAAGGAACGATTAGGCGCACAACAATGTCACAAATTTTTCAGTAAAAAATATACTCTAAATAGCCGTATATTTGTGTTGCACAATAAAATACAAAAGACGATGACAAACGACAAAAAACGAATTCCTCTGATACGTTTTGACTGGGCGATGAAAAATTTGCTTCGTCAGAAGGCTAATTTTGATGTTTTAGAAGGTTTTTTGAGTGAATTACTCAAAGAAAATATCAAAATCACTCGAATTTTAGAAAGCGAAGGCAACAAAGAAGAGGAAAATGACAAATTCAATAGGGTTGATATTTTCGTGGAGAACGAAAAAGGCGAACTCTTGATTATCGAGGTACAAAACACCCAAGAGTACGATTATTTTCAGCGAATTTTGTATGGCGTATCGAAGGCTATAACCGAGTATATGCGGGAAGGCGAAGAATATTCGAAAGTTAAAAAGATTATTTCTATCACCATCGCTTATTTTGACTTGGGGCAAGGCAAAGATTACGTCTATCACGGCACTACCAATTTTGTTGGGTTGCACAAAAAAGATACTTTAAATCTCTCTATTGCGCAACGCAACTTATATGGTGCGGACACGCCCGCCGAGCTGTATCCAGAATATTGGCTGCTAAAAATCGGTAATTTTAAGAATCTCGTCAATGATACGTTGGACGAATGGTTGTATTTTTTTAAAAATGCAGAAATTATGGATGATTTTAGTGCAAAAGGTCTGTCGCAGGCAAAGCAAAAATTAGCCGAATTGAAGCTCAACGACGAAGAACGCATCGCATATCGGATTTACCGACGTGGCTTGCACGACCGCGCCAGCGAAGAATACAATAAAAATATTGAGAGCCGAGAAAAAATAGCTGAAGCGTTAGCGGAGGCAGCAGCTGAAGGAAAAGCTGATGGATTGGCTAAAGGAAAAGCCGAAGGATTAGCTGAAGGAAAAGCTGAAGGAAAAGCTGAAGGCCAAATAGAAGAGCGTCGCAACAATATTGTAAAAGCCCTTCGGCGCGGAAAACTCACTATTGACGAAATTGCTGACGATTTTGAGGTAACAACCAATTATGTTTTATCGCTCAAAAACATACAATGACACAGATGATCCAACCCGCTACCCTTGGTTTCTTAACCGACCTCGCAGCCAACAACAACAAAGCCTGGTTCGACGCACACCGGCCCGCCTACGATACCGCCCGAACCGACTTCATTAACTTCGTCGCTACGGTTATCGACCGGCTGGTCGATATTGATCCGGCTATGGCAACGGCAGGGTTGGTCGCCAAAAGCTGTGTTTTCAGAATCAACCGGGATGTGCGATTTTCGCATGATAAGTCACCGTATAAATCCAGTTTTTCAGCGTGGTTTGGGGCCGGGGGTAAAAAATCGCCGATGGCAGGGTACTACCTGCACCTGCAACCGGGCCAATCATTTGTGGCGGGTGGTATGTATATGCCCGAACCGGCGGTGCTGACCAAAATTCGGCAGGAAATCGATTACAACCTGCCTGCCTTCGAGCAGATGCTGAACGACCCTGCTTTTACCGCTTATTATTCG
>JAYUHK010000178.1:0-11643 GCA_043767025.1 Saprospiraceae bacterium | reverse complement strand
AATACTCGTCGGCTGCGCCAGACTTCAAACAGTTTTCGCTTCGCCAGACGATATTTTTGCAAAAACTTGAATTTCTACAAGGCACGTCTGAAAATACAGCCAAATTGAATAAAATGCTGCCAAATTTTAGTAAAAAAATATTCTGCGTAACATGAGTAATTCAAAAGGCGAACAACGCCCACCAGCAGTTAGACGAAGCAACTCCAAAGGGAATCACTCGTCTAAAATAAGGTATTTTGACAGGCTCTTGCAATAGGGATGGGAGGGTACGAACTTGAACTCCCCTTTTAATTTTATGTTTTTCTTGTTTCTTGCGAAACATCTTTCTTTTTTAGCTTGCCGTGGGTAAAACAGCAAAATCGGCGGGTTTTATTTTGGATACTAACTGAACTAACTGAACGTTGAACTCGAAAAAACTGTTTGAGTGTTGCTTTGGGCGAAAAATTTTTGTTTTGTGTTTCTTTCAAATTTAGGAATACTCCTAAAACGGTGCAATCTTAATTCTGTTTTTGATGCACTCTACGACGGCTGCGGACGTTGCTCCCGTATATTCGGGAGCGATTTTGCTGCGCAAAAACGATTTCAGAGAACCTTGTTGCGTAATCTCGGCAGCCGAGCTACCCGCTTGTGGGTAGGGTGTGTCAATCGAAACCGACATTCGGCTCGGATTGGGCGATGATGGTATTGTCTTTTTCATAAGCAATGAGCTTTTAATTGTGATTAGTCTTTAATTTGTAAAAAAGATTGGATTTTTTTTAATACATTATTTCAGACAACTGTTAAGAAAAGGGTGTTGCTCAACGTTCTTAAAGTCAAAAAGTCTTATCTTTTTGCCTCGTTATGGAGCTGACTTTTCAGCACAATAGGAATTTTCGATGCAAAGTTAGCAAAGGTTTTTAATTGCGCAAGTTTTTTATTTTTATTTGTTTCAGATATTTTTAGCAAATATATGTAAAAAATTGACTTTGTATCCACAAAAAAGCCCTTGCAAACAAGAACTTTTCGGTGCTTGGCAAGGGCTTTTTTTGTTTATTTTTGATACATTCCTTATCTTACTACTACGATTTTTCGCCACGTCGCGTGCTGCTGTATTTCGATTTTCAACCAATAAACTCCAGCCGCCATACTGCTCAAATCAAGTTCGTAAGGCAATCTTGAATCCACAGCTTTGACGATTTTGGGTTGCGCCCAAAGTTCCCGCGTTGCAGCGTCGTAGAGCGTAAGGCGCAGCTCGGCGTTGTTTTCAGCGTCTATCCAAAGCGTCGTCTTGGCATCAGTAGGATTGGGTTGCAGATGAATCCTAAATTCGTCGCGCGCCGCCTCTTGGTTGGCAGTCAATTTTTTGACGATAATATTCTGCGAAATAATATTGCAGCCATTCGCATCTGCGATTTGCACATGGTAAGTCCCGCCCTCCAAGTCGCTCAAATCTTCGCTGTTGGATTGGAAAGTGCTGCCGTTGAGCGTCCATGTGAAGGCATAAGGCGGTGTTCCGCCGTTGGGAGTAATATTGATAGTTCCCAAATGGGCAGAAGTTTGGTCGGCTACCGAATCCACGACAAGCCCCAAAGCCTGCGGCTCTGTCACCAATATTTGCTGCGAATAATTACAGCCCAAGTCGTCTGTAATCGTCAATTCATAGACTCCCGCAGCCAGATTATTGATACTTGAAGTTGTTTTTCCGTTGCTCCACACATATTGATAGTTCGGACTGCCGCCGACGGGCGTAGCGACTACAAAACCATTATTTTGACCAAAACACGTCGGTTTTTCTACAAAAATATCAGCGTGCAAAGTGTCATTTTGTGTTATCGTGAATTGGCAAACGTTCTGGTTGCCGCTTGCGTCTATCGCTCGAAAGCTCATTGCGGTAGTTCCGATAGGAAATTTTGAGCCACTCGCCAGACCTGCTGTTTGCGAAGCAACTATAAAACTGCTACAATTATCATTCGCCAACGGCGTGGTGTAAAAAATAATTCGATTACAGTTGTTAGAAATTATATTAGCTGGGCAGTTGAAAGTCGGCGCGATGTTGTCTATCACATTCACGATAGCGGACGCATTGGCGACATTTCCGTTCACATCTACCACCGACAGCAATACCGTATTTTGCCCTACATTGGAGCAATCAAAATTATTTTTATCTATCGTCACACTTGCGATACCACAGTTGTCGCTGCTGCCATTGTTTATTTGAGCTGCCGTGAGCGAAGCATTTCCGTTGGCATCTAATATGAGGTCAATATTTTTGGTCAAAACGGTCGGCGCACTGTTGTCCGCCACGCTTATGATTGCTTGCGCAACAGTTTGGCATTGCTTGGCATCTACGACGGTCACGAAAAAAGTACCCGCACCAAGATTGGAAATATTGGCAGCAGTACCGCCATTTTGCCAAAGATATTGGTACGGACTGGTGCCTCCGACTGCCGACACGGTTGCTGCTCCAGTTGTTTCGGCGACACACGGCACATTGGTAATGTTGGCGACTGCGGCAGACAGTGATTCGGGCTGCCCAACAGCAACACTCGCAGTCACTATGCAGTTTTTGTTGTCAGTCACGGTAGCGGTGTATGTCCCAGCAGGCAAATTTTGTAAGCTACTTTGGGTAGCTCCATTACTCCACGCATACTGAAAAGGCGGCGTTCCGTCGGGCATTGTGGCAGAAGCCGTACCGTTGAAAAGCCCAAAGCAAGTCGCATCGCTAACGTTGGCAACCGCATGGACAGAACAAATAAAACTATTGACGCTCACGGAAGAAGAAGTAAGGCAGTTGTTGGCATCTATGACGCTTACTTGGTAGTTGCCGGGAGCCAAATTGGTCAGCGTTTGGGTCACGCCGCCGTTGCTCCAAAGATAATTATAAGGCGCAACACCGCCCGAAGGAATCGCACTGGCGGTGCCGTTGTTTGCCCCAAAAGATGTTTCGCCCGTAGCCGAAGGCGCAACCGTCAGAGGATTGGGCTGCCCAACCACTACTGTCTGGACGTAAGGGCAATTTTTATTATCCGTCACCGTGACGGTGTAGGAAGCTGCCGACAGATTCTGTATGCTGTTCGAGCCAAAAGAACCGTTGCTCCACGCAAAAGTGTAAGGCGTGTAGCCACTCGACACGTTGGCAGTCGCAGAGCCGTTGGAGCTGCCATAGCAGTTTACGTTGCTTGCCGCAGTGCTAACAGAAAGCGTACAGTTGAAAGGTTTTACCTCCACAGACTCTTTGCCGGTACAGCCTTTGGCATCGGTGACGGTGACTTTGTATATTGCGGGAGCAAGTCCCGTGATGTTTTGAGAAGTGCTGCCGTTGCTCCAAAGATAGGTGTAAGGCTGGGTGCCGCCTGCTGGGTAAGCAAATACTTTGCCGTCGTTGGCTTGAAAGTATGTTTCGGCTGTGCCAGTGGATTGTGCCAACAGTTCAGTAGGTTGTTGGACGATGACGGAACTCGAAGACACACAGCCCGTTGCGTCTGTGATAGTGACCGAGTAGCTGCCGGGTGCCAAGCCTGTTAGCACAGCAGAAGACCCGCCGTTGCTCCACTTATACGTCGCTCCGCCGTTGGCGTTGGAGGCGATGGCGGTAGCTTTCCCGTCGTTGTTGCTGAAGCAAGTGACCGCCGTTGCGCTGGCATTGGCAGAAAGCGTGCATTGAAAAATTCCGCAGGCGCAGGTGTCACTAATCGCTTGTTCGCAGCCATTTTGGTCTTTCACGACTGCCGTGTAGCGCGCACCACTGGCTACGATAGAGCCATTTTGGTTGCCGACGAAGGTGTAAGCACCGACTCCGCCAGAGGCTTCGAGGTTGAGTTGCCCTTGCCCGGGCGTGGTGCAGGTAACGGAAGCGACCAATTTGAGCGGTTTGATGTTGTCGTTAATGCTGGCATCATTAATTTTTATGCAGACATTTCCGTATTCGTAGCCGAAAGGAGTTTTTTGAGAAGATATTTGTAAAAAATAATTGCTGTTGGGAGTCAATCCACCCAAAATAACCCAACCGTCGCAGCGAAGGGGATTTTTTCTACACATTAATTCAGTCAATCCTGAAAGTCCGCCTGTCGGCAATGTGCAAGTTCCTTGATAAATGGCGAGCGTATGGACAAAATCCGCTCCTGTATTGACCTTGACGCTGCCCGAAGCTGGTGCGGTAAATTTGAACCACAAATCTGCATCGTTGAACGCAGAGCAGCTCGGTCTTACGGTGCTCATCGTGGCGTTTTTGTTGGATATGGAGTTGCAATTTCCGCCCATAACGAGTGGAATTGCGCTGGCGCAGATTTCGTTGGAGATGATGGAACTAATTTTTTCTTTTACGCTGGCGCAAATACTGCCCTCGACGCTCGCAAAATAGCCACTGATTTGTATATAATAGGTAGTTCCAATCGCATTTCCTGTTAGTGACAAAGTCCGCCCGTAGTCATTGCTGGCGTATTCGGTCAAGCTGCCGCAAGTACCTTTATAGGCGGTAATAACTTCCGAAAAGTCGGAATTGGTCGTTATTTCCAAATCTTTGGTGCTTGTCGTAGTCAGTTTGTACCAAATATCGGCGCGCGAGCGGAGATTTTTGGTAGGCAACGGCGTGCTGGAGGTAGCATTAACATTGCTGTTGCTGCCGCTACAAGTTTGGTTGATGGTCAAAGCCAACGCGTTGGCGCAGAGGTCGTTATTGGGCGGCGGCGGCGGTGGCATCGCTTTTACTTCCATACAAACTTTGCCCCGCGACTTACCAAAATCCTTGTCTTGACCGCTGACGCGCAAAAAATAAAGGGTGCCTGCGGTGGCTTGAAAATTTAGCTCCTCTCCCACGAATCCGTGTTCGTCTTTGTTGTGGCATACCAAATCCGTCAGCCCTGCGCAAGTTCCCGTATAGACCGAAATCGCGTCGTTGAAGTTTGAATTGGTTTTTACGGCATATTTTCCGCTAACTGTCGGCGTGAATTTGTACCAAAGCGAGCCGATATTTTGAGGACTGCAAGCGGGTTGAGTGCCCTGAAAAACGGCGGTAGAATTATCGCCATTCAAGCACGCCGCGCCTGCCGTGAGCTGGACAGCATTGCTGCAAAAGTCGTTCAAAGTACCTTTTCCGCTCACTTTTACGTTGTCAATTCCGACCCACCAGTTGAAGTCGGCAGCGTCGTCGTATTCAAAAATAATCCGCATTTGCGTACTTTTGAGCAGCGAAATGTCGTATCGCAGGTGCGAATACTTAAACAGTTGCTGGTCGGCACTTTTTTCGGTCAGGATAGTTTCTACGATTTCCTCGCGTATGCCGTCGGTGATGTAAATAGTGACGTTTTCTAATGCAGCATATTTTTTAAAATTCATGTCAAAATCTAAAAAAACATTTGCAAAACGGGTGCCATCAAAAGTCGGAGAGATCAGACGAAGTTTGGACGGAGCGGCGTTTGCTCCGATAATATCGTCGTCGAAAAGTGCAAAACAAGTGCCGTTGAGCGAAGCCGCATAATTTTTATAGCTGCCGTTGAGGGACGTACCAAAAGTCCAGTCATTTACGCCTTTGAGGATTTGGGTTGCCCAGCCGGCTGGTTTGGCACAGGCATCGAAGTTTTCGAGCAGCAAATTGGTTTCGGTTTTGGTACCGATTACTTTTACGTTGTCGAAGGCGGCGGAGGCTCCGCGTGTAGAGCCTTCTTCGAACTGAATTTTTATTCGCATTGCGGCGTTGCGATAGAAAGTCAAATCCGAGACAAGCGTTACTCGGTCCGTATTTTGAAAATCCGAGTAGCGATAATACGCCAACGAAACGTACTTTGCGCCGTCCCAAACGAAGACTTTCAGGGCTGCTCCAGAGGTGCTTCCAGTACTCACGTTGGGAGTTCGCAGGTGCAAATCTACCGAAAATGTGACAGTAGAATCCAGCTTTGCGTTGAAGGAAGGAGAGGTGAATTGGAGCGAAAGTGCAGAACCCGACGGCGCGTCTTGCATCGTCACCATACAGGTATTGTCGAGCGAAAAATTTCCCTGCAATGCAGCAACTGCCCAGTGTTGTGGTGTGTTGGCGGTCCAACCCGTAGGGAGCGAACAGCCATTGAAGGTTTCGGACAGCAAGGTGGTTTGCTGCGCAATAAGCGCATTATTGACCAAAAAAATGGCAAAAAATACAGCAAAAAAAGCGCGCTTGTGACATAGTATTTTCATATTCAAGATATAAAAGTTGTTATTTATTGCTTTAGCAGAAACAAAAACGTATTACGCGGAAATAACGTGTAAATAATTTTGTCGTCGAATTATTATGTAAAATTAATAATTATTTTATAACTTTGACAAAAATATGTTGAGTTTATTTTTTTGAGTCCAAATAATTAACAATTTATGAGTCAAACCGCCCTCGCTATGGCTGCTTTAGAGCCGTACATTCCTTCCGCTCAAAAGCCTTGGAACCAACAGCGCGTCCAACATCTGTACCGTCGTATAGGTTTTGGGGCTACTCAAGCTCAAACCCAAGCTGCACTCGCTGTGTCGCCTGACGTTTTGATAGAGCAATTACTCAACACGGCGGCGGGTCTGCCTCTGCCAGCCTTAACAGTTTGGTCCAATTATACGCAAGCTGACTACGACGCGCAAACGGATACGAACCTAAAATACAGACACCGCGAGGAACTATTCAGGCGTTGGACATCTGAAATGGTCAATGAAGGTATCAGAGCTAAAATGTCCTTTTTTTGGCACAATCATTTTGTTACCTCCCTTGATGTGTATGACTCCAACAGCTATCTGTGGGCTTATTATTCTTTGCTCAACGAATATGCGTTTGGGAACTTCAAAACATTCGCGACCAAAATGGGGAAAACAGGAGCGATGTTGGTCTATCTCAACGGAAACTCCAACGTAAAAACTGCTCCCAACGAAAATTATGCCCGCGAACTCATGGAGCTTTTTACGATGGGCGAAGGCAACGGATATACCCAAAACGATGTCATACAAATGGCGAAAGCTCTGACCGGCTGGCGCGCAAAAGACTATGAAGGCACGCCACCCTACTTCGACGCTACCAAATACGACACCGGAAATAAAACCATCTTCGGACAAACGGGCGCATGGAACTACGATGATGCCCACAATCTTATTTTTACGCTTCGCAAAGACCAAGTCGCCAATCGAATCTGCACCAAACTCTATCGCTTTTTTGTGTGTGACAAAGTAGATACCGACGTTATCGCTGAAATGATGACGACTTTCAAAGCCAATAACTTCGAGATTTTGCCCGTCCTCAAACAGCTCTTCAAAAGCGAGCATTTTTTTGAATCCTACTTTTTCAACTCACATATCAAGAGTGCTTATGAAACTTTCATACCACTCCTGAAATGCGCAGGGCTTACATATCCCACTGATATTACGGACAACCTGCTGGGTACGATTTTTTATTGGACTGAAAGTATCGGGCAAACCATGTTTTATCCACCCAACGTCGCTGGTTGGATAGGGCATCACAACTGGCTCAACGAAAATACGATTACTTACCGTTGGAGCTACATGAACGCAATACTCTACGGAGTTCTCACAGATGCCAACAAAGCTAAATTAAGAGATTTGGCGATTGCCTTGACCAACCACTCGGGCGACGCTGTATTTGTGACTCAAAGCGTAGCGGAATTTTTCTTGAACACTACGCTGCGCCCCGAGCATCTTGCAGTAGCGGTGCAATATTTTAAAGACGGTATTCCCGAACATTATTTTATGGAAGGAAGTTGGAGTTTGGATTGGGACGAAGCACCCAAACAAGTCACCAATTTACTCTCTTATTTGGTGCGACTGCCCGAATATCAGGTGATGTAAAAACAAACTTCGCGTGCGCGGCTGCCTACGCTACAATCATTTTTCTTTTGCGAGCAAATAAAATTTAATTTTTATATGAATCAAAAATCAATCCATCAGGAGCGGCGCGGAGCCAGCCTCAAACACGGAGAAGCCCACGACCGCGAACACCAACTCTGGTCGCGCCGTGACTTTTTATCCAACTCTGGTTTGACAGCTTTGGGAGCGTCCTTGATGCTCCAAAAATTTCCTGTTTCCGCCTTTTCTGCCAGTCCTTTGTTGGCTGCGCTCAACGCCTCCGAGTGCGGCGACCGTGTGTTGGTTTTGATACGAATGGAAGGGGGCAACGATGGATTGAATACTATTATTCCTCGCTTCAACAACGTGTATTACGACCGCCGACCCAATATTGCTATCCAAGAATCTGGACTTTGGGCTTTGAACGGACAGTTCGGAATGCCGCTCACCACCGTTCCGCTGCAAGCCGCTTGGAATGAAGGACGCATGAAAGTTATCCACAATGTCGGCTATCCAAGTCCGAATTATTCGCATTTTCGCTCCAGCGATATTTGGGCTTCTGCCTCTGATGCCAACAAAGAAGTCAATACAGGCTGGATAGGGCGCGTATTGGAGAGCCAACTTCCTGCTTTTTTAGAAACGCCGCCCGTCGTGCCACCTGCGTTGCAAATAGGTGTTCAGACCAATCTCATCTTCCGTGCAGATGTCGGAAATATGGCTTTGTCGTTGAGCAATCCGACCGAATTTTATCAAATCGCCGCTACGGGGCAGCTCTACAATGCGACAGCAGCCGACAGCACGCCCAAAGAATTGGAACTTTCTTTCGCTCGCAGCGTCGCCAATAGCGCATTTCGCTACTCTGAATCCATCAAAAATGCTTACGGAAAAGGTAAAACCCAAGCTACTTATCCCAATAACAACAGCTTGGGCGAGCAACTCGGTATCCTCGCTCGGCTCATCAAAGGCAATCTGGGAACAAAAATATACATGGTCACTATCGGCGGTTTCGACACCCACGATATGCAAGCCACCAAACACGCCAAACTGATGACCCAACTTTCGGAAGCCGTAAAAGTATTTTTTGCAGACCTCAAAGCAGGCGGCTACGACGACAAAGTTCTGGCAATGACTTTCTCCGAGTTTGGACGGCGATTCTACGAAAACGACTCCAAAGGCACCGACCACGGCACAGGCGCACCAATGATGCTCTTTGGCAACGGACTCGGCAACGGACTGGTAGGCACACCGAGTGTATTGCCTACGTCGGGCGACAACGACCCCGCTTTCAGTACTGATTTCCGTTCTGTTTATGCTACTGTGTTGAAAGACTGGCTTTGCGCCGACCCTACTGTCACCGACTTCGTGATAGGAAAATCAATGCCCACAATCTCGAACTTGGTGCCGACCGCCTCTGTGCCGACCGCCTCCAACGCCAACGACGTATTGCTTGGTCACAATCCGAGCGAAACGGCGGGCAGCATCGCCATCAAATATTCTATCCAGCAGCGAGGCATTACGCGGCTTTCGATTACGGACTTGGCAGGTCATACGCTCCGCACTATGTTCAGCGAGTTCAAAGAGAAAGGAAGCTACACCTACCAATTCAACCCCGCAACTTTTTATCTTCCTTCGGGAACGTACATCTACAAATTAGACACGAGCGGAAAGACTTTTAGCCGACAGATTGAATGGTAATATTTGAAAATAAGTAGTTGTGGGTTTTTAGTTTTTAATTTTGAGTTATCATAAACTATTGAAAATCAATGAATTATGTCGAATATTAAATGTCACCTATTTAAGTGCAGGAACTTATTGAGGATTGAATACACGCTATCCGCAAAAACTAATAACTAAAAACTAAAAACTATTTACCCATACATTTCTTCGATTTCTTTGCTGTATTTTTGAAGAATCACTCGACGTTTTAGCTTCATCGTCGGAGTAAGCTCTGCTTCTGTGCCGTCGGTTTTGACTGCGTCCCAAGTAGTGTTGAGCAGTTTGAATTTTTTAATTTGCTCGATGTGGCTAAAATTTGGGTTGTATCTGTCCAAGCTCGCCTGATAGCGCGCCTGCACTTTGGGGTGTGCGATAGCATCTTCGAGCGAAGTCCAAGCCACGGCGTGCGTGTTGCACCATTCTTTCAGCACTTCTTTGGCGGGAACGATGAATGCGGACACAAATTTTTGTGCGTCGCCTATCACCATTATTTGTTCTATCAAAAAATCTTCTTTGAATTTGCCCTCTATCGGCGCGGGAGCGACATATTTTCCGCCCGAAGTCTTGAGCAATTCTTTTTTTCTATCCGTAATTTTCAAAAACTTTGCGCCATTTGCTTCGTCGGTCAAAGTCCCTACGTCACCCGTCCGAAGCCAACGCTCGCCATTGATAATTTTGATAGATTCATCTGTTTTGTCGGGCTTGTTGTAGTAGCCCATCATCGTGTTCGGTCCTTTAGAAAGCACTTCGCCCTCGCCTTCTCGGTAGTCGCCCTCGCTGCGGTCAATCATGATTTCGATGCCGTTGAGGACAGGTCCGACCGTACCAATTTTTGCGCCATTCGGCTCAAAACGATTGATACAAATGCCGGGGGAGGATTCTGTCAAGCCGTAGCCCTCCCGAATCGGAATACCTGCTGCCGAAAAAATCCGAGCCATTTTGGCAGGACAAGGCGACGCGCCTGTCACAATTCCTTGTACTTCGCCGCCCATCGCTTCACGCCATTTGCTAAAAATAAGTTTGTCAGCTATCGTGCGTTGCAACGCCGCCCAACCCGTATATTTTTTGTCGTACTCGTAGTCGTTTGTGAGGCTCAACGCCCAAAAAAATAATTTCCGCTTGACTCCTTTGAGTTCCAGCCCTTTTCCGTATATTTTTTCGTAAACCTTCTCCAACAGTCGCGGCACGCAGGTAAAAAAATGCGGACGCACGGCTTTCAAGTCGCCAGCATCGCCGCCGAGATTGTCTGTACCTACGAAAGTCACGCTTGCCCCAATATATGTCACCGCAAAAGAGCAAACACGCTCAAAAATATGGCAAAGTGGCAAAAAACTCAACACTCGCTGCCCAGCTTGCACGGGAAGGACAGGGCGAACTGCCAACACATTGCTCACAATATTGTCGTGCGAAAGCATCACGCCTTTGGGGTCGCCAGTCGTACCAGACGTGTAGATAATCGTCGCCAAATCTTCTGCTTTTATCGTTTTTCGCATTGTTTCTACCATCCAGAGGAAAGAAGTATCAAATATTTCTTTCCAGTGAATAGCGTTGGACTGCGGGTCGAAGGAGTAGATATTTTTTAGCGATGGCACGTTGAGTTGGGCGCGGCGGACTTTGTCCACCAAATCGCCGTCCCCGCAAAAACAATGCGTCACGGTAGCATCGTTGAAAATATACTCGTATTCTCGGGGGCTGATGGTTGGGTAAACTGGCACGCTGATGACTCCAATTTGCAACATTGCCAAGTCCATCATCGTCCATTCGGGTCTGTTTTGGTAACTTACGAGGGCGATTTTTTCGCCCGGTTTCACGCCCATTTTGAGCAAGCCTGCGGCGGCTTGGTTGGACATTTCGATCATTTCGGCAGTAGAGTAATATTTCCACTCTCCGCCCGAGCGATGTCCGAAGGCTTTTTCTTGTGGATAATTTTCTTTTTGGTACTGTATGAAGTCAAAGAGTCTGGTCGGTTGCATACTGAAAATTTAGGTTTGTGTTAGGAACGTATCTAAAATAAGGTTTTTAGGAATGCGTCCAAAATAAGTTACCGTATTCTGACTTGTCTTTTGAGCCAAAACTGCGTTAGATTTTCGTTACGATGCACGGCATCGCGCCTCAAATCTGCCTTGTTTTGACCCAAAATTCTGC
>JAYUHK010000177.1:0-10332 GCA_043767025.1 Saprospiraceae bacterium | reverse complement strand
ACTCGTCGGCTCCGCCAGACTTCAAACAGTTTTCGCTTCGCCAGACGATATTTTTGCAAAAACTTGAATTTCTACAAGGCACGTCTGAAAAGACAGTGACTTTGAATGAAGTAGTGTTTAAAATTTTCTACTAAAAAATATGTTGAGTAACATATTTTATCAAAATAGTTTCCTGAATTGCCAACAGCTTTAGCTGTTGTATCAAAAAAAGTGCTGTATTGGCTTTAGCCTAAAAAACCAATCACTAAAAACTAAATAGTTATAAGTTTTTAGTTTTTAATTTTGAGTCATCATAAGCTATTGAAAATCAATGAATTATGTCGAATATTAAATGTCATTTACTCAAGTGTAACTACTGATTTAGAATAAAGTGAGCAGTGTTGGGTTTTCGAGTGCCAAAAGTTGTTTTTTGATGTCCAAGCCGTATGCGTAGCCCGTCAGGTTTCCGTTGCTGCCGATGACTCGGTGGCAGGGGACGATGACGGCGATAGGGTTGCGTCCGTTGGCTAAACCCACTGCGCGCGAAGCGTTGGGATTGCCGATTTTTTTTGCCAGCGCGCCGTAGGTGGTCGTTTTTCCGTAGGGAATTTGCAGCAGCTCGAGCCACACTTTTTGGTAAAATTCGGACGTATCCGACCAATCTAAATCGAGGTCAAAAGTAGTTCTTTTTCCCAAAAAAAATTCGTCTAATTGCTGTTTGCATGGCTGCGCCCAGTCGGGCAAAAAAGCCGTCGCCGCGCCAGTCTTTGCGTCGCCCAATCGGAGCGCGCGAATACCTTTGTCGCTTCCGGCTATCGTTAGAGTTCCGATGGGTGACGAGCAGCTGAAAGTTTGGAGTGTGTCCATATCTTTTTTAATTTTTAGGAATTTCTAAAGCTCTCGGCTGTTATTTTTTACGGACTCTAACACTTCTTTTGCTTGCCGAAGATTGCGCACGCCGTCTTTTATCATGATAAAACTTTTGAGGGATTGTTTGAACGACAAACCTTCTTTTTTGCCCGCGCCCATGATGTGTTTCATAATCCGTTGGAACAGTGCCGACTCGTAGAATGGCGACTGCGGATTGCTCACAAAATAGCAGCGCAACTTATTTTCTTTCAGGATAATGCGCTCAAAAGCCAAGCCTTTGGCTATCCAGCGCAAGCGCAATCCGTCGCACAGCTCGCGGACGGGAGCGGGGATTTTGCCGAATCGGTCGCGCAGTTTTTCGATAAAAGCGGTCAGTTGTTCCTCGTTTTCGAGGGTGTCGAGTTCGCTGTAAAGGTTGAGTCGCTCTTGCACCGCCTCGATGTAGGCATCGGGAATGTGCATCTCTACGTCGGTTTCGATTTCGACTTCTTTGACGAATTTTCTTTCTTTCTGCAAATCTTCTTTAAAAACGTCCCGAAATTCGTTTTCTTTCAACTCTTGTACCGCTTCGTCGAGGATTTTCATATACGTTTGGTAGCCGATGTCCGAAATAAATCCGCTTTGTTCGCCGCCGAGTAAATTTCCAGCTCCACGAATGTCCAAGTCGCGCATCGCAATATCAAATCCGCTGCCCAAATCCGAAAATTCTTCCAATGTTTTGAGTCGCTTGCGAGCGTCGGTGGTCAGGACGGACATCGGCGGACAAAACAGGTAGCAAAACGCTTTTCGGTTGGAGCGTCCGACTCTGCCGCGCAGCTGATGGAGGTCGCTCATACCAAAATGGTGCGCATTGTTGATGATAATAGTGTTGGCGTTGGCAATATCCAAACCAGTTTCGATGATATTGGTGCAAACCAACACGTCGAATTTTTTTTCAATAAACGCTACGAGTGTTTTTTCCAAATGGTCGCTTTCCATCTGTCCGTGCGCTGCCACCACATCTACGTCGGGACAGAGCCGCTGCACCATCGCCACGATGTCGGGCAGGCTATTGACTCGATTGTGGACAAAAAATACCTGTCCGCCGCGATGCACTTCGTAGTGAATCGCCTCTTTGACGACTTCATCGCTGAACACGCGCACTTCGGTCTGAATCGGTTGGCGATTGGGCGGCGGCGTGCGGATAACAGACAAATCGCGGGCGGACATTATCGAGAATTGCAACGTGCGCGGAATCGGCGTAGCGGTCAGCGTCAGGGTATCTACATCGACTTTGATAGAGCGGAGTTTTTCTTTGGCGGCTACGCCAAATTTTTGTTCTTCGTCGATAATGAGCAGCCCCAAATCCTTGAATCCTACGTCTTTTCCCAACAGTCCGTGCGTGCCGATGACGATGTCAATTTTTCCCAATTTAAGGTTTTCAAAAATGTCTTTTTTCTCTTTTGCGGAGCGAAAACGATTGATGTAGTCCACGGTAGCACCAAATTCGGAGAGCCGCTCGCCGAAGGTTTTGGCGTGTTGGAGTGCCAAAATAGTGGTTGGCACGAGGATAGCGACTTGCTTTCCGTCCGTGACAGCTTTGAAAGCTGCGCGAATGGCGACTTCTGTTTTTCCGAAACCTACGTCGCCGCAAATCAATCTATCCATCGGATATTCTTTTTGCATATCGTCTTTCACGTCGTTGGTGGCTTTCAGTTGGTCGGGCGTGTCTTCGTAGATGAAGGAGGCTTCGAGTTCGTTTTGCAAATATCCGTCGGGCGCGAAGGCAAAACCTTTGCTGGCGCGGCGTTTGGCGTAAAGTTTTATCAACTCTTCCGCCATGTCTTTTACTTTGGCTTTGGTCTTGGCTTTGAGGGTTTTCCAGGTGTCGGAGCCGAGTTTGTGGAGGGTCGGCGGCGTGCCTTCCTGCCCCACGAACTTCGCAATTTTGTGCAGCGAGTTGATGCTGACGTACAAAATATCGTTATTTTTATAAATCAGTCGGACGGCTTCTTGGATATGTCCGTTGATATTTATTTTTTCGAGTCCCGAATACCGCCCTACGCCGTGGTCGATGTGCGTCACGAAATCTCCCGGATGCAGCTCGCGGAGCAAGCTGATGGTAATGGCTTGGTCTTTGGTGAAGCTGTGTCGGAGGCGATATTTATGAAATCGCTCAAAAATTTGGTGGTCGGTGTAGCAAGCAATGTTCAAATCATAATCCAAAAAGCCGGCGTGAAGCGGCTGATTGATGGCTTTGAAAGCTACTTTCGCGCCCAAATCTTTAAAAATGGCTTCAAAGCGTTCTATTTGCTTCGGATTCTCGGCGAATAGGTAGTTTTCGAGTTGGTTGGCAACATTTTCGTGAAAATTTTCGATGAGCAACTTAAAATTTTTGTTAAAATTTGGTTGCGGACGCACGTTGTAATTTATTTTGACGGGGACTTTGAACGGCGTGTTGCTGTTGCCAGTCAGAACGATGGCGAATCGCTCCAAATCTCGCACCACTTCGTTGGGGAAAATAAAGGCGCGGTCGCGAAAAATTTCCGCCAACTCGCTTTCGTCCAACACCGAAACGGTTTTAGAAAATTCGTGCGCCTTCTCAAAGCAGCGTTGCAGCTTGTCCAAAGTTGCCTCCAAATCCTTCACACAGACGACCGTGTCGGGCGGAAGCACTTGAAGCAGCGACACTTTTTGGTCTTGCGTGAATTTCGTATTGATGTTCGGAATGATAGAAACTGCCGAAATATTTTGTTTAGAAAGTTGCGTTTTGGGGTCGAAAGTGCGGATACTTTCTACCTCCACGTCAAAGAGTTCGATGCGATACGGAAATTCATTGCCGTAGGAAAAAATATCAATAATGCCGCCGCGAATAGAAAACTGACCGGGTTCATAGACAAAATCTGCGCGCGTAAAACCGTACTCTACCAACACACTTATCAAAAAATCCGCGTCAATCGTTTCTTTCGTTTTTATTTCAATCCGCGCATCGTCTAACACATGAGGCGCAACCACTTTTTCAAACAACGCTTCGGGATATGTCACAACCACTTCACTTTTACGAATTTTATCTGTGATGCGGTGTATTGTTTCGGTGCGTTCCAGCACGTTGGAAGAGTTGAGTTCCTCAAAAAACATCGGACGCTTGAACGAATCGGGGAAAAAATGAATATTTTTTCCTTCCAATAGATGTTCGAGATTGTTTTGTAAATACGCAGCGTCTTCCTTGTCAAAAGCAATTAGTAAGTAAGTAGCGGGGCGCGCCAAGTACATTCCAGCCATCACGAAAGCCTCCTGCGCGCCTACCAGACCGTTGAGTTGGAGGCGTGGTGCGGTGCTAGCGTTGTCGTCCAAAGCAGCTACAATCTGCGCCGTGCGCTTATCATCGCGGTAGCGATACAGTATGTTTTGCAAATATAATTCCACTAATTTTTTTTATAATTTTAAGGAACGAAGAAAAATAAGACACTTAAGTAGTTGTAAGTTTTTAGTTTTTAATTTTGAGTCATCATAAACTATTGAAAATCAACGAATTATGTCGAACATTAAATGTCATCTGTTTAAGTGCATGGACTTAATTTTATTAACTCATGTTACGCAAAAAATCTTTTTACTAAAATTTCAAGTAGCATTTTATACAATGTGACTACCTTTTCAGACGTGCCTTGTAGAAATTCAAAAGAATCAATTTAAAATCCTTGCGTAACATGAGTTATTAAAAAAATGAATATTTTATTTTAAAGCGTTCAAAAGCTGTATTTAAAAGAATTTTATTTGTCGAAATATTAAATTAAACACAATTAATTCTTTTATTTTTTATTTTAAATGGAATGAGGAAAAAATAAGTAGTTTATTTTAGATACATTCCTATGTCACAAAATTCCAATAATTTTTTATAAACGGGACTTTTGCGAAGCAAATCCGGATTGCCTACGATGACCAAATGCTGTCGCGCCCGCGTCATCGCTACGTTCAGTTTTCTGTCCACGCCCTCGTCGGAGAGCGAAACGAGCGAAGTAAGTTGCGAAATTCGGTTGGTGCAAAGCGAAATAAGCACCACGTCGCGCGCGCCGCCTTGATAGCGTTCTACGGTGTCAATCGTAATTCTTTCGTCGGGTTCGTAGCCAAAAACGCGCATAGAAGACTGGATTTGAGCGATTTGAGCGCGGTACGGCGTGATGACACCCAATGTTTTTTGTGAAATAATAACATTGTTTGTGACAAAGATATTTTGAAAAGCGGCGACCAACTCTGCAATTTTTTCGGCTTCAAAAAAGTTAGTTTTTTGCGTCGCGCTCGCTTCGTCCGAAGGCGTTGGGATAAAGATAACACGCTGGCTGCAAATTAGTTTTTCCAAATCACTTGCATTCGCAGGTAGCTGATAATCAATGGCTTGCGACTGCAGCGCACTCGCTTTGAGGTGACTTGGGAGGATTTTTAGACCATTGGAATAGAACTCCTCCGCCGGAAAATTCATAATATCTTGGTGCATTCGCCCTTGATGGCTCAAACGGTCGTACGCCCAGTCCCAGCCTTCACTTTGGCAACGCCGAAAGAGTCTTTCAAAGAGTGAATTTCTTAAATTATTCAATCCAATCGCCTGTAAATCAGCGTCTTGTATAGTAGATTTTTTTATATCTTGCACCACTACGGCGGGAAGTTGCTTGTGGTCGCCGATGAGAACAAACTTGTCAAAACGCGACAGCAATCCCACGAGATTGGGTTCTAAAATCTGCGAGGCTTCGTCCACCACTACTCGATGAAATTTTTTTAGTTGGAGCAATTCCTCCATTTTTCCGGACATAGATGCCACCGTAGCGACAAAAATCCGGTGTTTTTCGAGCAAAATTTTGAGTTCTTTCCTGCTTTTTATGTGTTCTAATTTGTTGTCCAACAACTGTTTGTGAAAACATTCGGAGGTCGAATATCGGGAGCCAATCCGTATATAATCGTCTTTGATGTGGCTGCCGATTGCTTCTATCGCCTCACAGATTTCGTCCACAGCGCGGTTTGTGTAAGCCAAAAGCAACAAATTTTCGTCTGTGTGTGACAAAATATGCTGCACCAAATGTTTGAGCATTTTGCTGGTCTTTCCCGTACCGGGCGGACCCCAAAGTAAGAAATAATTTTTCGCAAAAATAATTTTTCGCAAAATTTTCTGTTGTTCATCTGTCAATTCGTCGGACAACTCCAAATTTTCTACTTCTGTTTGTTCGGGTGCGCGCAGCGTGAGCAGCATATCTTTTTGGCTTTTTTCGGCGCGCGCAAAGGCGAACAAACTTCGATACATTCCAACAAAACTACTGTCAAAAAGGTCGTGTTCGATGTTCCAAAATTCATTTTCTTTAAAAATCGTATCATTGAATTGGCGAGAACGGAGGCGAATAAGAACTTGGTGCTTGCTAATCTCAATCAAAGTACATTTAAAAATTTGATTGCTCAACACGGTGTCCGTCGGGCGGCGAAACGGATACAGCACTACAATATCGCCCAATCTAAAATTTGCTAAAATATTGGTTTTCAACGTTTTAGTAAAAGTTATTAGTGGATTATCTTCTGTCGCTTGGTTGTCTGTAATTTTCAAATAACTTAAAATATTAAAATTTTCTTCTTTTGTAGAAAGCTCGTCGAGCCAAAGGGCAGCCTGTCCGTTGGCATTTTCCTGCCCTTCGACTCCTGTTTTCGCCAACTGGTGTTCGGAGGCGATGAAGCTACAGAACGCTTTGAAATATTTGCGTTCCAGAACCGACATTCCCGTATATATTTTTTCAAATAAATCCACATCTCGTGACATGAATCCCTTGCCCTGATAGCGTTCTGCTTGGAGCGAATCGAATATGCAAAGGTCGTCCAAATTTTTATCCAACAGTCCGATGAGTTCCTGTTCGATAGCCAGCAGTTGGTTGCGCATCTGCATCGCTTCGTACTGTTGCATCTTGGTTTCGGGTGCGAATTTGAGCGGATTTTCGGGCAGTTGGGAGTACAGAATATAGTTGGTCGGCTGTATTTTTCCCTCAAAAACCGCTTTGACCATCAAGTCGTAGAGCAACGTTTGGGTATAATGGTTGTGAGCAATTCCGTACAGGTTGGGTTTGAAGGGTTTGCCGCTTTTTAGCTCCACGATAGCCGCTTTTTTGCCATCTCGTGGCTGAAAAAACAAATCCAAACGTCCCTGCAAGCCGTAGGTTTCGGCATAAAAACTGGGTTCGATGTAGCAGTTTTTGGGGATTATTCCCTGTCCGTCGAACTCCGTAAGCACCATTCTTTTTAGATTGTTGAAGTGCGCTCTGCAATTTTGCTTGATTTCTTTTACTTCGTCATCATCAAACAATGCGAAAGCCAATGGATTGATTTTGAACACATTAGGAAATAAATCCTCAAAAGTCCAGTCTGGTTTTGCCATCAGTTCGTCCAAGAAAAAATTGGCAATGTTCCCTATCATAATGCTTTTTCCGGTCGAATAAGGCAACATTCGCCCCAACAAATACCCGCTCGAGTCGGCACCATAATCTTTGAAACATTCTGCCACTGCTGTGACATCTAATAAATAGTCGGGTTCTACGACAAAGGCGCGTGGACGGTAGGTGCCTTCTCGGTCAATTTCTACATCTAACAGATTGATAATTACGGGAAACTTGAACACATTTCGCAACGCTCTGATGGTCGGATTGAAGTTTTCATTGCGCTCCGCAATAGCATATTGAACGCGTATCAACGAGCCATTGTTATCTTCGTCCATCGCCAATAATTGCTGCTTGGCGGTATCGTCTTCTACTACGACTACACGGACTTTTGCTCGATAATCGGTGATTTCGGGCGGGCGAATCTGGAAATAATCGTCGGCTGGAAGTAGTTGGATAAGAGCGGTCGGCATTCCTTGTCCAAAGATAATTAAGACGGTTTCGGCGGTCACTTTGAAGCCCAGCAGACAGTCGTGGAGTTCTTTTTCGGAGTCGGAGATTTCGGCTTTTTCGAGCAGCCGCGCCGCCCGCCTAAAAGCGTGAAGTTGGAACTGAATTTGACGATTAAACTTATATTTGTGACATACAAACGCGATGCGAGCAAACAGCGTCGTAAAGTGAATGCGCTCCTCTTTGGTCACTTCCGCCATTACCGCTTTTAGCAACTGGTACAAAGCAGTCACTTTCTGGCGAATACCGAACTCCGAATTTTCGTGGATTTTTAATATTTCTCGATAAAAAAGCGGAGCAAGTTCGGGATTTAGCATATAAAGTTTAAAATTTTTGTGACCACAAAGGTAGCTAATCTTCGGTACAAAAAATCTACCTTTCAGCCAAAATATTAAAAAAAATACCTTTCTTGATATTCGAATACTGCTTTTTTTACTTTTTTTTATTTCTTCTTATTCTGTGACAAAACACCAAAAATCCGTCTAAAAAACACGAAATTAAGTATGAAAAACGCTAAAAAGTAAAAAAAAACGTATTTTTACTTGCAAGTTATTTTTTTTAGACATACTTTTGCAAAGTCTAATATTTCCGACCCAATCACAAATCGCTGCGTTGATGCGTTATGGTCTAAAGACCACTCTATTTACGACAAATTATACTATACCAATATAAAATTAATATTACTATCATTAATTAAAATTTACTTGAACATTTATGAAAGTCTTTCAACTAAAAAAATCTTCCCTCTGGCTTTTTGTTATCGGTGTCGCTCTCTTTGCGGCTTCTTGTAAGAATGACCCAATAGTTACTCCCACGACTTCTTCTCCAACAGCAGACACATACAGCGCAAAAGTAGTCCGTGACTGGAACGGCGTAGTCACTGGTTTGGAGCGTTATGCCGTAGGCTATCGCCCGTGTCCCATCGCTCGCGCAATGGGTTACATTGGCTTGGCTACTTACGAAAGTACAGTGGCAGGTATGAAAGACAACAAGTCTTTGAGCAGTTATTATCCATCGTTGGTGCTGCCTAAAGTCGAGAACGGACAAGCCTACCATTGGCCCACCGTCGTGAATGCTTGTTATGCAAGTATGGCAAAACACTTTTTTCCAAAAGATGTCTATTTGAGTAGAGCGTCGGCGGCTTTTCTCGCAGATGCTACCGCAGCCATCAGCCAAATTGATATTTTAGATACTAAAAATAATGTAGCATTTGCCTCCGAACTTTCTCCCGAAACATACAATCGCTCCAAGACTTACGGGCTGATGGTAGCGGAGGCAGTTTGGAACTGGTCAAAAACAGATGTAGTCGGTCATGATGCGTATTTAGACCCATTTTCTTATCCTGCGGGCAGCAATTCCTACACATCTCCGGTTGGTCCCGGACTTTGGAAGCCAGCTTCTGCGGGTGCAAGGGCGATGTTTCCTTATTGGAACCAAGTTCGTACATTTGCTATAAACAGTGATGACAAAACTTGTAAGAGTAACAAAACTTATTACGACGGATACAGCGAAGATGTAAGTTCGGGATATTACGCACAAGTTCTTGAGGCAAAGGCAGTTCCTAATGCAGATAGAGCTCACATGGGAGTATTTTGGAGTGACGACTTGATGAATCTGACATTCTCTCCGCCAATGCGCTTTTTCGCTATCGCAGACCAAATTACTTCAGAAACAGCAAATGATAGATTGGATTTGGCTTTACTTATCAACGCTAAATTGGGCATAGGTGGTGCAGATGCGGCGGTTGCTTGTTGGACTTCAAAATATATTTATAATGTAGAGCGTCCTGTCACCTATATCAGAGAACATATCGACCCGAACTGGAAAACTCGCTTGCATTATCCGAGTACGCCGAATAATGATATTACACCGTCTTTTCCCGGCTATCCGTCTGGACACTCTACTTTTGGTGGTGTAGGCGCGGCTGTGCTATCTGATATTTTTGGTAATGACTATAATGTAACAGACCGTTGCCATGAAGCTCGCCAAGATTTTGATGGCAGACCACGCTCTTACACGGCTTTTGACCAAATGGCAAGAGAGGACGCTGAATCCCGGATTTGGCTCGGCGTACACTTCCGAATGGACTGTGAAGAAGGCTTGAGCCTTGGCTACAGCGTAGCTCGTCGAGTGAATGCACTCAACTGGAAGAAATAAAAAAAATTCTGCGGAGAATTTTTCATAATACAAAAAAAGCCACCTTTGACTTGTCAGAGATGGTTTTTTTTGTTTTGACAAAAAAGCATCAAAAATTTTTTTTTGAGTGATTTTAAAAAATTACTTGTAATTGTATAATTAAGTAGTTATAAGTTTTTAGTTTTTAATTTTGAGTCATCATAAACTATTGAAAATCAACGAATTATGTCGAATATTAAATGTCATCTATTTAAGTGCGGGAACTTTTTGTAAATAATTGATAATGAATTATTTACAAAACTAAAAACTTATAACTCACGTTACGCAAAATATTTTTTTAGTAAAATTTCGGGCAGCATTTTATTCAATGTGAGTGTATTTTCAGACGTGCCTTGTAGAAATTCAAGTTTTTGCAAAAATATCGTCTGGCGAAGCGAAAACTGTTTGAAGTCTGGCG
>JAYUHK010000176.1:0-19885 GCA_043767025.1 Saprospiraceae bacterium | reverse complement strand
AGCAAATCCTTCAGAGATTCATAAAGAACTAAAAAACTATAAAGAAAAAATCTGTAAGAGAGATTTTAGTAAAGTTACTCCTCGCCCGAAGTTTTCGGGTGGGGAGTTTTTTTTGTCACAAAATATTTGTAACTTTGTGTAAGTTTAGAATTTAAACGTTATTTTTTGCCGATGAAAAAAATACGCATCACGATTTTTTGCTTGCTGACTGTCGCGAATATTTTTGCGCAGTCCAAAACTAACAGCGCGCCTGATGCAGCCAACATCGTCGTGCCATACACGCTTGCAGACCGCGAGCGATTGATACGTTTTGAGGAGCGAACTGAACAAAAATTTATAAATATTGATCAAAGATTTATAAGTATAGAGGGAAGATTGGATAGGTTGGAGTCCCAAATGAACAGTCAATATGCAGAATTAAAGGAAACTATGAGATGGCAATTTACGACTTTGACTTCTTTGTTTTTTGTTTTATTCGGCTTTATCCTGTGGGACAGGCGACAGTTCGTGAAGCCCGTGAGCGATGATTTGGCGGCACTAAAAAAAGTGTTGCGCGACTATTCTGACAAAAGTGATTCCGCTCTCGGCGAAGCACTCCGAAAAGGTGGCTTTCTGTAGTCCGTCACGATAACGAAACGGCTATCAACGCAGCGATATAACTTTCTTCTTGGTTTTTTATCCCCAAACGATTGTTGGTAAGATGAACGAAATCTGCTGTTATCCGAAAAAATAATGCTTGGTCGCCAGCTAATATTTGTCGAAGCGTCCGAAAAATATCCGTGATTTCTTTCTCGAATGCTTTGAAAAATTCCATTCCCACATTATCCAATTCAAAAAAATCTTTCACCGCTTTTTGAGGCTGAATGTATAAAGTCGCCAACTCCGCAGGCGCAAACGTTCTCCACTGTTCTGCAACGGTTTCAAAAAATATTTTCGCTAAATAAATATCCATTTTCGCCGCTTTTGAAGCAATCAAATGCGATAGAACAGCAAAATTTTCGCGCCCAATCACTTCCTGTCCATAAAAAGCAAGTGCCAGCTTGGACGACGCTACGAAATATTTTTCCGCCCAAAACAAAGAATCTACACCGCCGTAACGCTCTACTTCTGCTTCGTAAGGCACGAACTCGTGGCTACAATCGGTAAAAAAGTACGTTTCCGATGCCAAATATCGCAGTCGCAAGTGACTTTCTGGCTCGTATTGCAAGATAAAAAAATAGTCGGAAATGCGGTTTCGCTCCAAAAATAAAGGCAGTTCATTTTTGATAAAATCGGATAAACTGCCGACTGGAAAAAAATAAATAGACTGCCACATAAGATTGTCTTTTTTTCGCCAAAATTACAAAAAAAAACCCTCGTGAAGAAAGTAAATTCATCACAAGGGTTCGGTATATCACAACTTCTTTGGAATGAAGAAAAAATAAAGTACTCAATTTTTTCCAATCAATTCAAACAATAACAAGGCATTTTTAAGGCGCAACGCAGGGCGTTGTAACGAAAAAATAACGCAGTGATTGATTGTAATTTAGCAGAAAAAATAAGTAGTTTATTTTAGACGCGTTCCTTATCGCAAAAAAACTATTTTTTATCCACTTCTTCGTATTCTGCATCGGTCACGTCGGAATCGCTTGCGGTGTTTCCTCCGTTGTTTTGCTGCGCTTGCTGCTCTGCCGCGCCGCCGCCGTTTTCATTGGTCGCATTGTACATATCTTGGCTTGCTGCCTGCCACGCTGCGTTCATCGCTTCGGTAGCCGCTTCTGTTTTTACTAAATCTTGCGAGGCGTGAGCGGTTCTCAATTCTGCGAGTGCATCTTCGATAGCGGTTTTTTTCTCGGCAGGTATTTTTTCGCCGTATTCTTTGAGTTGCTTTTCGGTCTGAAAAATCAAAGAATCGGCAAGGTTCATTTTTTCAGCCGTTTCGCGTGTTTTTTTATCAACGTCGGCGTTGGCTTCTGCCTCCGCTTTCATTTTAGCGATTTCCTCTTTCGACAAGCCCGTAGAGGCTTCGATGCGGATACTTTGCTCCTTGCCAGTACCTTTGTCTTTGGACGAAACTTTCAAAATCCCGTTAGCGTCCATATCGAAAGTAACTTCGATTTGTGGCACACCGCGCGGCGCAGGCGGGATTCCGTCCAAAATAAAGCGTCCGACTGTTCTGTTTTGCGAAGCCATCGGGCGTTCTCCTTGCAAAATATGGATTTCGACACTCGGCTGGTTTTCGGCAGCTGTAGAGTAAATTTTTGATTTTTTGGTAGGAATAGTAGAGTTCGCCTCAATGACCACATCGTACATTCCGCCCATAACTTCGATTCCCATCGAAAGTGGTGTCACATCAAGCAACAAAACATCTGTCACATCGCCACTCAATACGCCACCTTGAATAGCTGCACCAATCGCAACGACTTCATCTGGATTCACGCCCTTGTTGGGTTTTCTTCCAAAAAAATCTTCCACCGCTTGCTGGATTCTCGGGATACGCGTCGAGCCACCTACAAGGATTACCTCGTCAATATCGCCGTTGGTAAGTCCTGCGTCTTTCATAGCTTGCTTGCAGGGGTCGAGCGTCCGTTGGACTAATTTGTCCGCTAATTGCTCAAATTTGGAGCGCGTCAATTTCAACACCAAGTGCTTCGGAACGCCATCAACGGCGGTCACATAAGGTAAATTTATTTCGGTTTCTTGCGCAGAAGAAAGTTCTATTTTTGCTTTTTCGGCAGCGTCTTTCAAGCGTTGCAATGCCATCGGGTCTTTGCGAAGGTCGATATTTTCTTGGCTTTTGAAGCTATCCGCCAACCAGTCAATAATGATTCTATCGAAATCGTCACCGCCGAGATGCGTGTCGCCGTTGGTAGATTTTACCTCAAAAACGCCTTCTCCCAAGTCGAGAATAGATACGTCAAAAGTACCGCCTCCCAAGTCATAGACCACTATCGTCATGTCCTTGTTGCGCTTGTCCATACCGTAGGCAAGAGCGGCTGCGGTAGGTTCGTTGATGATGCGTCGGACGGTCAAACCCGCTATTTCGCCCGCTTCTTTGGTCGCTTGGCGTTGAGAGTCATTAAAGTATGCGGGAACAGTGATGACCGCTTCGGTGACAGGTTGCCCAAGAAAATCCTCCGCCGTTTTTTTCATTTTTTGTAGCACCATCGCAGAAAGTTCCTGCGGCGTGTAAAGTTTGCCGTCAATCTCGACGCGCGAAGTGTCATTATCACCCCTCACTACCTTGTAGGAAGAGTTTGCGATTTCGCTTGCGACTTCGCTGAAACGATTTCCCATATATCGTTTGATGGAGGAAATAGTCCGCGTCGGGTTCGTGATTGCCTGCCGTTTGGCAGGGTCGCCGATTTTTCTTTCGCCATTGTCCAAAAATGCAAGGACGGACGGGGTGGTTCTTCTACCTTCGTCGTTGGCTATTACCACTGGCTCGTTTCCCTCCATCACAGAAACACACGAGTTGGTAGTTCCTAAATCAATTCCTATAATTTTACCCATTGTAAAAAAAATCTGATGTTGTTTAAATAGTATTAAAATAAATAATTTTGAGGTCTTTAATATGTATTGGTCAATGGATATGCCAAGATAATTTTAGGACTTTTTGGCAGATTTTTTTGGCATTTTTGACAGCTAACAACTCGAAAGGCTTCAAATTAGTGACATTTAGGCAGAAAAAAAGGAAACGCTTTTGGTATCCAAACGTTTCCTTTTTCCTATAAAATAAACCAAAGTTAGCGACATTTTTGAGGTGCCTGCAAGCGAACCGAACCACACGACAACCATCAACATACGACAATAATCTCAACAAAAAAGCTTAATACTATACTTATAGTCCGTTGTTTTATAAACTACAAATATGTAATTTTGCAAACGTGGACATAAGAATCAAAATAGGTATTAGACTTAAAGAACTTAGAAATGAAAAAGGACTTAGTCAAGCAAAGTTCTCATTCATTTGTGAGCTTGACAGAACCTATATTGCAAGTATTGAGCAAGGAAAAAGAAATGTTTCAGTTGCAAACATCGAAAAAATTGCAAAAGCTCTTGATATGTCTGTATATCAATTTTTTAAATCAGACTTATTCAAGTAAATATGGACATTCAAGCATACGAAACACTTATCACAACTCAATTAGACGAACTTGTAGGAAATATAATCAACACAAATCCTAAATTAAACATTGCAGTTAAGAAAGGCGAACGGGTTGGAGATGGAATTAGTAAATTTCTTGAAAACAAGTTTGTTGAATTTACTCAAAATCATCAATATTTCAAAGAGTCTTTAGCTTCACCAGAAGGGAAAACTAAAAATCCTTTTGATGTTCAAACAATATTCGAAATCAATGGACATAAAGAACTTATTTGGATAGACTTCAAAGCAGTAAACGTAGAAAATGATGATACAAATCCTGATAGTGGAACACCTGACAAGGTTATAACATTAATGCAAAACGGCTATTTTTATTTGGCATACATTATTGTTTATTACCAAGGGTTTGAAAATGGTTTGGAGTTTGTAAAACATAACAACCTTTACGTAAAATCTTATTTCCTTAAAAACGTAAGTCCAACAATGCGTATAACCCCAGCAAATCAAATGCAAGTGAACGGCTTCTCTGAAACGGTTTACAGAACAAGAGAAGAATTTTTGGATTTTCTTTTGCAAAAGAAAATTGAATCAAACGAAAGAAAATTGAAAAAAGCAACCCAGGAATTAGAGAATTTTAAAACAGGAATTCTTAAAGTTAAAACAGCTAAACAAGCGGAAGTCAATATTGATTTATTGAAGCAATTGAATAAAGAACAAGAAGACAAAATTAGAAATCTTTAATACTTTTTTCAATATTCTCAATTTCTAACGTGGACAAATCATAATAAGAGTAAACTAAATTATCTATTTGAGTTTTTAAAGTATCTTTTGAATCAAAATCAGTGTAAATTTCTTTACAAAATTTAGAAATCTCATTTTGTAAATTTATATCGTTCGGAATATAAATTGTTCCTAAATCACCAATTTTTATTTGTGGTTGTTTGCCTTGTGAAAACCTTATTATATTCATTTGTTGTGCATAATATGTTATAAAATCTGTGTTCAAAAATCCACATAAAAAATATAGAAAATCTACTGATTTAACCGAGTTATCTCGTAATGAAAAAACATAAAGGCTATTATTCGCAGAGCTTTTTCCTAAATCAATTGTAGATACTATTTCTTTTGCAGACTGTCTAATAAACAATTTTGGATTATCATAAATGATAGTTTCGCCTAATCCTAATCTTTTTTTATTCTTAACACCTTGTTTAATAAGTTCAATTTTCAATTCTTCATTAATCAAATCTTGCAAAGGTTTGTCATAATGAAAATATTTTTTAAAATCCAGTTTGCCATATTTCTCTGAAAGTGCTTTTGAACCTTGATAATATGGATATAATAAATTTTCTGCCCTAATTCCTTTATCAACGAAAGTAAATTTATCTTCCATATCCAACAACATTACACAAGTACGCAGATTTTTATTGGGATACAATTGTAGTATTGTCTTATCTTTTTTTGCTTCTACTTTATCTAAAATTTGCTTTGAAATCGAACAACCATTATATCTAAATTTGTACTCATCATTTTTATTGTTCCAACTTGACTGTTCTACAAAATAACGATTTTCTGTTTTATGATCAATAATTTGTACTTTATGATTTGTACTTTTAGTTTTTGATAGTTTAATAATTACCTGACCACTTGCTACATCAAAATCTTTAATATTAACTTGCAATTCATCAATTATAGTATTTTCTAACAAATATTTTCTTGTAAACTCATAAGCAGTTTCAAAAAAAGAAACATCAATAATAAAACTTAATTTGCCGTTTTCTTTTAAAAAATCAAGAGAATGTTCTATAAACAACATTACCAAATTTAGTTTTCCATTTTTTACTGAACTTGGAAATTGATGATAATTATTTAAGTAATTTACTCTTTGCTCTTCATTTTCTTTTTTATCTCTTCTGCCATATAGTGTTACATAAGGCGGATTACCAATTACATAATCAAAAGAATTATACAAGTCTGAAAAAGGAGTTTGTTTGACTTCGTCAAACAAAGATAACCCAAGAGAAACCTTATCTGTAAAATCCCAGGTAATTCCATTAAACGAGCCTTGAAAATCTTCATCAAAAAGAAAATCGTATAATTTTTGAATATTATTTTTTGTTTTTTCGACCATTTCTTCTTGGACATCAACAAAGAAAATATTATTTGTTATAAAATTAGAAATCAATAAAGCATCAGGGAATTTCAAATAAATGTCGGACAACAATTTTAAAATAATAATTCCTTGACCACAAGACGGTTCAAGTATTCTTTTACCAAAAATTGCTGAATCAATTATTATAACATCCAATAAATTTTCGACTATATCAACAGAATTGGTTAAGAAAACACCATTTTTCTTTCTTTCTATCTTATTTAAACCTTGCTCATAATCATTTTGACCGAGAGCAATCATATCAAGAAAAGACGAAATTTGATTTGTGCTTTTAAGTTCTTTTACCAACATTTTAATAATGACTTTAAATTAACTTGACAAAGATAAACAAAAAAACAAAATGATACTTATAATCTACAATTAAGTACTGGGTCATAAATAACTGACAAATACTTATGGTATAACTTAGTATAAATCCTTGATAGTTACGAATTTATGGTTTGTCTTGTCCTGAAATAAGTTGACTTAATTATTAAATTGTAAACTTAAAAAAGTATAAGTTGATTAAAAAAAAGTTGTTATATTGCGAGATGAAATTTTCAAAATATACAACAATTAGTGAATTATCTCACTCCAAATTCAAACGATGTACAGGAGTTTCAAAGTTTGTGTTTGAAATAATGGTTTTGATAGTCCGTCAATATGATATAAAGCATAAAAAAAAGCTGGTCGAAAGAGCAACCTTGCTATAGAAGACCAACTTTTACTACTGCTGGAATATTATCGTGAATATCGCACGTTGTTCCGTCTTGGATTTAGCTAAAGACTTGCTGAAAGTAATGTACATCGCACCATCGTAAAGTTAGAAAATATCTTGATAACATCTGGTTATTTTAGATTAGATAGAAAAAAAGTATTGATCAGTGCCGAAAAAATCAAGGAAATACTCATAGATGCGACGGAATTACCAGCTCAAAGACCAAAAAAAAAAGTCCGAAATAAATTAAAAATCAAGCGTTCAAGCAAGCAAAAACGTAAATATTCAGGAAAAAAGAAAGCACATACGCATAAAATTCAAGTCGTTGAAAATGCGGATACAAAACAAATTATTTGCAATTATTCGTTCAGTTATTGGTACTGCTATCAAAATAGTCAATCTGTTTACCATGCTATCAACGCAATGGTCAATATGACAACGCCTATTATTACAACTTGATAGTTACGAATTTTTATCTTTTTTGAAAATTTGGACGGGAATTGTGACCAAATTTATGGAATTTTAGGATTTTATTGATTTCTTATTTTTCCAGTCGTTTAAAGTTTTTTCGGTGATTGTATCTCTTAGGCTTCTAAAATGCGCGATAGCTTTTTTTCTACCACCAAATTTTTTCACAGCCCAATCTTGTAATTCAAATAAATAACCTGCTATCATTTCTTTGGTATTTTGCGATAATTCAAAATTATATTTTTCTTTTTCAAGCTGTACAACAGGCGAATGGTACAATTTAAACTCATTTTTTGCGTATTGAAAAGGAGTTGCTTCTTGAATCATATCTTTAGTTTCTTCATCAAATTGATTATAAACATTATAATATATAGCTATTTTTTCTAAATCTCTAAAATTACCGTACAAGGGCAAGGTTTTCAACCAATTTACTAATTCTAATTCAATAGGTGCTTCCCCTTCAAGTTTAAGTTGTTTCCATACCATTTCCCAATCTTTTTTCCTGTCCTCTGATGTTTCTCTTAAGGATGGTATTAAAATTACGTGTTGTACAATTCTATCATAAAAGTCAGGTAACAAAAAGGTTTTTAATTCCTCAATATTTTTATTGGTAGCAAAAATTAATCTACATTCTACCTTTGTTTCTGAATTGCTACCCAAACGCCTAATAGCCATTTTATTATTTGCATCTGTCTGTAGAGCTTTCATAAGTTTTGCTTGTACCAATTTTGACAAATGATGAATTTCATCTAAAAAAAGAATACCTCCATTTGCTTCTTCTATCAATCCCTTTTTAGTATTTATTGCTCCAGTAAATGCTCCTTTTTCGTAACCAAACAACTCCGATTCAGCTTTACTATCCTCGTCAAATGAGGCACAATTAGCAGATATAAAAGCTCTTTTATCAACAAATACTTTGGTTGCACTTTCTGCAATTCTTGATTTTCCAACACCTCGTTCCCCTATTAGTAAAATTGAAAATCCTGAATTTAAGAAATGCTTCATTTTCTTATTAACTAATGAGCGGAAAGTCGATTTTGTGCTGCTATAAATATTAAATTCAGAGCCAATAGAAGATATAAGATTCGTTTGAATTTCTTTGATTGAAAATTTTTTAAATCTTTCTTTGGCATTATCCGACTTGTCATCGTACGTTTTTATAAATTTTGTGTTAATAGGTAATTGACGTGCTTCAGCCAATATATGCCAGACTACTTGTGTTTCATTACTACCAAGCGACACATTGATTACAGGCATTACTTCTTTATTGTTACTAAAATATTTTCTTGACCAATCCCCAACTTTATCAGCAATCAATTTTTCATCTCTCAAATCATCAATTTGAAGTTCGACAACTTTAAAATTATCTACATATACATTTTTAAAATTTGAAAATTCTTTTAGCCATTTTATTTGCTCTACAATAGGATAATGCTGAATATTACGCCAAATTACTTGTGTAAAAGCATCGTATTTTTCTGGATAATTTTCTCGAATGAAATCAATTTCTTTGTCAATATTATAGTATATATCTTCATTTGAAATTAATTTTTCAAAAACATCTTTTAGATTATTTTCAATAATTAATTCATCTTCCAATATGGTATTTTTGTAGCTGAACCTTCTACTTGATAGATTGTCAAACGCTTTTTGAGAAGCCGTTATGTAAACAATTTCGTCAAAACAAAACCCCTCTTTTGTAGGATTATCGAATGTTTTATTTAATACTACTTGATTCAATTTGTCAAATGAAATTTTAGACTCTTGTTGAATCTTCTTGTTAATATAAAATTGACTTAAAATATGCTTTAAGTAGGCTACTCCGTGTGTAGTGTAATGCCAAGTGATGTATATATTTTTCATAAAGCAAAGGTAATAAAATTCTTATAGGTATTATAATATTATTTATAATTTATAATTTTGTCATAACTTACTGATTATCAATGATTTATTTTAGTATATTTAATTGGTATGATTTTGTTAAGTATACTAATAAAATAAGAATATAAATGACCCAACAAATTTTAGAGTTCAAAAAAACAAATCATTTTTTATATAGTCAATGGGACAGAGGAATTGGTGACCCTACTTTGTATAAAATATTGCCTTATGTAGAACGTACCAGATACGAAAAAGAGATAGTAATTGTATATGCTCCTTTTTTGAAAAAAAGAGCAATATCAAAAGACAGCGAAACTTGCCTTATCCTAATTCTAAAATTCAACCTCATTATTACTGCTTATTGGTGCGATAGTCCTAACTATTTATACCTAAAAGAAAAAAATGCTCACTTTCAAACCATTAAATAATTAATAAAATGAATATCACCACTGTAAATTTCCATCTAATCAAAGCCTGCAACTATAAATGTAAATTTTGTTATGCAACTTTCAACGATATAGACATTGTAAGTAACATACAACAAAAAGATGCAGAAATAATAATCACAAAACTTGCTGATAGTAATTTATTTAAAAAAATTAATTTTGCAGGAGGCGAACCAACTTTAATAAAATACATAATTCCATTAATTGAACATGCCAAAAATATGGGATTTGAAACAAGCATCGTAACCAATGGTAGCCAAATTAATTTGGATTGGATAAAATCAGTGGCTAATTCGCTTGATATTTTGACTTTAAGTATTGATAGCATTAATGAAGAAACAAACATAAAGTCAGGACGACATCAAAATGGAAAAACACTTGATTTGTCAAAAATTTTAGCCTTGTCAGCTATTTGTAAGGAATTTAATATTAATTTGAAGATTAATACGGTAGTTCATCAGTATAATTTTACTGAAATATTAGCACCTTTTATCAATGAACTAAACCCTTTTCGTTGGAAAATCTTGCAAGTAACCAGAGTAATTGGGCAAAATGATAAACAGTTTGAATTGATGAACATTAGTAATATAGATTTTGATGATTACTATACAAGAAATAAACTACACATCAACCCTAAAATAAAAATAGTACCAGAAAGTGCTGAAATAATAAGGGGCTCTTATTTAATGGTGGACCCATTAGGAAGATTTTTTGATAGCAATAATAAAATACATAATTATTCAATTCCTATTTTACAAACAGGCGTTGAAAATGCTTTAAGTCAAATAAATATAAATTATTCTAAATTTTTGAGCCGCGAAGGAAATTATACCACAGTTCAACCAACCCAATATGCACATTCTCAAAATCATTCACGGCTATCCGCCTAACTACAACGCAGGCTCGGAGGTGTATAGTCAGTCCGTATGCACCAAACTTGCCAAAACACATAAAGTCTCGGTTTTTACACGAGAGGAAAATCCCTACGCGCCTGACTTTGCGATACGGCAAGAAAATCATGGCGACAACCTCGATTTTTATTTTGTCAATAATCCGCAAGGCAAAGACGGCTACAAACATAGCGGGATTGATGAAAATTTTGCCCGTTTACTACTACAAATCAAGCCCGACGTAGCGCATATTGGTCATCTGAGTCATCTTTCTACTGGTTTGGTCGACGTGCTGAACCGACAAAATATACCGATTGTTTTTACGCTGCACGACTTTTGGTTGATGTGTCCGCGTGGGCAGTTCTTGACGCGCAGCATTGGCGAAGCGAATAATTTTAGGTTGTGTAAGGGGCAAACTGACCGAAAATGTGCGACCGATTGCTACAAAGTTTATTTTGGTGGCGAAGCCGAAACGGCGCAAGTAGATATTGACAATTGGAGCGGTTGGGTGAACCGCCGTATGACCGAAACCCGTGCGATTATAGATAAAGTTGAGGTGTTTATCGCTCCGTCGCAGTATTTACGCAACCGATTTATTACCGATTTTGGCGTTCCCGAAGCCAAAATTATTTACCTTGATTATGGTTTTCCGACCGAATATTTGACCGCTACCGAGAAATCAAAAGAAAAAACGACCTTCACTTTTGGCTATATCGGTACGCACATTCCTGCCAAAGGCGTGCATGATTTGATAACCGCATTTATGCAAATAGCCGCGCCCGCGACGCTCAAAATTTATGGCAGAGACAACGGGCAAAGCACGAAAGCATTGAAACAAATTGCCAAAAAATCCAAAAATAAGATTGAATTTGCGGGCGAATATGTCAATAAAAATCTGGCAGATGACGTTTTTGCGAACATAGATTGTATTGTGGTGCCGAGTATTTGGGCTGAAAATTCGCCGCTCGTGATACACGAAGCGCAAGCCTGCAAAGTACCTGTTATTACTGCTGATTTTGGTGGAATGTCGGAATATGTGCAGCATCTCGCGAATGGATTGCTTTTTGAACACCGAAATAGCAATGATTTAGCCGAAAAAATGAACTTTGCTATAAAAAATGCCGAAAAAATGAAATCATTAGGCGAACGCGGCTATTTAAACGAGCCGAATGGGCTTGTACCTGATATTACCGACCATTGTAATCAACTTTTTACCATTTATCAATCATTAATCGATGAAAAATCATAATATTTGGCGTTTGACCATAGATACAAACCCCGAGGACTGCAATTTGGCTTGTACGATGTGCGAGGAGCATAGCCCGCATTCTACTTATATCAAAGAAAAATTGGGCGGCAAGCATCGCCGAATGCCGAAAGAATGGTTAGAGCCGATTTTTCAGCAAGCTAAGGCATTGGGCGTGACCGAAATTATCCCTTCTACGATGGGCGAACCCTTGATTTATAAGCCTTTTGCGCATTTTGTGGCACTTTGCTACAAATATGATATTAAGATGAACCTGACTACTAACGGCACATTTCCGAAAACGACGGAAAAAACCGTGACCGAATGGGCGCACCTCATAGTACCGATTACGACGGACGTAAAGATTTCGTGGAACGGCGCGACCTCCGAAACAGCTCAAAAAGTGATGCTCGGGCTTAATTTTGAGCAAACGATTGAAAACGTAAAGGAATTTGTGCGTGTCCGCAATGCTTATTTTGCGCAAACGGGCTACTATTGTCGCATCACTTTTCAGCTTACATTTATGCAAAATAATATGCACGAATTGGCAGATATTATAAAACTGGCAGCCGAATTGGATATTGACCGCGTAAAAGGGCATCAACTTTGGAGTCATTTTGACGAAATAAAATCACTTTCTTTTCGTGAAAATGCAGCGAGTATAGCGCAATGGAACGAGTATGTGGCGCAGGCTTACGCCGCCCAAGCACAGCACCGCAAGCCGAATGGCGCGCAAGTGATGCTCGAGAATATCATTCCATTGAAACCACAAGAAACCGAAGCAATTCCTTTGGAGTACGAGTGTCCGTTCTTGAATAAGGAACTTTGGGTATCTGCAACGGGCAAAATATCGCCCTGCTGCGCGCCCGACGAGCTGCGAAATGGATTAGGCGATTTTGGTAATTTTGAACAAAATACCATTTTGGAAAGCATCGAGAGTGAAAATTACCAAAAATTATTAAAAAACTTTAAAAATATTCCGCTTTGCCAAACCTGCAATATGCGTAAACCAATCGTAAACTAAAACCAATTTTAAAATAAAAAAATTATGAAACAAATTGAAATAATAGCGCAAATAAAATCCATTTTGTTGGCGAATAGTAATATTGAAACAGCGATTTTGTACGGCTCGTTTGCTCGAAAAACGCCCTCTGTAAACTCCGATATCGATATTGCGACGGTCGTGAGTAGCGATTTTGAGGTAGATGATTTGACGGCAGCACTCGAAAAATACTTTTCGGAGCCCTTACTTATGATACTCAAAGTGGATTTGAGAAACAAAATTGTGCTTTATTTTCGCGATTCGCCAAAGGCAGAAATTGCTTTTGCGCACAATATAAGCGAGCATAATCGCAATTATTTAGGCTCTGAAATCGCGCCCGAAAATATTGCGGACAGTATTTTATTCGACAAAACAAAAAACGCTTTGCAGCATTTGCAAGACCTCACCGCCACGAAAAAACGCATGGGCGAAAAAGAAATATCGAGCCTGATAGATAAGTTTGTGTACGAGTTTGAGAGTAGTTCTAATGCGCATCGCCGCAGCGACGGCTATCATTTTTACTATTTTTATAATATCGCGCTCAATGTGGCGGTGCAGCTCAATCACCTCTCGAAAGGGGAAACGAAGTTTAATTTTTTGCCCAAAAATATGATTGCAGGCGTCTTGACAAAAGAAGAGCAAAATGATTTTTATAACCTGAAAGGTACTTTATTTTTACCCGAAGCTAATGAACAGAAGCGAAAATTACTCGACTTTTTTTATGCTGCTATTAAAAATTTAGTTTCGATAGAAAAAATGAATGAGCTTCAAAAATTTTGCGAAGCTATTTATAAAAGAGATTTTATATGGAATTTTAGAGATATTAGTCAGCACAATCCAAAAATTAAAAGTGGCATAATTTTCAGGACTTCTACCATGACTTTATTCCAAAATGAAGACTTTTTTGAAAATTTTATTACTGATAAAAAAATAAAAACGGTTATTGATTTGAGAGCAGAAAGGGAAGTTGCTAAAAGTGGCTACACTGAAAAAAGTGTGCAACTGTTAAACTTGGTTCATGCACCATTCAATCCTTGGAATCAATCCATAGAGTTTCAAACGACGCACCATCAAGGCACAAATATTGAGATTGCTTACCGTTTTTTTACTTTGGAATGTAAAATTTACATCAAACAAGCCATAGAAGCTATTTTAGAAGAAAAAAACGCTACCGCAATTCATTGTCATGCAGGCAAAGATAGAACAGGAATTTTTATTTCGATACTTCACTTACTTTCAGGAGCAGATATGGAAACGGTATACGAAGATTATTTGGCAACAGAAATGGATACTCGAAAAGAGTATTTGGATATTGCATTAGAAATAATTGAAAAACAAAATGGAGTTGAAGGCTTGTTGCTTGCGTGTGAGCTTACAGAAAACCAAATTGTGCAACTAAAACAAAAAATCACGAATGGATAACTCAACAAAACTCAAAGCATTTTTTACCGAGCATTGGAAATATATGGCGGTCAATGCGGCTTGCAAACTTGATATTTTTGATAATTTGGACACGCCAAAATCTGTTGAAATATTGGCAAATTTGCTAAATTTGAACGCACCGAAATTGGAGCTGCTCTTGCAATCTTTGGTCGATATTGGTTTTTTGGAACAAAAAAATAAGCTCTATTTTATCAACGAATTATCTATTTTACTGACCCAAAAAAATCCCGATAGCCTCAAATTCGCTTGTATGAATTGGAGCGGCGAACATATAGACGCATGGCAAATGCTCGATTTTACTATCGCGACAGGCAAAAGCTCTTTTGAAGCAAGGTATAAAAAACCTTATTTTGAGTATTTGAACGAAAATAAAGAAAAGTTGGATAATTATCAAAAGGCAATGAATGAATATGCCAGAGATGACTATAAAGATATTGTAAAGGTGATTGATTTTTCAAAACATAAAATTGTATTGGATATTGGGGGAGGACACGGAGCATTAATTATACAGGTAAAGGAATGCAATCCAGCCTTGAGGTGCGTTTTGTTTGATTTACCAGAAGTAATAAAAAATGTGATAGACAATACGATTGAAAAAATCTCGGGAAGTTTCTTTAAGCAGATTCCACTAAAATGTGATGCCTTACTTTTATGCCGAATTTTGCATGATTGGGACGACGAAAAAGCAACTTTAATACTCCAAAACTGCTTCGCCGCGTTACCGCAAAACGGTACTCTATATGTGATTGAAAATTGCGCCGATAAGATAAGTACCAATCTATCTTTGCTCTCCTTGAATATGTCGGTAATGTGCGAAAGTTTTGAGCGAACCTCCGTACAATATATTTCATTGTGCGAAAGCGTAGGCTTTGAGTACCGTAACGAGTTGAAATTGAACGATTTACAAATTATCTTAATTTTTAAAAAATGAATTGGCAACAACTAAAAACGGCGGCAGACGGCACGCATTTTTTGATGGACGGCGCGCCCGTTTTCAATAAAAAATTTATTGAAGTCCTAAAATTTCATGCTCCCGGATTAGCACCCGTCACGGACGAAAGCGGCAGCTATCATATCGATACTTTCGGCAACGCGCTTTACCCCGAACGGTACGCCCGAACTTTCGGGTTTTATGATTCTCGTGCGGCAGTCATACAAGGCGGCGACTGGTTTCACCTCACGCAAAACGGCGCGAAGGCATACTCGAATAGCTACACATGGACAGGGAATTTTCAAGAAAATCTTTGTACGGTTCGCGATAAACACAACAATTATTTTCATATCGACCTCGACGGAAACAACGTTTATCCGCAGCACTTTTTGTATTGCGGCGACTTTAAAGATGGCTTTGCTTGCGCAAAATCAACCGACGGCTTATTTCGACACATTGACAAAAAAGGAAGGCTTATAAATTCAAAATCTTTTTTGGATTTGGGTATTTTTCACAAAAATTTTGCGACCGCCAAAGACGAAAATGGTTGGCATCATATAGATAAAAATGGAAATGCACTTTACAGCAGTAGATTTTTGACCCTCGAGCCGTTTTATAACGGTTTTGCGCTGGCAACTCAATTTAATAATACGAAAATCATAATTGATGAGTTTGGAACTACGGTATTGGAACTATAAAATCATTCAAACTCCTCATCTGGTTCAGCCACAAAAGTAATTATTTATCCACTCACAGAGCCGATTTTTATCACACATTTTCGTTTTTTTTCCAAAATTTTCCAAAAAATATGTTTTCCAAAAACAATAGAAATCACCCTCACGCCCACACATCACAGCCCCTCCACCCGCTCAAAAACGTTGCGCTGCGCAATCGTGCAGCCCCAGCCGAGCATCGCAAATATTTCGGACTCGCGCGGCTGGCTGTACTTTTTGGAAATTCGCAAGATTTTTATTTGGTCGGAAGGTATTTTTGCTAAATCGGATAGATTATTTTGCAAAAAATCAAAACTTTGTTCGGATACCGAAATGCCAATCAAATCTATTTCCTCCGCCCCGCATTGAAATAATTTCAACTCCGAAGGCAGCCGAAACTCCAAGAACTGAATATTTTGTAGTGCTTTTTCTAACACCATATCGCTGAAAAGCTCCAAAAACTCCGCCGTCCGAGCCGCGTCTTTCGCCTTTATTTTTGCCCAGTCCTCCCCCACTATCCCGTGGGCAGACAGAAAATTAACAAATTCGGGAGTCAGTGTCTCCAATTCTTCGAGGCTCAAAAGTCTGTATTTCATAATTCGTCCGTTCCGATAAATTTTTTTTCAAAGATACGCATAAAATAAAGTCGCCGCTATTTTTTTATTCCGATAAAAAAACATATCTTTGCGCCGCTATACATGATTCACAGCAATCACCATTGGTAACCAATTAATTTTTAAAAAAAATGGCTAATTATTTAACAAAAGAACAGACTCAAGCTATCGTAGCAGAGTACGGTGGCGATGCCGCCAACACAGGCTCTACGGCAGCCCAAGTTGCACTTATTACGCACAAAATCAAAGGCTTGTCCGAGCATTTGAACCGCAATGCAAAAGATTTTTCTTGCAAGCGCACGCTGCTTACTTTGGTGAGCCAGCGTAAAAAATTGCTCAAATACGTTGCAGCAAAAGACATCGTAAAATATCGTCAATTATTGGAGAAATTAAATCTCCGTAAATAACAACAAAATAAAAAAGCAACACCGCAGAAATTTCTTCCGCAGTGTTGCTTTTTATTTTTTAAAATTAGTTCCGAAAAAAAATCGGACGAGCGAAAAAGATAAGACAGATAGCGGTAAAAAAACTTAACCCCCAGAAATAACCAATTTCGATTGGCACTAAAAAATCAAGTAACTTCCTGCTGCGCCGCTCTTTGTCGGCAAAAACAAGCAGTTTCTCTTTCCCGTCTTTTCACTTCCTTTGTCGCCAGTATTTTTAATACAATAGGTTGATATTCAGTTACTTTAAAAATAAAATAATACTATATTTATGGGATTACAAATTCCTATCAGTACTTCCTTTCATCTGCCCGATGGACGGAAAGTAACGCTCGAAACAGGCAAGTTGGCTACGCAAGCCGACGGCTCTGTGATGGTGCGCTTGGGCGATACGATGATTCTTGCCACCGTCGTTTCGGCGCATGAAAAAAAAGAGGGACAGTCATTTTTTCCCCTTTCAGTGGATTATCAAGAAAAATTCGCAGCCGCAGGACGGATTCCGGGCAACTTTTTTCGCCGCGAAACTAAACTCTCCGACTACGAAATCCTGATTTCGAGATTGGTCGATAGAGCCATTCGCCCACTTTTTCCAGACGATTATATGAACGAAACTCAAGTAATCATCAACTTGATTTCGGTAGAAAAAGACGCAATGCCCGACGCTTTGGTCGGCTTGGCAGCTTCGGCGGCACTTGCAGTGTCCGATATTCCGTTTGCAGGACCGATTTCGGAGGTCAGAGTGGCGCGCATCAACGGCGTTTTTGTCGTCAATCCCGACAGAGCTGCCCTCAAAACCGCAGATTTGGACATTATCGTAGCCGCTACTTTGCAAGACATAATGATGGTGGAAGGCGAAGCCGATGAGTGTCAAGAAAAAGACCTCATCGAAGCCATCAAAATCGCTCACGAAGCCATCAAAGTACAGTGCAACGCCCAGCTCGCACTCGCCAACTTGGTCGGAGAAAAAGCACTCAACAAGCGAAAAATCGAACCCGTACAAGAAAAAGACGATTTGAAAGCAGCAGTCGAAAAATTTATGGAGCAACCCGTAAAAGAAATGGCGCGCAGCGCGTCCGACAAAAATGCCCGTAAAAATCGCTTGAAAGCAATAAAAGACGAGCTTAAAGCACACTTAATCGAAGCGCACGGAGCAGACTTTGCGTCCGAAAATAGCGAACACATCAGCCGCTACTACGAAAAATCCAAGAAAAAATTTATCCGTAACGTCATTCTGAACGAACATATCCGTTTGGACGGTCGCAAACTCGACGAAGTGCGCCCGATTTGGTCAGAAGTAGGTTATTTGCCCACCACTCACGGCTCGGCTATCTTCAATCGCGGCGAAACTCAATCCCTGACTTCTCTCACGCTCGGCACGAAACTCGACCAAGCAATGATAGACACTGCACAAGAACTTGGTCACGAAAAATTCTTGCTGCACTATAATTTTCCACCGTTCTCGGTCGGCGAAGCGCGCCCGTCGCGCGGTCCGGGACGCAGAGAAGTCGGTCACGCCAACCTTGCGGGACGCTCCCTCAAAAAATTGATGCCGTCAGATTTTCCATACACCATTCGTTTGGTATCCGATATTTTGGAGTCCAACGGCTCGTCTTCGATGGCGACCGTTTGCGCAGGCTCTATGGCGTTGATGGACGGCGGAGTTCCACTTCGTGCTGCTGTTTCGGGTATCGCAATGGGTTTGATTTCCGAAGCGGGAAAAAATGCTATACTTTCAGATATTCTCGGCGATGAAGATGCACTCGGCGATATGGATTTCAAAATCACAGGTACCGAAAAAGGCATCTGTGGCTGCCAAATGGACATCAAAGTAGATGGAATGCCCTACGAACTGCTCGAACAAGCACTCGAACAAGCACGTCGCGGACGAATCCATATTTTGGGAAAAATGGCGGAAACCATCTCCGCACCTGAAACTGACCTCAAACCGCACGCACCACGAATCGTGGAAGTGATTATCGAAAAAAGCTACATCGGTGCTGTCATCGGACCCGGCGGAAGTATTATTCAAGAAATCCAACGCGAAACAGGTACGACCATCAACATCACAGAAGTCGAAGACAAAGGACACGTCAATATTTTTGGTACCAGCAAAGCCGCACTCGACGCAGCTTTGGCGCGTGTCAATGCCATTACATTTACCCCAACAGTCGGCGAAATCTATACCGCTCGCGTAGCTTCTATCCAGCCCTACGGCGCATTTGTGGATTTTGCAGGAAAAAGTGGCTTGCTCCACGTTTCTGAAATCTCTCACTCACGGATAGAAAGAGTAGAAGACGCGCTCAAAGAAGGCGACGAAATCAAAGTAATGCTCGTAGAAATAGACAAAAAAACAGGCAAAATGCGTCTTTCTCGCAAAGCCACTTTGCCCCCACCAGAGGAAGGCGAAGGTCGCGAAAATGGCGGCGGCAACCGGGAAGGCGGCGGCGGCTACAACCGTGAAAATCGCGGTGGTGGCGGCGGCAATCGCGAAGGCGGTGGCGGCGGCTACAATCGTGGCGGCGGCGGCGACCGCAGAGATGACCGTCGCGGCGGCGATGACCGTCCGCCAAGACGTGACTACCGATAGAAATACAAAAAAGTCGCTACCAAAATTTTGGTAGCGACTTTTTTTTGTTCGTTAATTACTGATGTTACATAACTCATGTTACACGAAATATTTTTTTACTAAAATTTCAGGCAGCATTTTATTTGATGTTACTGTATTTTCAGACGTGCCTTGTAGAAATTCAAGTTTTTGCAAAAATATCGTCTGGCGAAGCGAAAACTGTTTGAAGTCTGGCGGAGCCGACGAGT
>JAYUHK010000175.1:0-8508 GCA_043767025.1 Saprospiraceae bacterium | reverse complement strand
ACTCGTCGGCTGCGCCAGACTCAAACAGTTTTCGCTTCGCCAGACGATATTTTTGCAAAAACTTGAATTTCTACAAGGCACGTCTGAAAATACAGTCACTTTGAATAAATTGCTGCCTGAAATTTTACTAAAAAATTATTTTGCATAACATCAGTTAGTGATTAACAAAACTTATACTAAAAAAATTAAAAAAAAAGCATTTATTGTGAGAACACAATAAATGCTTTTTTAAGTTTCAGCTTCTAAAAATGAAGCTAATTTTTTACTACTTTAATCACTTGTTGTTTTCCGTTGCCAAAGATATGCAAAAAGTAAATGCCGTCGGCAAAATTAGAACATTCTACAATAGTGGTATTTTCGGATAATTTTTGCTGTGATATTTTTTCTCCCAAAATATTATACAATTCGTAGCGACTGTCTGCAAAATATTCCTGCTGCACGATAGTCAGTTGATTGCTCGTGGGGTTCGGAAATACTTTGACCAAATTAGGCTGCTCGGCATCTGCGGTGGCGGTCAAGACGCGCGTTCCGTTGGCGAACCAAACGCCCCATTTCGTATTGCTTTTGTAGGTAGCGGGCGTGCCAGTGGCGTTGATTTTGTCCGCCGCCATATTTGCGATGACCAACAAATCGGTGTTGTTGTTATTCGTGCCGAAGATTAATTTGTTATCCAATCTCGAATAATTGGGGTAGCCGGGCTGATTATTTTGGTAGATAGTTCCCGTCGTTCCGTTTTCGATGTTGATACCGATGACTACATATTGGTCTTGGTCTTGATTGATGTAATCTACTGCCACGACGGACGGCGAATTTTTAGAAAAAGTTGGGTCGCCGATGCTGATTCCATTGGGAAGGCTGGAAAATAATTTCTGAATTTTGCCGTCGCCAAAAGTTCCTGCACTCTTGTTGTAAGCTCTCAAAATGCCTACGTCCCAGTAATTGACGGGCGCAGAGCCGTTGTTGATTTCGTTGTAAGAGTCATAAATAACGTTATTGCCAGAATAATCCCACTCCAAAGCGTCTGCGAATTTCACGTCGCCCGTCGTAATTCCGTCCGTATAAGTCGGATTGTAGAGCGTAAATAATTTCCAAGGATTAGCGACTGCGTTGAAGTCGTAGGTATAAATTTGGTTCACTTCCTGCTCTGGCACTGCCGCGAGCTGGTAGCCGTCTTTTGAAAGTGCCGCATTTTTCCAAATAGGATCGTCGCTGATGATTTCTTCGGGACCAAAACTTCCTGCCGCCCAATCAATCGGAATATAGTGAATTTTTTTGTCCGTACCGATAAACACAACCTCCGAGCCGTCGTCCGAAACGCTCGGCTTGCTGATGTGCGCTGTGGTACTTAACACGGTCGGCGATGTTCCCGCTGGATTAGAAATAAAAATTTTCGTTTGTCCAGCGTCAGAATACAAAATTAAATCCTGTCCGGGATTGGGTGGGATACTCGTTTGGTAGTTCGTGCCGCCTGTGCCACCGCCCGAGCCGCCAGCAATTCCGACTGCGTCGAAAGCTTGGACTGCCGCCGTATTAACTGCCGCGCCGTAGTTGAGGTCTGCAATAGACTGAATAACGGCGTTGCGAAGGTCTGTAAATTTAGACGATTTTGTCAAATATTTTGTCAAAGCACGATAAAAAACTTGCTCGCCTTTGTCTTTTCCGACAGCCGCGTTGTTGGCGAACTTGTAATATGCAAAATTTGGAATCCCACTGTTGATATGCACGCCGCCGTTGTCCTGACTGCCCGTGTAACGCTCGCTGTAGCTTTGCGGCTGCCAGCCGGGACTGCCCAAACCGCTTCCGCCGTTGTGTGGATTGGATAAATCGCGCAGCGCACCGCTTGGGAAGCTGCCGATTTTGACTACATCTTCGCCCATTTGCCAGTCGTTGCGGTCAATCATTGCACCAAAAATATCGGCGAAAGATTCGTTGAGCGCGCCCGATTCGCCCTGATAATTCAGGTTGGCAGTGCTTTGGATAACGCCGTGCGACATCTCGTGTCCGGCTACGTCCAAGCCGCGCGCCAGTGGTTTGAAAGCCTGACTTCCGTTGCCGTAAAACATAGCTTCGCCGTTCCAAAAAGCATTATCCAAGCCGCCGCCGTTGTCGTCCGCTACATTGATGAGCGAAATAATAGTGCCGCCCGCGCCGTTGATGGAGTTGCGGTTGAACGTATTTTTATAGTAGGTGTAAGCTACTCCGCCATTGTAGTGAGCTGAAATTGCGGTCGCATTATTCCAAGAATTATTAGAAGATGTGACATGGTCGTATTGAAATCCGTTGCCAGAAGGCGAGGTATTCATCGCATCGAGCGTCCAGATAGCTCCGATAGGATCGTTGGGCATCGTAGAGGCTGTCGCCTGATACATTGGGCGAGAAATGTCAATCATGTAGTAAGCACTGCCTTTTTGGTAGGTATTGATGAGCCGAGTTACGCCGAGCAAGTCGGTTGCATTGGCGGTTGCAGGTCCGTCCAAAGGAGGCGGAGCGAGCGTATTATTTTTTTCTAATTTAATGTCTTTGTGATATTCATGGTGCGCATTTTCTTTGTGTGCAAAGCGACAGACGTTGTTGTATTTGTTCAAAATTTTGCCAGTCTTTGCGTCCGCAAAATATTCCCAACGGTCCAGAATATTTGGTACGATTGTCCAGTGCCAGACCAAAACGGGCGTTTTTTTGTCGTCGTGCCAGATGATAAGTTGCGGCTCTGCGTCTGCTTTTACCAATTTTTTTTCGGCATCTGTGAGTGTTTTTAGTTTAGAAACTCTCGAAACATCACTGCGAATGGCTTGTTTTGCTTGCTCCGGCGATACTGCGGGTACAATGTTTGAAATCGTTGGGGTCGGAAAAGTATTTCCGTTGAGCATAAATATTGCCCCATTTTTTTCGTGCGCAATGAGTTCGCCGCCCCATACGTCCACGCCTTTGTACTGCTGTTGTAGCCAAGTGTGAGTAACTCCCAAATCATCGGTTTCTTCTTTTTTTGTGACAAATTCGCTTGTGACATTTTTTATTTTCCAAAAATATTGTGTCGCCTCCAAGTAAGTTTGGAGTTGCAACCGTGCGTCTGCGGCGGTGGCGACCAAGCTGCCCGTGACCATAGACGGCTGCGCGTCCGACGAGTTGCTGAAGCGCAAATTGGGTTGTTCGGGGCGTGCAATCGTCGGAGGCGGAAGTGTTTTGAAGTTTAATTCTGTCAAATTTTTTAGGACATTGGCGGCAGGCGGCACGCCTTTTTTGATATTTTTTAGGGGTTTCAACTGCGAAATGTCAATGCTGCTGCCAGTGCTGACCGTAGGCGTGCGTTGAAATTTATTTTGAGCAAAAGCCGAATGACTTGCGAGCGACAGGACTAAAAATGTGATAAAAAAAGAATGTTTCATAGTAAAGTTAAGAATATTAAGGGTGAAAAATTAACGATTGGGAGTTTGAGCGGGTTCTATTTTTTTAGGTTCTTGGACTAAAAGGTTTAGGGCGCGGTAGAAAATATCAGCCGACTTGTGGGACGGCGATTTCGTGCGACTCCACACGAATCGGCGCGGATTTTCGCCAGTTTGCTTGTCCCGAAGCTCCAAAAAACTGTAGGTATTGGACGGGTCATTGATGGTATCTTTCACGGAGGTGAATAGATTGCGTCCTTCAATAAAATATTGCTTTGCAATTTTTTTATTCGCCGACTTAATAGCTGCCCAAACTGAATCCTGCCCTATTTTTTTGAATAATTGTCCGTTGTCGAGCAATAAAAAGGAAGTTTCTATGCCCACAAATCCGCCGCCGCTTCCGAATATAATTTGTTCGGAGGGCAGTTTAATCGCCGAATATTTTGGCGCACAAGCTGTGGCTGCACAAATTATCAGCGCAATCAAGTAAAATAAAGTTTGTTTCATCTGAAATAGGTAAGTAGTTATAAGTTTTTAGTTTTTAATTTTGAGTCATCATAAACTATTTAAAATCAATGAATTATGTCGAATATCAAATGTCATCTATTTAAGTGTAAGAACTTATTCAAAAATTAATGACTACAAAGGTAAGAAAAAAGGATTGTTTTTTTGGATTTGTTCACACGTTGTTACAAGAATTTGAAAACTCTCAAGAGTTACCACCGTTCAGCACTTTGGATTTCATCAGTCAAGTTCCTTAAGTCCTCTGTTAATAAAGTCTTGAAAACCTCCATCGTAGGGTGTTACACAAACACCATCGTCCAATAGTTCTTTTATATTTTCTTTTACCATTTTTGCTTCGGGATCAACTATTATGACACGTTTTAATTTTACTGCTTCTTTTCCTTCTGCCTTACACTCCTTAAAAACCTTGTTGAACAGTGCTTCGTTTCCTTTCCACCCGATTATATAAAGGTTTTCAACACCACTTATGTAAAAAGTTAAGTCCTCGTAATGATCGGGAGGCAATGTAAATTCATCTTTGTCACGATAAGGTAGCAGTATGGCAGGATAATAATCCAAAGCACTTTCTTGCTCAAAACAGACAATTTTTGATTTGTTAACTGTCACCTTTCCTACACCATGCTTATCCCTAACTACTTCATCTCCATAGCTTGATTTGTCAACCATCTCTGTACGATTACCCAATATCTCGAAGTAGAGCTTATAAAAATTTGTCCTGTTATCAAATAATTCTTTTTGTGGGTTAGCTACTTTATTTGGAAATTTCCAACCCCAGTTACAAGAGCCATGTGGTTTATAAACACAAAAAGGTTTTTTATCGGTTTCAAGATAGCTATCCATATCTGTCAATGGCGGCAGCCCGAAAGACTTTGAAAGACAATCTTCAAGTATCGTATCTTGGTTGAAGGAAACAAATGCGAAGTGTCTTTTACTGTCTTTGTCGTTTATTTCTTTAAGTTTTTTGGCAAGTTCCGCATAAAGATTGACATTGTAATACTCCGTCGATACTCTATCTGAAATTTTCATCAGTAACTCCTGTAAATAAAACTGGATATTGATGTGTCGGCTCATTACTGTTTGGCTACCATTTTCCACAACCTTCTCCCATTCTTTTTCAAGGTATTCTTCAACATTTATATTTTCATCTTGTAAATCATGTATTACATCAGTTATTCCTTGATATTTGTCGTATATATATTGAAGTTTGCTTTTAAATAAGCCGTTTCCTAACGGCGGACTTAAGTTATCGTTACCAAATTCTTTCTTTCGGCTTTTGTCAACGCATTTAGCCGAAGCTCCTGCTCCAATTATAAACATATCTTTACGATTATATTCGTTACCCCAGTCCTCTCTTTCGATTAGCGCATTATTATCAGGTATTTCTTCTTGCCAGACTTCACGAACATAAGCTGACGATGGAAATACTTTAGCATATTTCTTGATCTCGTCGAGGGTGATGTCTTGATGGTTTAATTTTCTATATTCAGTTATTTTATTTGGGGGCACTATAATCCTCTTATTGGGGAATCTTTCATTTGGATAATCCATTCCGGGATAAACATCGCCGAAAGTCGTGAAATATAATTTGATTGTGTCCATTTACTCTCTTTGGTTTTTTCAATACTCCGTTAAGGAGTTTGTGTTATAATTTTAGGAATACAAAAAATTAGGCGTAATTATTGGAAAATGAACGCCAATGCAACTAACTGGGCAAACAATACTCACAAATAAATAGTTGCGCATTTTTATTTTTCCTCATTAATCTATTTCTAAAAATGTCACAAAAATCATATAAAAGTTTATTTTTTGATAGCAAAACTCCGTCAGTTTGAGCCGTGCGTCGCTAAAAGTTCTTCTGCGTTTTTGATGGCGCCAGCCGACGGCGGATTGGTACTCAACATCGTAGCGATGGCGCGGATTCGCTCCTCGTGGTTGAGGGAGCGGATATTTGTCACGGTGCGGTCTTCCAGCACTTTTTTGTACACAAAATAATGGGTGTGGGCTTTGGCGGCGATTTGCGGCGAGTGCGTGATGCTCACCACTTGGTGCTGGGCGGAAAGTTGCTGGAGGATAACGCCCATTTTGAGGGCTACGTCGCCCGAAATACCTGTGTCAATTTCGTCAAAAATCAGCGTCGGCAACGGTATCGCGCTCGCTACCAACGACTTGGTGATGAGCGTAAGGCGGGACAGCTCGCCGCCCGAAGCGACATCTTTGATGCTCTGAAATTTGCTGCCCTTGTTGGGCGCAAACATAAATTCGACCTCGTCCGCCCCTGTCGTCGTGAGCGTCGAAAGCGGATTGATGGACACTTTTAGGCGTGCGTGTTCCATCGAAAGCTGGATAAGTTGCTGCTGGACTTTTTCCTCAAAACTTGGGATAACATTTTTTCGACGCGCCGAAAGCTCGATACTTTTTTCTTTTAGCTCCACTTCGTTTTTGGCGATAGACTGCTCCAGCGCAGCAATATCGGTAGAAAGATCGCCAAAAGCCGCCAGCCGGCTCTGAATATCCGTCTGAATCTGTATCAACTCCGCCACGCTCGCCACGCCGTGTTTTTTGAGTAATTTGTAAATAATATTGAGCCGCGTCTCAAGCTCCTGAATCCGCTCGCCGTCGAGTTCGGTGGAGTCGGCTATCTGCTCGTAGTCGGAGGCAATTTCCTGAATTTCGGCGATAAAACCTTCGTAGCGACCTTGAATTTTGGTGATAGCGGTCGAAAATTTTTGCACCGTCGCCACCGAGCGCGCCACGTCTTTCAGCTGGCTGATAATCGAGTTTTCGTTGTCCGCCAAGTAGCCGTAAGCTCCTGCGAGCGTGCGTTTTATGACTTCTGCGTTTGCCAATTTTACCTGCTCGGCTTCGAGTTTTTCTTGTTCGCCTGCCACGAGGTCTGCTTTGCTAAATTCGTTGAGTTGGAAGGTCAAAAAATCTACTTCGCGCGCCGCGTTTTGGCTTCGGTCTATGAGTGCGGCGAGCTTTCGCTGCTCGGCTTGATAGGTTTTGTACTGGGTTTGGTACTTGGAAAGCGGCGTTTTGTTATCTGCCAAAGCGTCAATCATGCGAAGCTGGAACGACACTTCGTGAATATCGAGCGTATCAAACTGGAGGTGCAAATCAATCAAAGCCGCGCTTAATTGTTGCAAGATTTTGAGTGTCACGGGCGTATCATTGACGAAGCTGCGGCTTTTTCCTGTCGGCGTTATCTCGCGGCGGACGACGATTTCGTCTTCGTAGTCCAGCTCTTGCGCCGCAAAAAATTCTTTCAAATCTTCGTAGTGCGAGATTTTGAAATATCCCTCGATGACGCATTTTTCGGCGGGATTGTAGAGCGAAACGTGGTCGGCGCGATTGCCCATAATCAGTCCGAGCGCGCCGAGCAGAATGGATTTTCCGGCACCTGTTTCGCCCGTAATGATGGTTAGTTTTTCCGAAAAATGGATTTCGAGTTCATCAATCAGCGCAAAATTTTTTATCAGCAGTCGTTGTATCATCTCTTGTAGCGGCGTATTTTTTTATTCATTCCTAAAACAAATTGTGGCGCAAATTTACATTTTTTTTGAAACGTTTTGTATTGTTTTTTCTATTTTTTTCAAAAAATATTGATTTCGCCTCTCAAACGCCGCTCCTCCAATCCGAACCCAAACAAAAAAGTAAGTCCAAAACACTCAAATTGGGCAAAAATCCGTGTCTGTCCTCAAAAACTTGAGGGTACGGACGAAACGCCGCATCGGATATTGCGGCAGGCGGAGAGAAACTTTCGGTCAAAAAAAACGGCGTTTCGAGCGACAACAGCTGGCGCATTTTTGTCAAAATAGCCCAATTAAAGTCGAACAAAAAATCATATTTTTTTTCAAAAAACGGTTGTATTTCGTGCCAATAATCACCAAAAAAAGGAGCTTTAGAATAAGCCGACACGATGCTTTGGGCGTGCTGGCGTTGCCAAGCGAGGTCGTAGGCAATGCGCACGTCACGGATAGGTTGGCTTTCGTGCTTTCCTTTTTGGAGCGGGACAGTCAGACGCAGCAAACCGTTGGCTGTAGCAATGTGGCAACGGTTGCGACAACTGTTTTTTTGATAATTTTCGTGCTGCTCTATCCAAACTTCGGTAGCTGGTAGAAAGCGTTGAAAATGCTGGACGGGCGGAAAATAAGCCAGTTCAATAGTCAATTCGGTACAGAATTATCGGGCAGAATTTGAAAATACCAAATACATCAAAATCAAAATAACGAGTGTCACGATACCCAATATTTTAAAAAATTTGGCGTTGTCTGCTTTGTCTTTTTGGATAGTATTTTTTTTACTGGGTTTAGCTATTGCCATTTTGTATTTTGCTTAATTTTGTTTAAAATAGTTTATCACGGCTAATGTAGTACTTTTTTGAAACTCTCACATTATTTTCGCAAATTTTTTTCTTCTTTGTCAAAAAAATAAACTTTACTAACTCATGTTACGCAAAATAATTTTTTACTAAAATTTCAGGCAGCATTTTATTCAATGTCAATGTCTTTTCAGACGTGCCTTGTAGAAATTCAAGTTTTTGCAAAAATATCGTCTGGCGAAGCGAAAACTGTTTGAAGTCTGGCGCAGCCGACGAGTATTT
>JAYUHK010000174.1:0-47419 GCA_043767025.1 Saprospiraceae bacterium | reverse complement strand
TCTTACACTTAAATAGATGACATTTGATATTGGACATAATTCATTGATTTTCAATAGTTTATGATGACTCAAAATTAAAAACTAAAAACTTATAACTACATAAATTATTGAAAATCAATGATTTATATAGTATTTGCTTATTGCATTTAGTGAAGCGTATTTATTTTTCAAAATAAATTTTTAAGAATAAAAATATTATTAATAAGTTCCTGCACTTAAATAGATGACATTTAATATTCGACATAATTCCTTGATTTTGAATAGTTTATGATGACTAAAAATTAAAAACTAAAAACTTATAACTACTTATACACAATAAAAAAAGTTAAAATTTTCATAAAAAAAAGTTGAACGGTATCAAACCGTCCAACTTTTTTGTAAAAAAATTCACTCTTTCGGTTTATTATTGACCCGTAAGTGTAAGGGTGACTTGATTGACCAATCCGTCGCGGTTTGTAACTGTGAACGTATATTTGCTCGCCTGCCCCACCGTGCTATCCACAGTCGCCGAGTAGTCGTAGGAGTAAGCATCGCCTTCCGCGCCGCTCAAATCTTTGCTAAAAATAGTAGCAGAAGCCGCGCCATTAACGGATTTAGAAACATTAAATTTTTTCAATACATCGGCACTTTCCGCTTTTTGCGCATCAATACCAATCGTAAAAGTACTTTTGACTGCCTTGCTTGCGCTGGCAGAAATATAGTTTCCGCCTGTCTTGAAAGCGATTTTTGGAAGTAAACCACTGTCTTTATTGCAGGAGAAAAGTCCAGCTACAATCATAGCACAAACCGTAAAACAAAATATATTTTTCATATTATTTTTTATAATTTTTTAATAAAAAGTGACTGGATATAACTTGACTAAAACATCAAATTATAGGTGAATTAAGGCTACATATTTAAAAAAAAATTCTGGAGGCGGGAAGAGTATAGAAGTGAATTTTTGCTGTTTTACAGACTTCCACTCAAAAAATCTTTCTGTGACATCAGGCAGAGGATTTGGAAATAATAGACAAAAAATATCGTCTGGTTTCAGATAAATAGAGTGGATAATTTTCTTCAAACAATCGCCAACGCCCGAGTGGTCGGAGCTTGGAATTTGTTGAGATAAATAGTTTTTTACGAGGCTTTCCTCTTTCATGTCGGCTTCGCAAACTATCAATATTTTATCTTCGTCGGCTTGGATTTCGCGCACATCGTAGAGTTTTTTTCCAATCCACAACTCTTTATTTTCTACCTCCCAATTTATTTTTTCGCCATTTGAGAAAGTAAATATTTCGTAATTTTTTTGCGTTGCGTCGCTCGCTGCTGCGCTAAAATTTTTGGCACGGATACACGCTTTACTCCACTCGAAAGTAAAGTAAGAAAAAAAGCTTTGGTACACAAAAAGTGACAGCGTAAAAATATAAATTATTTTTTTGAACACTACTTTTTTAATTCTGAATGAAACCGTATTTTGAGCAACGCTGTAAAATTACGTCCAATATTTAACAATCCAAAATTTTTGAACCTCGAAAGGTGGTCGTAATAGGCTTCATTGAGCAAATTATTGGCGACCAGACTAAAATCATAGGTCTTCGAGTTGCCCAAAAACTTAGCAGACGCTCCCAAATGGACGATTTTGTAAGCAGGCGTAGCCTTCTCTCCTACCGCAACGCTGTATTGTGGAAGCCAGAAATCTATTCCCGAAAACATAGAAAATGTAGCATTTTTGTGACTCAAAAACTGGTATTGAGCCAACGAAGAAATTTTTTGCGCGGGCGTGAAAGGTATAAAATTTCCGTCCGACGTGCGACTTATCATTCCTGAATAACTGGTAGTAGCTTCAAAATTAGCATTAAAATATCCCGTAATCGAACATTCCCCTCCATATTGTTGGGCATCTTGCTGCCGAACCCTATAAACTGGAAACCCAAACCAATCTTCTTTGGTAGGAGCAAGAAAAACATAATTTTTGAAAAAATTATAGAAAGGTGTGACAGAAACACTTACATATTTATTTTTAAAATTTCCAAGAAAATTGACAGCTATATTTTGCTCATTTTTTAAATTAGGGTCGCCAATTTCATAAGTAAAAATTCCTTCGTGCAATCCGTTGGACGACAACTCCGCCAAATTAGGAATCCTAACACCCGTAGCAATATTAAATTTTAAGTTCAAGTTTTGGTTCGGTAAATAAGTCAATCCACTAAAAAAATTATAGTAAGGCTCAAATTTTTGAAACGGCTTGATTTCTTTTTCAGGACTATTGACACGGGGAGTAAAAAAAGTTTTTATCCACTTTTCGCCCACGCCTACGCCATTCTCAAATACCCATTTTTCGTGTAAATTATATTCGAAATAGGCGGAAATGTTGGCTTCTTGCATCCATGCGTCAGGAATTATCTTGCGCGCACCAAAATTCGTGTTGTCCTCAAAAGACCCCAAAGAGGTCAGCACGAGGCGGCTATTTTCTGTCATTTTGCGCTCCCACTTTGCTAAATATTGCATCGTAAGAAGGTGCATATTGAGGCTAATACCGCCGCCGCCTTCCTTCTCCAAACGCTGGTTGGATTGGACTCCTGCATTGACGGTTAGTTTGGTTTTGGAATCAATATAAATTTTATTTTCGGACGAAAAAATATTTAATAAAACAAGATGTGCTGGGTTTTGTGACAAATTTCTACTCCAACGTTTGTCGGGTGTCACAAAATTATAAATATCGTTAAAAATAAAACCAAATCGATTGAAAGAACTGGAAAAATTATTTTCAGAGTTCCAATTTTTGCGCTGAAATCCAAACGAAGTTTTTAAATAATATCCGTCAAAACGACTGTTCAAAATGCGATTATTATTTCCATCTGAATAGTCGGCATTATTTTCAATTCCTACTCTAATTCGCGCCCACTTTTTGCCAAAATTTACTTTATATCCTCCTTGTAAAAGTCCGCCCAAAGTATTAGAATTAAATTTTAGAGAAACATCGCTTTCCGTTTCGCCGACGTTGGGTTTGTATTCTTCAACCAAATTCACGATGCCGCCAACCGCCTCTGAACCATACAAGACACTCATCGGACCTTTGATTAACTCGACTTTTTCTAATCCTACATCAGAAAGTCCCAATCCGTGTTCATCTTGCCATTGTTGATTATCAAACTTCATTCCCGAAAGCAACACTAAAATTCGGTTGCCAAACAAGCCTCTAATAACTGGTTTCGCAATACCAATACCTGTAGAAAGCATCGTCACGCCAGGAGTTCTTATCAGCAAATCTGTCAGGTTGAAATTACCGTATTTTGCCAAACTATCAATCTTTAAAGCCGTAATATTCAGTGCCGTTTCTTCGTAAGATTCCTCTTTATACGAAGTCACATTGACTGGATTTAGCAAAATATATTTGATAGTATCTTTATTTTGCGCAAGTAAAGTGAATGAGTTGAACCATGTCACAAAAATTATTAAAAAATATTTCATTGTAAATATATTTAAAGTTATAAAATGTCACACAATGCTTTTATTTGTGTTAAAAGCCAATCCATAATAGTTATTTCCGTTGAATGAAAATTCGTCCACTACCGTCATTTTTAGTTTTTGTGTGTGGGCTTTAAAGGAGCGATGATTTATTTTGTTGATAAACGTAACTCCAACCGGATATGCCGCACTCATTCCTACTCGCATCGTTTCAAAAAGTTGTTGAAAAAGTCCCGTGCCACGCAGCATTTCATCTATACAAATCGGTCCGTACTGAAATGTTTTTTCTTTCGTAAGTACTTGATTATCAAAGGTTAGGTTAGGAAATCGGGATACCATGTAAGGAAAAATTGCCCACTGCGAAAAATAATCCCAAGAGGCGGCAAAGGCGTAGCCGACTATATTTTCGCCTTGCTTGACTACAAACAATCCATTTTCTTGAATAACGGAATTTAACTGTTGGTCACTAAAAGGAGTCGTCACGAAGCCGCTTGATTGTCTTTCAAGTGGAACATTGCGCAGCAGATTTCTTTCTTGCAGCTGCATGACACCGTCTATATCTTCGAGTTGAGCTCTTGTAAAAGTAAACATATTTTAGTTGAAATAGAATTTTTAACCCTGTCACATTTCTGCATTATGTTTTTTGTTATTTGAAATATTTTCGATAGTCCAATTAATTTTTTTCTCAAATTGTGACACTCGCACTTTGCAGTCACTTTTTGAGCATATTTTGCAAGAAAAATCCAAACAACCATCTGTGTGGACGAAGAGTTCTACGCTTTCTCCAAAACTCTTTTTTATCAAATCGGCGAGGTCGTCAATTTCTTTATGCGCCTCGTGGACATTCAGGTACCAAGGAACGGTAAGGTGACAATCAAAATGTAAAGTTTCGCCATATTTGATGATTCGCAAATTGTGCATATCTATCCAATTTTCTTTTCGAGCGGCTTGAAGTGACTTAATTATTTTTTCTAACAGCTCTTCGTCGGCTTCGTCCATAATGCCCGCTACCGAACTTCTTAAGATTTTATATCCCGAAACCACGATAACAATCGAAAAAATAATAGCCACCAAACTGTCTATCCAAACCAAATTTGTGAAATAAATAAGAATTAACCCCGTCACAATTCCGATAGTTGCGTAAGTATCGGACTTAAGATGTTTGCCAGAAGCAATGAGCGCGAGCGAACTGTTTTTCTTTCCCGTCCGAATCGCATATTCACCCATACCATAATTGATGACTGCGGTGAAAGCGACCAAATAAATGCCATAATCCAACTTTGCAATAGAGTGTGGCTGCAAAAGATTGCCGAGTGCCTGAAAAATAATCAAAAAACTGGAGGCTACCATAAGCGTTCCCTCGACGGCGGCGGACAAAAATTCTACCTTTCCGTGCCCATAAGGGTGGTTTGCGTCGCGTGGCATGGACGCAATCCGAAGGCTGTAAAGCCCTACAAAACTACTGATTACGTTGATAGTGTACTCCAAAGTATCTGTCAAAATAGCTACTGAATTGGTCAGATACCAAGCAATAATTTTTACAAAAAAAAGCAAAACTGCGACAGTTGCTAATTTTTTTTGCGTCTGATAACTTTCGATTGCTTTAGACATTGGTGATTTTTCAGAAGCGAAATTACATACTTTTTGGGCAACAATCAAATTTTTTTATTATTTGTGCTTAAATTATTCAACGAATTGAGTAATTTTGGGCGTGCTTGTTGTTGAGTACATTTAATTTTTTTTCAATGCAAAATCGAAAATTTTACGCTTCCGTCGGCTTTTTTTTACTGTTGAGTCAAATGATTTTAGCTCAAAAAGCTACTCTAAAAGGTCGGTTGTTAGATACTGTGACCGACGAACCACTCATCGGAGCGACCGTCCAAGTCAATGAATTGGGCGCGGCAACCGACGAAGACGGAAATTTTATTTTTACCGTTCTTGCCGGAAAAATAAAAATATTATTTCGATTTATTGGGTATCAGCCACAAGAAGAAACGATTTTGGTCGAAAATGGAAAAATATACACTTTTGATAAAAAAATGTCACAAGAACTGACTTTTTTGCAAACTACTACCATCACCAGTGGCAAGTTCGAGCGACCGCTTGGTGAAGCTACTGTTTCCATAGATGTCATAAGACCGAACCTGATTGAAAATGGAAATGTGACTACGATGGATAAAGTGTTGGACAAAGTGCCGGGACTTAATATGATTGACGGTCAGGCAAATATTCGGGGTGGCTCTGGATATTCCTATGGCGCAGGAAGTCGCGTTTTGCTGTTGGTAGATGATATTCCCGCCTTGCAAGCCGACGCAGGTTTTCCGAATTGGAGTGACTTGCCGGTGGAAAATGTGGAGCAGATAGAGGTCGTCAAGGGAGCTGCGTCAGCTTTGTATGGCTCGGCAGCAATGAACGGAATTATCAACATACGAACTGGATATGCCAAATCAGAGCCTGTCACAAAAGTATCTACTTTTTATAATTTTTTTGAAAAACCGCAGGAGCGAAATCGTGTCTGGTGGGGCAATAAAACCCCTGCTACGACTGGATTGAGTGCATTTCACAGTCAAAAATTTGGTAAATTAGACCTTGTTTTGGGAGGTTTTTATCAGAGCGAAAATAGCTATTTGAAAGATACTTACAGTCGCTACGGGCGGCTCAACGGAAGTCTTCGCTATCGCATAACAGACAGATTGTCAGTGGGTTGTAGTGCTAATTTCAACAAAGGCGAGAGCGGTTATTTCTTTTATTGGCTCGGAGAAGGGCGCGAGTATGAAGGCACTCCAAGCACCATCGCCGTAGGTACGCGAAGTCGGATTTACATAGATCCTTTCGTCAATTATTTTGACAAATTTGGTAATAGACACAAGATTTTGAGCCGCTTTTATCGAGTGGATAACACGACGAGTGGCGGAAAATCCAACGCTTCAGACCTTATATATGGCGAGTATCAATTTCAACGGAATTTTGAAAAGTATGACATGGTTGCCACCGCAGGTTTGGTTTATACGGGTACGTCCGTCCAATCTCCACTGTATGGCGACAGCCTTTTTTCCTCCCAAAACATAGCTGGATATTTACAGATAGAAAAAAAACTACTCAAGAAATTTACCATTTCTGCGGGAGTTCGGTACGAAAAAAATGCTCTTTACAGTCCGCAAAAAATTGGGAAAGATAGTATTCCTAATGGTAAAACCATCGAAGCGAAGCCTGTCGGTCGCATTGGGCTGAACTATCACGCGGCAGAATATACTTTTTTGAGAGCTTCCTACGGGCAGGGATACCGCTTTCCGACGATTGCTGAAAAATTTATTTCTACCAGCGTTGGGGCATTAAAAATTGCTCCCAATCCCAAGTTGATTTCCGAAACAGGCTGGTCAGCAGAAGTTGGAATCAAACAAGGTATCAAATTAGGAAATTGGACGGGCTTTGCAGATTTCGCGCTTTTTCAATCGGAGTATAAAAATATGATGGAGTTTGTGTTAGAAAACTTTTTTATTGGTTTTCAGTCTAAAAATGTTGGCAACACAGTCATTCGGGGGGCTGAAGTGAGCCTCGCAGGACAGGGAGATTTATTTGGTTTGCCAACCCAAATTTTAATGGGCTATACTTATATTGACCCAAAATTTAAAAATTACGAAGCACTCACAGACGCTGAAAAATCTCGTTCAACAGCAGATTACAATATTTTAAAATATCGGTATAAGCATATTCTTAAGTTTGATGCACAAACTCGGTATCGAGCAATTTCGGGTGGAATCGGCGTTATTTACAACAGCAATATGGAGGCGATCGACCGTATTTTTTACATCATTCCGGGCGTAGAAAAATTCAGAAGTGTCCATACAAAAGGCTATGCGACATTAGAGGCGCGCATTGCGATGCACTTTTGGAAGGATAAAATTCAATTTTCTATCATCGGAAAAAATCTTACGAATGCAGTCTATATGCCACGTCCGGGAATTTTGGAAGCTCCGCGCAACTGGACGCTGCGCTTGGATTGGAGATTTTAGTAGGTAAGTAATAAAAAATTAAACTTTTTAGGCGGATAAAACTTTATACTGCATATAAGAAATGCGTCAAAGATAAACTGCTTATTTTCTCTTCATTCCTATTGGTTTTACCTGAAATTTGTCGGTCATCTAAATTATTTAAAAATAAAAATATGGAAAATTCTGTTGCTATGTCGTCGCCCAACTCGCTTTCTACTGATGCCAATGCGCATGAAGCAGCAACCTTCGGTACGGGCTGTTTTTGGTGTACAGAAGCAGTATTTGAACTTTTGGAAGGCGTTATTTCGGTGCAGTCGGGTTACTCCAATGGTCATGTTGAGTACCCTACTTACCGTCAAATTTGTTCTGGTGCTACTGGTCACGCAGAGTGTCTAAAAATTATTTTTGACCCAAAAATAATTTCTTACGAAGATTTATTGACCGTTTTTTGGCACTGCCACAATCCGACTACCCTCAATCGGCAAGGAAACGACGCAGGTACGCAATATCGGTCGGCTATCTTTTACCATACCGAAAAGCAAAAAGAAATTGCAGAAAAATCCAAATCTGTGACAGAAGCATCAGACTTGTGGGCTGACCCTATCGTTACGGAAATTACGGCTGCGGCTGTGTTTTATCCAGCCGAAGATTACCACCAAGAGTATTTCAGATTGCACGGTTCAGAGCCTTATTGCAGTTATATTATTGCGCCGAAAGTACAAAAAATCAAAAAAGATTTTAAAGATAAATTGAAAAAATAAGGACTACTTTGGCATGAATCAGCACCAGGATTACGATAAAATTATCAAAGAAACTATTGAGCGGATTGGCAGACCGATTTTGCAAAAATTGTTAAAAATTGATGCTTCAAGTATCGAAAATCTTCCTTTGGCGGTGCCAAGAACGATAGAAAGGCGTGCAGATTTTTTAAAAATAGGCGTTGATAGTGAAGACGGTATCAAAAAGTTATTTCATTTAGAATTTCAATCCAACAACCATGACAAAATGTTGCAACGGTTTTTGGTTTATTTTTCGCTTTTTTTTGAGCGATACAATTTGCCGGTCAAACAATATGTTATCTATCTAGGTTTAGGAAAGTGGACTGCTACTACGAAATTAAAAATGGAAAATATTAGTTTTGAATACGAAGTAGTTTGCCTCAACACGATTGATTATGAGTTATTTGTGAATAGCGAACTCTCTGAAGAAATTATTTTAGCTATTCTGGCGGATTTCAAAAAAGAAAACAATTATATAGTCGTACAAAAAATTGTTACGGCGTTAAAAAATAAGACAAAAAATAAAAAAAAGCTGCAAAAACTTATATTTCAGTTGGAAATATTATCAAATTTACGCAATTTACAGCCTGAAATCACTAAAATACTCTCAAATATGCCAATTTACTACGATGTCACCAAAGATTTAAGATACCAGCAAGGAATCGAACAAGGAATCGAGCAAGGTATTGAAAAAGGAGTCGAAATAGGAATCGAGCAAGGAATCGAGCAAGGAATCGAGCAAGGAATCGAGACTTCTAAAACAGAATTTGTCCAAGCATTGCTCAAAAAAGGTACTTTTTCTCTCAAAGAAATTTCCGAGCTTACTGGTTCGGACATTGACACAGTCATAAGCGTTTACAAGAAAATGGGGTTGAAGTAACTTTATTTAGGCGAGAAATTGCACGGCAAATTTACAGCCTGAAATCACTAAAATACTTTCAAGTATGCCAATTTATTGCGATGTCACCAAAGATTTAAGATACCAGCAAGGTTTCGAGCAAGGAATCAAAATAGGGTTTAAAATAGGATTTAAAATAGGAGTCGAACTCTCTAAAAGTAAATTTATTCAAGCGTTGTTCAAAAAAGGTACTTTTTCCCTCAAAGAAATTTCCGAGCTTACTGGTTCGGACATTGACACAGTCATAAGCGTTTACAAGAAAATGGGGTTGAAGTAACTTTTTTTAGGCGAGAAATTGCAAGCAGGTTTACAGCCTGAAATCACTAAAATACTCTCAAATATGCCAATTTATTACGATGTCACCAAAGATTTAAGATACCAGCAAGGAGTCGAGCAAGGAATCGAGCAAGGTATTGAAAAAGGAGTCGAAATAGGAATCGAGCAAGGAATCGAAAAAGGAATTGAGCGTTCTAACGAAAAATTTATCCAAGCATTGCTCAAAAAAGGTACTTTTTCTCTCAAAGAAATTTCCGAACTTACTGGTTCGGACATTGACACAGTCATAAGCGTTTACAAGAAAATGGGGTTGAAGTAAACTTCTGTGTGCAAGCGTGCTGTATTGACTTTGCTCCGATTATTTCAGCCTTGCGCACACTTCTGCAATCCTGCGAATAGCCTCCCGAAGCTGCGCTTCGGACGCTGCGTAAGACAGGCGGAAGCAGTTATCATCACCAAAAGCCGACCCCGAAACCACGCCCACAAACGCTTGGAGCATCAGATAATCGCAAAAGTCGTCCGCATTTTTGATGTGCGTAGTGCCGTTGCTTTTTCCAAAATAATAACTAATATCCGGAAAAACGTAAAACGCGCCTTGTGGCTCATTTACTTTGAAGCCTTTTATCTCACGGAGCAGCCCCAAAACCATGTCACGGCGACGTAAAAATTCTTTTCGCATACTTTCAGAAGGCGATTTATCGGCATCTAATGCGAAAGCAGCGGCTTGCTGACTGAACGAATTTGCGCCCGAAGTTATCTGACTTTGCATTTTGCTACACGCGTCGGCTATCCACTTCGGTGCGCCGATGTAGCCGAGCCGCCAACCTGTCATCGCAAAGCCCTTCGCAAAGCCATTGACCGTAATTACGCGGTCGCGTACCTGCGGAAAAGATGCCAAACTGCAATGTCCTTCCTCCGTAAAATTAATGTATTCGTAGATTTCGTCCGAAATTACATACACATTTTCTTGCGAAGCAATCACATCTGCCAACGCCTCCAACTCGTTTTTGGTAAAAACAGAACCCGTCGGATTGCAAGGAGAAGAAAAAATAACCAACTTGGTGCGCGGAGTCAGCGCAGCTTTGAGCTGGGCAGCCGTAGCTTTAAAATCCTGCTCAATACCAGCTTTGATAAGCACGGGAACTGCTTCGGCAAGCCGAACAATCTCTATGTAAGACACCCAAAATGGCGACAATATCAACACCTCGTCACCTGGGTCGAGGAGCGACATACAGACGTTGGCGATGGACTGTTTGGCACCGTTGCTGACCACAATTTCCGCTACCGAATAATCTAAACCGTTGTCGCGTTTGAACTTTCTAACAATAGCCTCCCGAAGTTCTTGCGCGCCCGGCACTGGCGTATATTTTGTAAAACCAGCGTCCAAAGCTCTTTTGGCGGCTTCTTTGATGTGGTCGGGCGTGTCAAAGTCGGGTTCGCCGAGGCTCAAACTGATTACATCATGCCCTTTGGCTTTCAGGTCGCGCGCCATTTGCGCCATTTTGATAGTTTCGGACTCTGCCATGTGCAGGATTCTTTGAGAAAGTGAGTTGGACATTTTATAATTGATTTGAAATTTTTTGCAAATATAACTTAAAATCGAAAAAATATAAATTATACCACGATTTGAGTTCATTTTATCTTTACTTTTACGAAAAAAATTATTTTGAGAACGTTTATGTAGAAAAATGAGAAAAAAAATTTTGATTGTCCGATTCAGTTCTATCGGGGATATTGTGCTGTGTAGCCCGATTGTGCGCTGTTTGAGCTTACAGTTGGGAGCTGAAATTCATTTTTTGACCAAAAAATCATATTTGAGTATTGTCGAAAATAATCCATACCTGTCGAAAGTTTTTGGTATAGAAAAAAGTGTTGCAGAATTGTTGCCAGCCCTAAAAAAAGAAAAATACGACGTGATAATTGATTTGCACCACAATTTGAGAAGTCGAATTTTGTCGCTCCGACTGGGCGTGCTAACATTCAGATTCCCGAAGCTGAACATCGAAAAATGGCTTTTGGTAAAGTTCAAAATTAATAAATTGCCCGATTTGCACATTGTAGATAGATATTTTGAAACCGTCAGGCAGCTCGGCGTAAAAAATGACCAGCGAGGATTGGATTTTGCGATAGCACCCGAAGACGAACTCGAGGTTGCGCCCTATCTTTTGGGGGAAGACAAGACATTTTATGCCTTTGCAATCGGAGCGACGTTTGCTACCAAACGCCTGCCGAATGAAAAAATTATTGCTATATGTAATACTATTTCAAAAAATATAATTCTGTTGGGTGGCAAAGATGACCAAAAAAATGCGGAACTTATCGTCCAAAGCAGTTCCAAAAATATTGTCAATCTTTGTGGAAAATTGAGTATCCAGCAGTCTGCGTCGGTCGTCAAACAGGCAGAAAAAGTGCTGACCCACGACACTGGATTGATGCACATAGCGGCAGCTTTTCATAAAAAAACCATCGTGTTTTGGGGCAACACGCTGCCCGAGTTCGGAATGTACCCTTATCAAACAGAACACAAAAACATCGAGGTCAAGGGCTTGGCGTGCCGTCCGTGTTCCAAAATAGGCTTCCAGACTTGCCCAAAAGGTCACTTCCGATGTATGAAAAATATAAATTTGGACGATGTGGCTGCCGCACTTAAAGAGCTATAAGCTGCCAAAAAATTTCATTTTTTGACTTGTTGCGACTACCTTAATCTTCATTATTCGCATTTCGAGGGTGCGAAAATATTTAGTAATGTTAAAGTTATCTTAAATTTATCTTAAATTTATGTTAAAGTTATGTTAAAATTTTAATCTGACTCGAACTACTATTTTTTATAAATAATTGAAAATCAATTATTTATAAAAAAAAATAAAAAAAAATAAAAAAAAATAAAAAAAAATAAAAAAAAATACTTGTATCTTTGTTTTGACAATAAAGGATAATAAAACTATTTTATGAATTACGACATTAAATTTTTATTTTTATGATATATTTCTTTCCTACTCCATTGCTTTCAAAAAGTGGTCGCGGCGATGTTTCGCTTTCGCACTGCATTCGCAACACGGTGTTTTCAATCACTACGCTCCCACCCTTGCGGTAGTCCAATATGTTTAGCACAGCTATCGCTGCTGCTCTTTTTACAGGCATTGCTCTGTAAGGTTTTCATTGTTGTGTCAAACTATAATTTTTAGCTTTTTTTTGTCTTGTGGGCTACGTGTGTCCATTGGCTTCGGTGTTTTGTGCTTTGCACAGACGCAATTTAGCCCCGTAAGTTATTAAGATGATTATTCACTTGCCGGCGAATAATAAAAACCGAGTGTTTCCTTCCACGACGCTCAAAGTATATACGCTTTTCTAGATCCAGCGTTTGTGCTATAAAGTGGAGGACAAAAATAATAAAAAATATGAAAGCAAGTATTTTACGGATTTTTTTAGCGGTAATGGTAGCTACTTCACTTTTGAATTGCGACGGATGTAAGGATAAAATGTACAATCCTTGCGACGCTAAAGTTTGTGATAAAGGGTTCGAGTGCGACCAAGGAAACTGCTACTGCCCGCCCAACAAGAAAAGAGTGGGCGCGCTGTGCGATACGTTGTCCAAATACAGTTTTTATGCAACGCCAAGTTGTTTTTGCTTCGACACTCTTTTTATGGAAGTACAAAATAATGATAGCGGCGATGAGGCAAGAATAGCTTGTTGGGTGTACGATGCGGGCAATAAAATAAACTACACCACAGTAGCCAGTGCTGAATACAAAAAAACGCTCCAAACACCTGTGGGAGATTCTTTTGTGGCTTATTTAGCATTCGACCTTTGTGGTTATAAAGACAGTCTTTATTGGCCCGAACTGCGAGCAAAGTATATTTCTAAAGATTCTATAAAGGGACAGTTGCGCTGGCATCGTTATGTACCGGGGCAATTCGGTACTATAAAAGATACTTGCGATGTATTTTTTCATAAATAATCCGTAAGTAATTGCTCGATTGTCAATTTTTAGCTGAAAATTTATTCATAGTGTGAGTTGGGTAGAATAATCTACTCAACTCACATTTTTACACTTCAAAACAATGTTTTTATGAAATTTTTTTTTTTATTTATAGCAATTAGTGCCATTTTGTGCGCCTTTACAGCGTGCGAGTCCCCCAAACAAGAGCCGTGCTCCGTAAGTGTCTATTTAGACCATGTCGGTCACGACTCTACTTTTTTACTGCCTTACCATCGCCCAACTATCTATGCAATAAAAAATTTACTCGGAGATACTGGAAGTATCTGTGTAAACACATTGGACGACTTCATTGCCAATGGTATTAGTGTTGTTACTTCCTTCCCTATGAATAGTAACTGTAATAAAACAGGAGAAATTGAAAAATATTTTAGTGTCATAACAAGTAAGAACGCCCTTGTGAAGATAAAAATTCCGATGGATAGCATCGAACAGATCGCCTCATTGGAGTTTAAAATTTCGAACTCGCCATACATTGACCCCGACCACGCTTCTTTGGGCAATCAAGGTCAGTTCATAGATTTTTTTCAAAAAATCAGTAACACCTACGGTGTTTTTGAGCCTTCTTTTATGAGCTATTTCAGCAGACTTCCATCTGCAAGAAACGACTATTCCCAAAACACAAAATTTTATGCGTCCAAAACAATAGCTGGCAAAGTTTTTGAAAATGTGTTTTCTAACCAGACACCTATCGAAATCTCTAACATTAAAACTATTTTCTTCAAACCAAAATTGGGCGTAGTGGGCGCAATAGACAAAAACGGAGTCGAGTGGGCATTGCGGGATTGAGAAAAGTTAGGATACTATTTTCTGGAAATAAAAATCAAATATCTTTTGTATCACAATCAATAAATTACAAAAAAATGAAAAAAACGAGATTTTGGAACTTAATTTTGGCAGCCGTTGCTGTCGCTTGTTTAGTTGCTGCGTGCAGACAAGACGATCCTGCGCCTATCAAAAAGCCATTGGACTGCCCGAAAGGCTACATATCGGTAGGCGATAGTGTCTGTAAGTGTCCCGACGGAAATTATCATTTAAGAGTACATAGTCTGTCTGACACAACCAAAATATGTCGTCCGCTCAAAAAAAATGAATACTACGGCATTGCCTATGGTTGCATCTGTCCTGATACATTTTTTATGGATTTTCCGAACGGATTTGACAAGGATACTTTAAATCTTGTTTTTACCACCCAAAATTCTTTCTCTAATAAGTCGGTAGTGTTCTACAAATACAGTACCCTCACAGGTGATAGTTTAGCCGCAGAAGATTATGAAGCTTTAAATCGTATAGGATACCCATTTTGTCAGTATAAAGACAACAACGGGGGGTATTTTGTTACATACGGCTACCGAAGCTACATAAAAATGAACCCTAACCGAAGTACATTGCGTTTCCATTATACTTATATAGCGAATGACATGACTGAACCTATCGAAAATTGCGACATCATCTTCCGAAAATAAAAATTAAACACCTTTTGTATCACAATTTAAAATCACTAAAAATGAAAAAATTAATTCAAATTTCATCTATTTTATGCTTTATAGTTTGGGTTTGCGTTTCTTGCCACAGAGAAGAACCCCCAATTCAAAAATTCAGTTGCCCAAATGGGTACGACATTGTTGGCGATACGGCTTGCCAATGCCCACCACAAAATACCCATCATTATTATTATCTTGCTTCGGTAGGCGATACTGCAGTCACTTTTGCTAAAGTGTGCCGCCCCCTTGAGAAGGGAGAATACTATGGCATCGGAGAATGTTACATCAGAGATTCAATTTTTATGTATTTTGATGGAAGCACCGCCATATTAAGTTCTGCGAGCAACCCCAAGGGAACAGGTATCCAGATACCACGTACAACTATAAGTTTTGTTAACAAAGATATTTATCAAACGCCTACAGGCGATAGCTTGAGGGGGAATTTTGGGACTTTTAATGGGGTTACACCAGACGGTCTAATGGTCAAGGACAGCTCGGGGGATAAGATTGGGTCAGCTTATTTTATCTTAAAGTTTAACCTCGACAAAAGCCGTGCAAGCCTTTCATTCAATAGTAGGAACTGGAGCAAGGGCACTTGGCTGCCCGGCAGGTCTAAAATTGATTTTTGGCGTTGAAAGATTGACCAAACTCCTTTCGAAAGTCTAATAGCACCTCACTAACTACAAGCGAGCAGTGGAAATAAAAACAAAAAAAAGGTAAGAAACAGTGATTGTTTCTTACCTCCTTTATCGTTGTGTTAGAGCTAAAACCAAGCATCTTGTACCACAAAAAATGATTATTCACTTGCCGGCGAATAATACAAAACCGAGTGTTTTCTCTCCACGACATACAAATATACGAACATTTATAGACTTTTCGTTATATCGGGTATTAAAAAGTAGAGATTTTTAAAATTATTTTCGTGATGGTAGAAAATCCTAAAAATTTGTGAAGCAACTTCCTTTCTCACAATTCAAAAATTACTGCTTCAAAGGGTTTTAGAGAGCCGTCGGTGGAGGGCGTTGGGTAATTGTGGGTCAAAATTTCCCGTTTTTAAGAGTTCTTAATTCAAATAACTCTTGTGTGTTAAGGACTCTTTTAAAATTCTTTTTTTTAAGTCCATTGTGGAGAATTTTGTCACCCGTCCACAGTGTTGCCTTTAAAAATTTTGTAAGAGCAACAAAATCTACATCGTCAATATCAATGTCCATACATATTTCTTCCGAATCTAACCAAATGTTTTTTGGAATTATAGCTTCCTCAATAAATTTTAATTTGGAAAAAACTTGTTGGTGAGAAATTTCAAGTTGTTTGTCAGTAAGTTTTGAAATTTTTTTTAGCTTTACCCAATGCTTTTGAATTTCGTAACGCATATAACTACAGCTAAAAAATTCAAAATGTTTGTCGGAGTTGAACAATAAATTTCCAACAGTTCCATTTGAGTTCAACAATGTGCTAAAAATAATATTCGTATCAACTATTATTTTCATCTTACGAATTTATTTCGATTTTCTGACCACCAACCTTTTTTAACATCTATTGCAAGTTGGTCAACGTCAGTCTGCTTTGCTTTCGACTTTGCTGTAATTTCTTTGTATATCAAAAAATCAACTAAACTTTGGAGTCCTTCAGTGTCCACGTAAGACGGAAGTCTTATAATTACTTCATTGCTTGTTCTTTCGATGATCATTTCTTAAATTTTAGGTAAAGTTTCTAAATTTAATTGTTCCGATATTCTCAATAATGTATAAAATATTCAACACAAAACTATAGAAATATTCAAAGGCTTTTCGCTGTGTCGTGCGCTAAAAAGCAGAGATTTTTAAAAAATATTTCAATTTAAGATGAATGAAATAAAAAACCACGTGTTGTATGCCGTTTTATTTTTCTGTCTAATGGATTATTAATTCTAATTTTCTATTTAGTCCGTTTTCAATCAGTCTGTAAAGAGTAGATAACTGAATATCCGCTCTACCATTCTCAATCTTTGAAATATGACTTTTTTTAGTGCCTGTTTTCTCTGCCATTTCTGCTTGGGTCAAATTTGCTTTTTCTCTTTCGTCTTTCAATAATTCGCCTAAAATAAAAGTTTGTGCTTTCATTTCAAATTCTGTCCTTGCTGCAGTTCCACTTATTCCATATTTTTTATCTAAATGTGTGTCCCAATCAACGATTTTATTTTTTGATATTTTTTCTGTTACTTTTTTCATTTTCTGCTTTTAATTTTTTGTCTAAAAAATATTGTTTCTTCAATTTATTTGCAAAGTCAATTTCTGATTTTGGCGTTTTCCGCGATTTTTTTTGAAATGAGTTGATAAGTACAACTAAATATCCTTCGTCAAAAAAGCAAAGTATTCTATAAATATTGCTTTCTACTCCACCCTGATTTCATAAATCCCATCTGTACTTTCAAGGTATTGGAAATATTTATATGGAATATGTTCAACAAATTTTACAAACTGAAAAGTCCAATCAATTTTCTCTTGAACTTCTTTGTCAAGATTTGAGTAAAATTTATTAAAATATTCTCCGTAAGTAGTTATTCTTCTGATCACTTTTCAATGGTAACGAATTGGTGAACAAATTAAAATATATTGTCAAAAGTTTCTGGCTTGAAATTTATGCTGTGGTCAAATAAAATTGCGTACTGTACACAAATATACGAACTTTTATAGACTTTTCGCTGTTTCGCGTTCAAAAAAGTGGAGATTTTTAAAACTATTTTCGTGATTGTATAAAATCCTAAAAATTTGGGGAAGCAACTCCCTTTTTCTCACAACTCAAAAATCACTGCTTCGTAGGGTTTTAGAGTGCCGTCGGTGGAGGGCGTTGAGTAATTGTGGGTCAAAATTTTAGCTTTGGACAAGTCCAAGCCGAGATTAATCTTGGCGGTTTGTCCCTTAAAATTCAACACGACCAAGCGTTTTTTGCCATTCAGCTCTCTCGTATATGAGTAAGTGTCGGGATTTTGAGCGTCCAAAAGCGTATATTTTCCATACACGAAAGTCAAATCGCTTTTGCGCAACTGTATCATTTTTCGGAAATAATTCAGCACCGAGTTGGGGTCGTTTTCTTGTGCCGCCGCGTTGAGCGCGACGTAGTTGGGGTGGACTTTTAGCCACGGCTTGCCAGTCGAAAATCCTGCGTTGGGCGAAGCGTCCCACTGAAAAGGCGTGCGCCCGTTGTCGCGACAAGAAAATTTCAACTCCTCCATGTATTGAGCGAGATTTCCATTCGTTTGTTTCAGATGTTGGTACTGATTGAGGGAAGGCATATCGTTGTAATCCTCGATTTTGTCCAAACGAATATTAAGCATTCCGAGTTCATCGCCGTAGTAAGTATAAGGCGTTCCGCGCATTGAAAGAATAAAAGTGTTGAGCATTTTGGCGGAAAGCTCTCGAAATTCTGGCGTGTCGTTGGCAAAGCGGCTCACCATTCGCGCTTGGTCGTGGTTGGCGAGAAAGACGGACATCCAGCCTTTTTGGGCAAAAGTGCTGTCCCAACGGCTCAAACATTCCTTCAAAGCCACCACACTGTAGCCGCTCGACTTCGGCAAATCTATCCACTCAAACGGGTACGACATATTGAGTTCGTGGCGGTCAGCATCTACCAAATCGTGGGCATCTTGGGGCGTGTTGCCCGCGCCTTCCGCTACGCTCATCACATCGTATTTACTCAAAACTTCTTTGTTTATTTCTTGCAAATAGTCGTGCAAATGCGGCTGCATGGAGTAAAAAGGCACAAAATTAGTGCCGCTAAATTCTTTCGGTAGGACGGGAAAAGTAGTGTCTTTGGCACAAAAAGTGAACGCGTCCATGCGGAAACCGTCAATACCTTTGTCCATCCAAAACTTCATAATGTCGTGGATTTCCTTGCGCAATTTTGGATTTTCCCAATTCAGGTCAGGTTGTTTTTGCGAAAAATAATGAAGGTAATAAGCGTTGGTCAGAGAGTCGTATTTCCAAGCGTCGTGGTTGATGTCGAAAAGACTGTACCGATAGTTTGGTTTGCCTTTTTCGGCGTTCCACCAATGGAAATAATCGCGGTAGGGGCTGCTGCGCGAGCTGCGGCTTTGCTGAAACCACTCGTGTTCGTCGCTGCAATGATTGACGACCAAGTCCATAACGAGTTTGATATTTCGCTCGTGCATTCCTTTGAGCAGGGCGTTGAAGTCGTCCATCGTCCCAAATTCTTTCATAATATTGCGGTAATCGCTGATGTCATAGCCGTTGTCGTCGTTGGGCGAGCTGTAAATCGGATTGAGCCAGACCGCATCAATGCCCAAACTTTTCAGATAATCTAATTTGGAAATAATTCCCTTCAAATCCCCTACTCCGTCGCCGTCGCTGTCCTTGAACGAGCGCGGATAAAGCTGATAAACGACGGCTTCCTTCCACCATTTTCGGTCAGAAACGCCAGAAGTATCGGCTTGGGTTTGCGCAGCAGATTTTGAGTTGGTATTTTTGCAAGCCGAAAAAACAGAAATCATCGCTAACGCAATAGCGAGAAAAGTAAATTTTTGCTCCATAAAATTTGTCATATAAGTTGATTGACAAAGGAATGAAGAAAAATCCAAATGTTCTAATAATTTTTATTTTTGGTCGTTAAGGAATGAAGAAAAAATATAAAATGAATAAAATACTTTGCTTGTTGATTTTGATACCCAATTTGTTGCTTGCGCAAAATATTCGGTGGCAAGAGTTCAAACCCTACGGCGGTAAATTTCAGATGACTGCGCCGGGCGCGCTCGCCGAAAAAAAGGAAATCATCGAAACGGCGGTCGGAAAAATCGAATACCATACATTTTTTTACCAGACTTTGGAGGCGGATTCTGCCCTTTACCTTGTCAGCTACTGCGACTATCCCGAAGGCAGCCTGCACTCGGACTCGACGGAACTGCTCAAAGAATTTTTTGAAAGCACCGTCCAAACTGCGGTAAAAGATTTGAAAGGAGATTTGCGGTATTCTGCGCCCCAAAAACTGCAGGATTTTCCTGCCTACACTTGGCGGATTGACTATCGAAAAGGCAAAGCCGCACTCCGCAGCCGAGCGGTTGTAGTCGGCAGTCGCTATTATTTGATGCAGGTGGCGGTCAAAAAAGAAAAGAGTTTGAGTCCTATGAGCGACAAATTTCTGGATTCTTTTCGGCTGCTTTAGTGGTTTTTTATGCCAAAATTCATTCTGTCACAAAAATCCTTTTTTCTACAAAAAAAAAACCGCCTTTGGAAGCAACTCCAAAAGCGGTTTTTTTATAGAAAAATAAATTCTTACAAGTTCATTCCGTCATATACAGTCATCACGGATTTGACGGCGACCGCCGAAGCGTTGAGCAATGCTTTTTCGTCTTCGTTGAGGTGCAACTCATAAAAATGGTTTGCGCCGTCGCTGCCCAAACGCACCGGAACGCCCAGATAAACGTCCTTCAAGCCATATTCGCCCTCCAATTTTACACAGCACGGATAGACACGATTTTCGTTGCGGACGATAGACTCGACCATTTGCGCTGCCGCAGCTCCGGGCGCGTACCAAGCCGAAGTTCCCATCAGACGCACCAATTCGCCACCGCCGTCTTTGGTTCTGTCCACGATAGCTTGCAGCTTGTCAGCCGCCACCAACTCTGTCACAGGAATCCCCGCCACAGTAGTATATCGCGGCAAAGGCACCATCGTATCGCCGTGTCCGCCCATCAAGACTGCCTGAATATCTTTTGGAGAAACGTTAAGTTCCTCCGCCAAAAAAGCCGAATAACGAGCCGTATCCAAGATGCCAGCCATGCCGAGTACCCGAGATTTTGGCAAACCCGAAGTTTTGTGCGCCACATAGGTCATCACGTCCAACGGATTAGAAACGACGATGATGATTGGATTGGGAGAGTATTTCATAATAGAAGCTGTCACAGAAGCTACGATTTTCGCATTGGTAGCGATGAGGTCGTCGCGCGTCATGCCCGGTTTGCGGGGGATTCCGGCGGTGATGACGACGATGTCGGAGTTGGCGGTGTCCGCATAATCGTCCGTCCCCAAGATACGGGTACTGTAATAATCAATCGGAGCTTGTTGCCACATATCGAGGGCTTTTCCGCGCGCCATATCTTTTTGAATGTCCAAGAGGACAATTTGATTGACTAAATCTTTGTGTGCCAACACGTTAGCACAGGTAGCTCCAACATTTCCGGAGCCAATGACAGTTACTTTACTCATTTTTTGATGTAGAAATATGAAAAATTAAATAACAAATTACAGATGCAAAGGTAAAGAATGTTTAGAAAATTAACAACTTTTATGCCTTTTCTAAATGTGTTGAATAAAAATAGGTCTGCGCTGAAAGAATTACGAAAAATATGCTTATTTTTGTAGCAATAATTTACTGTTTATGATAATTGCTAATCCGATTCATAAAAAAAATTCAGCAACTGGAAGAAAAACTCCAAGCAAGCGAGCAAGAAAGAATACTTTTGATGCAAAAAATCGAAGCCTTTACCAAAAATAACACCAAATAGAATATCCGCGACTCAATTTTAAGACTGTATGAGTAGTTATAAGTTTTTAGTTTTTAATTTTGAGTCATTATAAACAATTGAAAATCAACGAATTATGTCGAATATTAAATATCATCTATTTAAGTGTAATAACTTATTTGAAATTACTTTCTAACTTTGCTCGCCGATTTCAATAATCCGCAATATTAAATTCATTTGATAAAAAAATTGTATGAAAAAATTCGCAATCAAAAATTTGGCTTTTTTCTTGTTTTTCGGTACTATTTTTGCCGCGCAAGCGCAAGAATCCGCTCCCATTGGTCGCTGCGGAACCATCAACGCCGCCGACCGAACACTCATCGGCGAACACCTTTTTGAAAATCAAAAAGCCATCGTCAACGGCTTGACGTATGAAAGAAATGCCATAAAATATGTTCCCGTTAAGTTTCACATCGTCGCAAAATCCGACAGTTCAGGGCGGGTTTCGGAGGCAAAAGTCCTTGATTTGTTGTGCAGTTGGAATGCAAATTATCTCGACCAAGATATTCAATTTTATATAAAAAATGGTTTTAATTACATTTACAGCGACGATGCTTACGAAGCACCATTAGAATTTTCGGGTGAAAATACCCTCAAAGGAAACAAGGATTTGGGCGCGCTCAACGTTTTCATTACTAATAAAATCGAACCTAACTCGACCAATGGTATTGTGCTTGGCATTTATCGTCCCGCCATTGGCTCCGATTATTTAATCATTATCAAATCAGAAGTCCGTACGGGTGCAGCTACATTGTGTCACGAATCGGGTCATTTTTTTAGTTTATTGCATACTTTTAACGGTTGGGATTGCGAACCTTACGACGTGAATTTGCATGGCGCACAGGTAACAACCCTCGCTCCTTGCGGAGGCGTGGCGGGACCCGGATTGTTCAATAATAATTTAGTGAACGTCAAAGCAGAGTGTATGAACGGTACAGAAGGCAGTATTCGTGGGGATTATGTAGCCGATACGCCACCCGATTACAACTTCGGTTCAGGGCAGTCGGGCTGTGCAGCTATCAATAAAATAGTGAGAGACCCTTGCGGCGATACCGTGAAGCCTCAAAATAATAATTTTATGAGTTACTTTAATAATTGCGCCACTTATCAATTCACTACGGGACAGAAAAACCTAATTTTAGCAAGTTATTTGAGCAATAAGCGAAATTATATTCGACCAGCCAACCCTAACCCCGCACCTAATTTGACAGTAATCAATTCGCCAGCAGTTTTGACATCGCCTGTAAATAACGCTATCACAACTACCTATAATTTGATAATATTTAATTGGGAAGCCGTCGCAGGTGCAGATAGTTATATTATCGAAGTGTCAAAATTTTCGGATTTTCCTGAAAGTGCCTTTACCTATCGGCTTTTTTCTTCCACCAACACGGTGCAGCTGAAAAGAAATCTAAATCCCAACGCCAAGTATTTTTGGAGAGTCCGTCCATACAACAACCTTTCGACTTGTCAGGGATTTTCTAACTATATAACCAACAAAGCGTTTTTTGTCACCGGCACTGCGTCCGCAAATACAGATTTAGGTGCAAATGTGACTATTAATATATTGTCAAATCCTGTCGAAACAGGTGGAAAAATAATCGTCCAGACCGAAACAAAAAATCCTTTGCGCGGTGATATTGCGCTCTGCTCCGTCACTGGTCAAGTGCTGCAAACTATCCGCGAAGTAAAGTTTGCGACAGGCACTTCGAGTGTAGAACTCAACGCCGATTATCTTTCGGCAGGCATTTATATCGTTCATTTTCGCTCCGAAGGAGGCACTGTTTGGAATGGTAAAGTTTTGGTAAAATAATACCGTTGATAGTTTTTAGTTTTTAATTTTGAGTCATTATAAACTATTGAAAATCAACGAATTATGTCGAATATTAAACGTCATCTATTTAAGTGTAAGAACTTATTTTATAAAAAATTAAATCATAACTATATGAAAATCAGTGTTTTACAATTTATATTCGGATTATTTTTTGCGCTAACAGCTGCTGCGCAGGACGGCGTTTTTAAATATGACCTCGCGCCTTGCGGAACGCAACCGACGAAATACAACGATGATTTTTTGGCGCATCAGCCAAATTTTTCGCGCAATACAGACACCATTCTGTACGTGCCGCTTACTATCCATCTCACGGCGACAGATGCAGGCGGTGGCAGGTTTCCAGTCGCAAAAATGCTCGAATCTTTTTGCCAACTCAACAAAGATTTCGAACCTTCAAAAATTCAGTTTTATCTTGCTGGTGACATCAAATTTGAAAATAAAACAGCTTGGTACAACCACGATTCCATTATTCAGGGCGCAAATATGATGTTCGCAAACAACGTTCCGAATACTATAAATATCTATTTTTGTGGAAAAGCTGCTGGAAATTGTGGCTATAATCTGCCTTACGGCGGCGTTTGCGTAGCCAAATCTTGTGCTGGAGTCGATAGCCACACTTGGGCGCACGAGTTGGGACACGGATTGCGACTGCCCCACCCATTTTTGGGTTGGGAGGGTAAAACGTACAGCAATGCAACCTACGCTGCTCCGACCCCGACGCGCGTTACTTACGACTACACGCAGTTCAAAGACTCTTTGCTCACCGATACTTTGATTATCGATACGACCTTTGTGGAGTTGGTCAGCTCGAGCAACTGCAACGTCGCGGCAGACCAAATTTGTGACAGCAAATCCGATTATCTTGCCTTCCGTTGGCAGTGCAACACGACGACCAAAAAAAGTATTCAAATCCAGAAAGACCCAGAAAATGTAGATTTTTTGTCCGACGGAACGCTTTTTATGTCCTATTCTTTTGATGAATGTCAGAACAGATTTACGGACGGACAAATTACGACCATGCGAAATTATTTGCGCGGACCAAAAGCCTATTTACTTGCCAATCAGACAGTTCCAGACGTGGTCAGCACTCTGCCATTTCAGCCTTTGAGTCCGATTGACTCCGTCATTGTGCCTTTTTACAACGCCGTGCAGTTCAGTTGGCAAGCTGTACCAAACGCTACTAAATATCTACTGCAAGTCAGTAAGTTGCAAGACAATTTTAACTTTTATACCGAGTATTTAGTGAGCGGTACTACCAAAACTGTGACAGACCTTCTAACCAATAGGTATTATTTTTGGCGCGTAAAACCTTTCAACACCCATTACTTTTGTGCTGCAAATTCCGCTCGCGGCACTTTTCGAACTTCTACCGTAAGCGGTTCAAAAGACCTATCTTTGGAAGAGGAAAAAATACAAATTTTTCCCAATCCTACGCCCTGCGGCTCTCCAATTTATGTGGGTGTGGAGTCCGAAAAAGGAAGCAATCTTACTCTTAAGCTCTTCGATGTGAGCGGTAAATTACTCCTGCAACAAAATGAAAATACCACTGGCGCACAAAATACGTTCTCTTTCAACAGCAGCAACTTTGAAGCGGGAATTTATTTTTTAAGCATCGAAACACCACTCGAAAGGCATTTTAGAAAAATAATAATCGTCAAATAATGTTTTTTAGTTTTTTTGAATAAAAATAAAAATATCATACCTTTGCAAGGAATGAGGAAAAAATAAGGAACTTAATTTTTTTCAATAAATTCAATCAATAACAAGGCATTTTTGAGGCGCAACGCAGGGCGTTGAAACGAAAAAATAACGCAGTAATTGATTGTAATTTGGCAGAAAAAATGAGTTGTTTATTTTAGATACATTCCCAAAGCGAAAGTTAGCAAAAAAAATCTTTGTATTTTAAAATAAAAAAGAATGGAAATCACAGCAGAAATGCCAATGTCATCGGCAGTCAAAACGAAAACCACAAAGCTGAACGGAACAAAAAAAGCCGGCTCCAACGGAAACGGAACGCATAAATTAGTTCCGACCGAATTTAGCAAACAAACTTACCTCGACTGGTACGAAATGATGCTCCGAATTCGACTTTTTGAAGACCATATTTATGCCGTACACGGCGATGCAGATGCAAGTCGCGGCTTTTTGCACGTTTACAACGGACAGGAAGCCATCGCAGCAGGTTTGTCGTCCGCAATTCGGAAAGAAGACGGGATTGTGACAGCCTATCGGCAACACGGTATCGGACTCTCGCGGGGCTTGACTTCCCGCGAATGTATGGCAGAACTTTACGGCAAAGTAACTGGCTGCGTGCAAGGAAAAGGCGGCTCGATGCACTTTTTTTCTCGCCAACACCGCTATTTTGGCGGTAACGGAATCGTGGGAGCGCAAATTCCAATCGGTACGGGCATCGCTTTTGCTGAAAAATATCGCGGTACCGATTTGCTTTGTGTGACCATGTTTGGCGACGGCGCGGCACGTCAAGGCGCGCTTTACGAGGCATTCAATATGGCGATGACGTGGAAACTGCCCGTCCTTTATATTTGCGAAAACAACGGCTACGCCATGGGAACTTCTGTGGAAAGAACGAGCAACGTGACCGACCTTTACAAGCTCGGCGCGTCGTTTGAGATGCCGAGCGAACAGATTGACGGCATGAATCCAGAGTCTGTGCATGAGGGTTTGGCGCGTGCAGCAGCGCACATTCGCGCTGGCAAAGGACCGTATTATTTGGAGATAAAAACGTATCGCTATCGCGGTCACTCGAAGTCCGATGCGGCTTCTTACCGTAGCAAGGAGGAAGTGGAAGCGTACCGCCAAATAGACCCTGTGAAGACATTGCCATTGCGAATAGTGAGCCAAAAAATAGCTTCGCAAGCCGAAATAGATGCTATCAAAGTCCGCATAGAAGCTGAAATCGCAGACGCGATTGACTTCGCCAAAACATCGGCATACCCCGACGGCGCACTCCTTTTTGAAAACAATTATGTAGAAGAAAACTATCCATTTATGAAAGATTAATGGGTGTGTGTGGGTTTTTTTGTGGGGGAGTTGGGTTGCTCTCGGAATACAGAAATTAACTTGGATTGGCTATAAAACCATTTTTGAAACAGTGAAATAACGACACAAATTTTAGTTTTTGTGTCGTTATTTTTGTGTAAACTTGTAACTGAAAACTTGTGATACTTACTATATTTTGCAGTAAAAAAATAATTTTTTAAGATATTTGTGTAGCCTCAAAAAATAGAGTATTTTTGCAAGGCAATGCGAATTAGTGTGCTTTGTGATTTAATATTTTAAGATTATTTGGGAAATTATGGCAAAATTTTTGACAACGACAGCGACTTCATTTCATATTGAAAATATTATTATTGAGTCCCAAAAGTCAATAACGTTAGTAACACCATTTTTGAAATTGACTCCTATTTTAATTGATAGATTAAGAGATGCTGAAAAACAAAATATTGCGATTACAATCATTTACGGTAAGAATGATCTTATTGAAGACCAAAAAAGAATTTTGTATAAGTTTGAAAATATTGAAATATACTTTTGTCAAAACCTTCATGCTAAATGTTATTATAATGAGAAGAGTTTAGTCATCACGTCTATGAATTTATATGAGTTCTCTGAAAGAAATAATAGAGAAATGGGAATATTAATTGATAAAAATTTAGACAGTGAGATTTATTTAGACACTTTAAAAGAAATTCAATCCATCAAAAATTCATCTATATTAGAAAAAAAAATAATTGCAAATCACAAAGAAACTGGTGTACCGACTGTAAATAAGGAAACTGTAATTGCGACTGTTCATAAGGAAACTACGGTTTTGACTATTGATGAAAGTTATAATGAATTGGAGAATTTTCACTTGCCTCTTTTGCATAAAAGACTAAAAATTAAGTTTCCTAAAATTGATATATTGCTTGAAAAAGAAATCACAATTTTAGACTTTCCGCTCAAGGGAATAGATACTAAAATTAGTCGTACGATTGATTTTAGATTTGATGACAAAAATTTATTCGATAACTTTAAATATGCGTATAGTAGATGGTTGGGCGACTCTCCAACCGAAACAAGATTTTATTGGAATCATTATAGATTAAGCGTTTACCCGCCAAGTAATTTTGAAATCAGTTTGGATACTGTTGGGCGAGATAAGAAAGTTGAACATTCTTTGGAAGTAATTAACAAAGTGTACGAGATGTTGACTAAAAGTACCAGCACTAACTCATTCGCAAGAAGTAGATGGAATAACAATCGGTATTAGCTCGAACTGGACTTGCATTGCAAGACATTGGCAATGAAATTGGTATTCTTGTTTTTTTCAATTCTCATCTGCGATTACGAGCAGTCGGAACGTAAATTCCCCTCACTCCTTAAGTATCAAACCTTGTGTCATCATTTTGCCGAATCGAAACGCTCAAAACTGAATTTGCTACTTCAAATTATTTCCCATAATTTTGTACCCAATCGAATAGAATTTACAGAATGTACTTTATTGAAAAGACGACAGAATTTGACAAGTGGTTTAGAAAACTAAATGACTTGCGAGCCAAAGCAAAAATTTTATTCAGACTTCAAAAATTAGAAAATGAAGAATACTTTGGAGATTGCAAACCAGTTGGAAATGAAATTAGTGAATTGAGAATCAACTTTGCAAAAGGTTATAGAATTTACTTCACAGAAACTGGCGGGAAGATTATTCTGTTACTAATTGGTGGGAACAAATAAAGCCAACAAAAAGACCTTGAAGAAGCAAAAGAAATTTGGGAAAAATTAAAAAATTGAAAAAATCAAAATTTGAAATATCAGATTATATAGACAGAAGAGAGATGATTGCAGAATATCTAAATGTTGTTTTGGAAGATGGCAATGATGCTGAAATTATGACTGCGATAGGACATATTGCTAAAGCAATTGGTATGACTGAAATAGCGGAAAGAACAGGAATGAGCAGAAATAGCTTACACAAAGCCTTATCTGATGGATCTAAACCACAATTTTCAACAATTATGAAAGTATTAAAAGCGGTTGGTGGACAGGTACGAATAAATCCAATACCAGCATAAAAAACGAATGTCCGATAAGGTTTTTATAAAAGTAGCCGGAAGTAACTGAACATTAAAAATTATACCGCACATTCGCGTGGAATTGAATATTTGAGCTTCGATATCAACCACTTTGCCAATATATCGACGCTGTATGCTTGTGCTACCAACTACATCAACAGTTAAGAAAAACACATCGCCGAGCCTCACTAACAACCTTTATTTTTATTTCCCCAATCAGTAGAAGTTTTGTGCAGACAAAATTTTATTGTCTTGTCTGCACAAAACTCTTTCATTGGTGGTAGCTTTGAAAATTTTGACAGATTCCAAGCTATCTCTCTAAAACTGCGGGTGTTCGGGTTTATTTTCCAAAATTACCTCGATTTTTTCTGTAACTTCTGGCGTAAGAAGCGACATTACTTCCATAGACGACAGCGTTTCAGTAAGGTGTTGCGGCTTGGACGCACCCAAAATAACAGTACTCACATTTGGATTTTTAAGGCACCACGCTATAGCAAGTTTGGCGAGCGAAGTCCCCAAATCAAGTGCCAACGCGTTCAGATGGCGCGTTTTTTCGAGGCGGTCGGGCGTGAGTGAGCGGTCTTTGAGCCACTGCAATCCGTCAATACTCAATCGCGTATCCGCCGGAAATTCTTTGAGATATTTGTCGGTCAATACGCCAGAGCCAAGCGGCGACCAAATAGTAGTCCCCAAACCAACTGTTTTGTACATTTGACTGTATTCCACTTCTACTTTGTCGCGCCAAAACATATTATATTGCGGTTGCTCCATGACGGGACCGATGAGCCGCAGCTCGCGGGCTATCATGTGCGCCTCCATCAGCTCCTGCGCCGACCACTCGGAAGTCCCCCAATAAAGGATTTTCCCTTGCGAGATTAGGTCATTCATTGCTCGGACGGTTTCTTCGATAGGCGTTTTTTTGTCTGGTCGGTGGCAAAAAAACAGGTCAATATACTCTACTTGCAGCCTTTTCATCGCTGCGTGACAGGCTTCGAAGATGTGTTTTCTGCTCAGTCCAGTCTGATTGGGTTTGGAGCCGCCGTCGCCGAAGTAAACTTTACTCGACACCAAAAAGCTGCTGCGCTCCCAGTTCATTTTGCGGAGAATATTTCCCATAACGACCTCTGATTGTCCGCGAGCGTAAATTTCGGCATTGTCAAAAAAATTGACACCGTGTTCGTAGGCGATAGCCATGAGATTTTCGGCAACATCGTCGCCAATTTGTTTCCCAAATGTGAGCCAAGAGCCAAACGAAAGCGCACTTACTTGCACGCCAGATTTACCAAGATAACGATATTCCATTATTTTTTATTTTTTTATTAATTATTGTGACCTGATATAAATGTGAAAAATTATTTTTTTCAAAATAATTTTTCAATGTCTTTTCCCAAAAAGTAAACTACCTATCCGAATCATCGTGCTTCCTTCTTCGAGTGCTACGAGGTAATCGTCGGACATACCCATACTTATCTCACGAAAATCGGGATTGTTGGAGAAATAATTTTGTCGTAGGCGGTCAAAAATAGCTTTTAATTGCTGAAATTCGGAGCGAACCTGCGCTTGGTCGTCCGTAAAAGTCGCCATTCCCATCACGCCACAGAAAATGATATTTGGAAAGTCCAGATACGCACCGCTTCCCATCCAATCCATAAACTGCTGTGGCTCAAAACCAAACTTGCTTTCTTCGCTCGCTATATGAAACTGTAGTAAAATATTAATTTTTTTATTAACTTTAAACGCCTGTTTATCAATGGTTTCTAACAATTCCACACTATCCACCGAATGTATCAAATGCACGAAAGGAACGATAGATTTGACTTTATTGGACTGCAAATGACCAATAAAATGCCAGCGAATGTCCTTTGGCATTTGCTCGTATTTTGTGAGCAGTTCTTGAACTTTATTTTCTCCAAAATCCCGTTGCGCTTGCTCATAAAGTGGCAAAATATCTGCAACTATTTGTGTTTTAGATACCGCAATCAAGGTCGCAGCACTTTTTGATAGATTAGAACGTATTTGTGACAGCATATAAATCATTACTTTAAAATAATCCGTGCAGTTGGCTCGATACTTTTTCGATAATAAGCCCCAAGTCTTCGGGATTATTTTTGAAATCCAATTCATCTACTTCGATGATGAGCAACTTGCCTTCCCGATAGCCGCTGATCCAATTTTCGTACCTTTCGTTGAGATGTTTGAGATAATCCAAACTCATATTTCCTTCATAATCACGACCGCGTGCGTGAATGTGCTGCACCAATTTCGGGATTCCAGCCCGCAAATAAATCAATAAATCGGGTGCTTTTACCTGTGAGGACATCGTCTGGAACAAGGAAAAATAATTTTCAAAATCCCGTTTTCCCATCAGTCCCATGTCAAATAAATTGGGCGCAAAAATAAACGCATCTTCATAAATAGTGCGGTCTTGCACTACTGTCTGCGCGCCTTGCTGGATTTGAAGCACTTGTTGGTAGCGACTGTTGAGAAAAAAAATCTGCAAATTGAACGACCAACGTTTCATATCGTTGTAAAAATCACTCAAATAAGGATTATTTTCGGTGTCTTCGTAATGAACTTCCCAGCCGAAATGCTTGGCAAGTTGAGAAGAAAGCGTAGTTTTTCCGGCACCAATATTACCAGCAATCGCAATATGTTTAGGCGACATTCCAAAATTTTTAAAGGTTGAAAATCATAATTTGTGGCACGAATTTACGCCGCTTTATTTTAAATTATACAATTCTGTCATTTTTTTATTAATTTTGAGCGATAAAAAAAGAAGACTCATCGAAAATTTAATCTATGAATGTCGATAATCACCTAATTTTGAAACTTCAACAGCTCGCCCGATTGGAATTGAATCCAGCAGAGCAGCTAAAAATTCAACACGATTTGAATAATATTTTGAAAATGGTAGAAAAATTGGACGAATTGGATACTTCGGGAGTCGAGCCTTTGGTTTACTTGGCGGAGCAAACTGAAAATCGTCTGCGAAATGACGAAGTCGGAAACCATATCACCACCGAATCGGCATTGAAAAATGCGCCCAATCCGTCCTTTCCTTATTTTACCGCTCCCAAAGTACTCTAATATTTTTGTCACAAAAAGTTAATTTTTTATCCAATGAAATCAATTATTTCCATTCGAGAACTCAGCAAAACCTACGTCATGGGAGCTGAAGAAGTCCATGCTCTGAAGAATGTTTCTTTGGATATTTCTAAAAATGAATACGTCGCGCTGATGGGTCCTTCCGGTTCTGGAAAATCAACTTTGATGAACATTTTAGGCTGTTTAGACTCTCCCACGGCGGGCAGCTATGTCCTCAATGGCATCAATGTAAGCACGATGGACGACAGCGAACTGGCGGAAGTTCGGAACAAAGAAATTGGTTTTGTCTTCCAAACTTTCAACCTTCTGCCGCGTTTGAGTTCTTGGGACAATGTCGCTTTGCCTTTAGTTTATGCTGGTTTTAGCAAGTCACAACGCTTGGAAAAAGCAAAATTAGCCCTCGACGCTGTAGGGCTCGGCGACCGCATAACACACAAGCCCAACGAGCTTTCGGGTGGGCAGCGGCAACGCGTCGCCATTGCGCGGGCGTTGGTAAATAATCCCGCTATTATCCTCGCCGACGAACCAACAGGGAACTTGGACACCAAAACCAGCCTCGAAATTATGGCGATTTTTGAACAACTTCACGCCAACGGAAACACGATAATCCTCGTCACCCACGAACCCGATATTGCCGAACACGCGCATCGAATCGTCCGCTTGCGCGACGGCTTGATAGAAAATGACCAGCAAAATACCAACATCATACGGACTTCAAAAAATATACAAATGCCTGCATAATTCAAAAAAAATCATTTTTTGTGACAAAAACACTAACGACTTCTCGACTTATTTTGCGCTCACTGGAGGTTTCTGATGCGGAATTTATAATGTGGTTGGTCAATATGCCCGATTGGATTCGGTTTATTGGAGAAAGAAACGTAAAAAATACAGCCGATTCTGAAGCCTATATCAATAACATTCTCGAAAAACCAGATTTGACTTATTGGGTTATCGATTTGAAGGAAAATAAAATTCCTATCGGTATCGTGACATTCGTAAAAAGAGAGAATTTAGAGTATCACGATATTGGTTTCGCGCTACTTTCAGAATATGAAAAAAATGGGTATGCTTACGAAGCCGCCGAAAAAGTAATGGACGAAATGTCACAAAATCCGCTAAATAAAATTATTTTAGCTACCACATTAGGAAATAATCACAAGTCTATTTCCCTGCTCGAAAAATTAGGCTTGAAGTATTCCTACACAGTTCCCGAAGAAAACAAAGAACTCTTAATATTTTCGTCACAAAAACGCACTAATCTGAAATAAAATATGAAAATAGCTCTTATCGGTTACGGAAAAATGGGAAAAACTATCGAAGCCATAGCTCTTTCGAGGCATCACAAAATCGTGCTGCAAGTCAATGCCGATGACCAAAATAATCTACTCGAAAAGTTAAGAGCAACGTCACCCGATGTCGCCATAGAGTTCAGCCGTCCCGAAGCTGCGCTCCAAAATTTACAAATTTGTTTTGAGGCAAATGTCCCCGTAGTGTGCGGAACTACTGGTTGGTTGGAGCATTTGGAAGCAGCAAAAGCCGACTGTGCACGCCACAAAAGTGCTTTTTTTTATGCCTCTAATTTTAGTATCGGAGTGAATTTATTTTTTATTATCAATAAAAAATTGGCGGAACTGATGAATTATTATCCCGAATATCAAGTCAAAATCGAAGAAACTCACCACATACAAAAGTTAGATGCACCAAGTGGAACAGCTATATCGTTGGCAAAGAGCATCATGGATTTTTATCCAAACATCGTGGGCTGGACAAAAGATGACTCTGAACTCCGTCACAAATTGCCAATAATTTCTCATAGAATTGACGACGTTCCCGGCACACACGCTGTCACATATTCGTCCGAAATTGATACTATTGAAATAAAACATACGGCTCACTCACGGGACGGTTTTGCGCTCGGAGCAGTGTTGGCTGCCGAGTGGTTGAGAGGGAAATACGGCTTTTTTGAGATGAAAGATTTTTTAGAACTCTAACAAAAATACATGATTTCACAAAAAACTGTAACCGAAATTTTAGAAACCGCCAAAGTCGAGGACGTAGTCGGAGAGTTTGTCAATCTGCGCCGACGTGGAACGAATTTGATTGGAAATTGTCCGTTCCACAACGAAAAAACACCTTCTTTCAACGTCAATCCTGCCCGCAATATCTACAAATGTTTTGGCTGCGGCAAGGCTGGTAATGCCGTCCAGTTTTTGATGGAACACGAAACGCTCACGTTTCCCGACGCACTGCGTTGGCTTGCCAATAAATACGCCATCGAAGTGGACGAAACCGTGCCTTCGCAGGAGTATTTGGCGGAAAAATTGGAGCAAGAAAGTCTTTCTATCGTCAATGAATTTGCTAAAAACTTTTACCAAAATCAACTTTTTGAAACCGATAAAGGTAAAAGTATCGGACTTAATTATTTCAAAGAGCGCGGATACGGGGAAGATATTATCAAAAAATTTGGACTCGGTTTTGCGCAAGAAAATAAAGATAGTTTTACACTTGCAGCTGTCCAAGCCAGTCACAAAATTGATATTTTACGAAAATTAGGTTTGACTACTTCCTACGACCAAGATTTTTTTCGACACCGAGTGATGTTCACTATCCATAGTTTGGTCGGAAAGCCGATTGCTTTTGCGGGTCGGATTATGATAAAAGATCCCAAAGCACCGAAGTACATCAACTCGCCCGAAACGGAAGTTTATAGCAAAAGCAAGGTTTTGTATGGTTTGTTTTTTGCAAAAAAAACGATACAAAATCTCGACGAATGTTTGCTGGTAGAAGGCTATACCGATGTAATTTCGCTGCACCAGTCGGGCGTAGAAAATGTGGTCGCTTCGAGCGGAACGGCTCTGACGGTGGAGCAGATTCGGCTCATCAAGCGATATACCAAAAATATTAAAATTCTTTACGACGGCGACCCTGCGGGCATCAAAGCTGCCCTGCGCGGCATGGATATGATTTTGGAAGAGGATATGAACGTCAAAATCGTGCAGTTTCCGCTTGGCGAAGACCCAGATTCTTACATCAGAAAAGTCGGCGGGACGGTTTTTAAAGATTTTATCAACCTCAATGCAGTTGATTTTATCTTGTTCAAAATCAATCTGTTGCGTACAGAAGCAGGCAACGACCCGATAAAAAAAGCGGGACTAATTAAGGAAATCGTGTCGAGTGTCGCCAAAATACCTGATGCTATCAAGCGGTCGGTTTATCTTCGGGAGTGTTCGGCGCAGTTGCAGATTGACGAGAATATTTTGGTGAGCGAAACGAATATTTTTATTAAAAACGAACTGTCTAAAAAGCAAAAAAGAAATTTTGCAGAACCCGCGCCGAGCGACGATGTCCCCTACCCGACTACCGAACCGCCGATTTCGGAAGCCAAAGGCAAAGAAAATTTGTCACAAAACAATGATTTTCAAGAAAAAGATATTGTTCGGATTTTAATTAATTATGGTCAGGAGCTATATTCTTCGTCCCCACAAAGGACTCTCGCCGAATTTTTGTTGGAAGATATAGAAGAACTTTTAGAAGCGTTTGAAAATAAATATTTTAGCCAAATCGTAAAAGAGTATTGGAAGATGACTTTGGACGGAAAACAGCCGAGTGAGTCCTATTTTTTCAATCATCAAGTGCCTGAAATCCAGCAAATTACGATTGATATTGCAAGTTCTCCCTTCGAGTACAGCGAAAATTGGCGGAATATGTGGCAGATTGAACTGTTACAAAAAAGTCCCGAACAAAATTTTATTTTGGACGGATTGCAAGCCGTTCAGCGTTTTAAACTAAAAAAAATAAAAACCCTAATTGATAAAAATACGCTCCGAATCAAAGAGGCAGAAACCCAAAAATTAGATGCTGCGAGCGTCGATAAATTTTTGAAGGTGCATTTTAAGCTAAAGCTAATGCACGACGAAATCGCAAAAAAACTTAATACTGTCGTATTAAGATAGTCACAATCAACTTTTATTTTAACAAAAAATGGCTAAAAACAACTTCAAAAAGTTGTTTTTAGCCATTTCCGTTTTGTCACAAAAAATCAGTATTTATATATTTTTATTGATACAATTCAGGTCTTCAAAAGCTAATTTTAGGCGACTGACAAAAGTTTTTTCGCCTTCGCGAAGCCAGACTCTTGGGTCATAATATTTTTTATTGGGCTTGTCGTCGCCATCTGGATTGCCGATTTGACTTTGCAAATATCCTTTGTTGGCTTCGTAATATCCACGTATCCCGTCCCAATATGCCCACTGCATATCTGTATCAATGTTCATTTTTACTGCACCATACTCTATAGCTTCCCGAATTTCCTCTCGGCTCGAGCCGCTTCCGCCATGAAATACAAAATTAACTGGATTTGGGTTCTTTATTTTGTGCTTTGTACGAATAAATTCCTGCGAATTTTTCAAAATAATGGGTTGCAACTTCACATTTCCGGGCTTATAAACGCCGTGTACATTCCCAAAAGCCGCTGCAATCGTGAAGTTGGGACTTATTTTTGAAAGCTCCGTGTAAGCAAAATCAACCTCCGACGGCTGCGTGTAGAGTTTTGAACTATCCACGTCCGAATTATCTACTCCGTCCTCTTCTCCGCCCGTCACGCCAAGTTCAATCTCGATAGTCATACCTATTTTGTTCATTCGCTCAAAATACTTGCAGCAAGTTTCTATGTTTTCAGCAATAGATTCTTCCGACAAATCAAGCATGTGAGAACTATACAACGGAAAACCGTGTAAGTCATAGAATTTTTCGCCAGCCGAAAGCAAACCGTCAATCCAAGGCAATAACTTTTTTGCGCAGTGGTCCGTGTGCAAAACTACAGGAACTTTGTACGCTGAAGCCATCTGATGGACATGAAAAGCACCTGCTATCCCTCCTTCAATCGCCGCAAATTGACCCTCGCCAGTCAATCCTTTTCCAGCAAAAAAGACAGAACCGCCGTTTGAAAACTGAATCATGACGGGAGAATTAACGGATTTAGCAGTTTCGATAACGCCATTTACAGTGTTCGTTCCTATCACATTGACCGCAGGAAGTGCAAAATTTTGTTGATTTGCATAGTTCAGCAGGTCGGTGACTTCTTGACTGTGCAGCACGCCAGCTCGAAATTTCGGCTTACTCATTGTATGATTTTTAATTGTGTATTTAAAATAATTAGGTTTCTATTTTCTAAATTTTGTATTTTTTACTCTGTCACGCCACGCCTATTTCTACCAAATATCTTTCAGCGTCCAAAGCTGCCATACAACCAGTTCCAGCCGCAGTGACGGCTTGACGATACACTTTATCCTGTGCGTCGCCGCTCACAAACACGCCCGCACGGTTGGTTTTGGTACTTCCAGATTTTGCAAGCAAGTAGCCAGTTTCGTCCATATCCAACCAATCTTTGAAAATAGCTGTGTTCGGAGTATGCCCAATAGCTACAAAAAAGCCTGTCACATTTATTTCAAAAATTTCATTTGTTTTATTATTTCTCAAACGAACTCCCGTCACTGCGTCCTCGCCGAGTATTTCCTCCGTTTCGGTATTCCAGTGAATAGTAATGTTAGGCGTATTTTTCACTCGTTCTTGCATAATTTTGGAGGCACGCATTTCATCGCGACGCACCAAAAGATGAACGTGAGTGCAGAGTTTTGCCAGATAACTCGCTTCTTCTGCCGCCGTATCGCCTGCGCCCACGACCGCCACGTCTTGTCCCCTATAAAAAAATCCGTCGCAAACTGCGCAAGCCGACACACCTTTGTTGTTGAGGCGCGTTTCGGATTTCAACCCCAACCACTTTGCGCTTGCACCTGTGGCAATGATGACGGTATTTGCCGTTATTTCTACGTCGCTTTCAGTCCAAACTCTATGAATACTTTGGCTAAAATCAACTCGCGCAATTTTTTCGTAGCGTATATCCGTCCCAAATCTTGCGGATTGTTTGCGAAAATGCTCCATCATCTCGGGTCCTGTGACTGCTTCGGGGTAGCCCGGAAAATTTTCAACATCGGTGGTCATCATCAGCTGCCCTCCCGGCTCCGGACCCGTGTACATGACGGGGTGCATATTGGCTCGCGCGGCGTAAATCGCGGCAGTATAACCCGCCGGACCTGAACCAATAATTAAACATTTTAAGTGTTCCATAATTTTTATCTAACTTTTACTTTCTTTTAAATGCGTTGCAAAAATAATTTATTTTTAGATAGAAATAATATTTTTATTAAATATAAAATTTCTAAATATACTTAATATGTTGATTATCAATTATATAAGTAAAAAATAAAAAATAAAATGCTTGCTTTTATCTCAAAATTGCGAGCGACCCAAAAATAATTTCTGCAAAAAATAATATTAATGTAGAAAGCTCAAATTTTATCATTACATTTGCACAACGGTATTGACTAATTAGCCGACTTCATCAGTTAAAGCTCAAAAATTTCCTGCTTAAATTCGGTCAATTTACGCCTGTATTATTTATTTTTTTATTTTTTAATTTTTTTGTTATGAACATTTATGTTAGCAACGTCAGTTTTAAAATTGACAGCGACAAACTCAGAGAAATGTTTGAGGCTTATGGTGAGGTCTCATCCGCGAAGATTATCACCGATCAAAACACAGGTAGAAGCAGAGGCTTCGGCTTCGTAGAAATGAGCAGTGATGAAGAAGCTAATGCAGCAATCGAAGGCTTAAATGAGTCTGAAATTGACGGTCGTACTCTCCAAGTGAACGAAGCACGTCCGAAAGGCGAAGGCGGCGGTGGTTTCAAAAAACCATTCGGCGGCGGTGGCGGTGGCGGTGGCTACAAAAAACCATTTGGCGGCGGTGGCGGCGGTGGTGGTGGCTACGGCGGCGGTGGTGGCGGTGGTTACAATCGCGGCGGCAGTGGCGGCAGCGGTGGTGGTGGCGGCTATAACCGTGGCGGCGGCGGCGGTGGCGGTTACAATCGTAGCGGCGGCGGTGGCGGAACCACAGGCGGTTACGGCGGCGGCGGCGGTGGTTACAAAAAACCATTCGGCGGCGATGATCGTCCACGTTACGACAAGTACAACAGTGGTAGCTCTGACAAATTTGAGGACGATTAGTCTTTAAATTATCTTTAAGAAAAATAGGTCAGCTTCATTTGTTTGAAGCCGACCTATTTTTTTTGCCTGTTATTCTGCTCGGAGAATGTATTTATTTTTCTTTCCGTTGTCAATAAAAATAAATTTGTCTTTGATAAGATGAGTTTCGTTGAGTTGAAAATCAATGCTGCTCACTTTTTCTCTATTCACCGAAATGGCATTATTTTTTATCGCATTCTTGGCTTCCCCTTTTGACTTGATGATTGACGTAAGCTCGCCCAGAACATCTATTATCGAAATTCCTTGCTTCAAGTCTTCTTTTGAGAGCGTGAAAGTCGGAATTTCTTGAGAAATAGTATTCAAATCATTTTCGGACAATAAAATAAGATTCTCTTTTGTGACATTATTTCCAAATAAAATTTCTGTCACATTTTTGATAGATTTTAATTCTTTTAGAGAATGTACTCTTATCGTAATATCCTCCGCCAACGCTTTTTGAAGCCCTCTCAAATGCGGTGAAAGCGCGTGTTCTACTTCTAAAAGTTCTATCTCTTTTTGGGTAAAAAGCGTAAAAATTCGGATATAATTTTTTACATCTTCATCGCTTGCATTTAGCCAAAACTGATAAAATTGGTAAGGCGAAGTTCGCTTTGCATCTAACCAAATATTTCCACTTTCGGACTTCCCAAACTTGGTACCGTCCGCCTTTTTGATGAGCGGAGTGGTGAGTGCGTAGCCTTTTCCGCCGCCCATTCGCCGTATCAATTCAGTCCCCGTCACGATATTGCCCCACTGGTCGGAGCCGCCCATCTGAAGCTCGACATTCCTATTTTTCCAGAGGTAAAAAAAATCATATCCTTGCACCAACTGATAACTAAATTCGGTGAACGACATACCGGATTCCAAACGCTGCTGCACAGAGTCTTTCGCCATCATATAGCTAACAGTTAGATTTTTTCCCACGTCACGAATGAAGTCTAAAAAAGAAAAATTCTTGAACCAATCGTAATTATTTACAATTTCAGCAGAATTTGCTCCGCAATCAAAATTTAAAAATTTTTCTAATTGTTTCTTCTGTGATTCCAAGTTGTGTTGCAAGATGTCTTCAGAAAGCAAATTTCGTTCTTGTGATTTTCCAGACGGGTCGCCCACCATTCCAGTTGCGCCGCCTATCAATGCGATAGGTTTGTGTCCACATTCTTGAAAGTGTAGAAGCATCATTACTTGCACCAAATTTCCTACTCCCAAAGAGTCCGCAGTTGGGTCAAAACCGATGTAGCCCGTCACGGAGCCTTTAGAAAGCAAGGCTTCTGTTTCGGGAACCATGTCGTGCAACATACCGCGCCACTTTAATTCTTCAATAAAATTTTTCATATTATTTTTTGTAAACACCTAAAATATGACAACTCAAATTATTTTTTTTTAAATGCGTAGTCATAGATTTGGATTAATTTTTGTTCCTCCGACTCCCAATTCCATATTTTCGCTGCTTCTAAACAGTTGATTTTCAAGCGATTGTATAAAGTTACATTGTTGAGTAAAGCGTTAATATTTTGGGCGACCGTCGAAGGCGAAAGATTGTTCAGAAGCAAAGAAGTTTCAAATTCACTGTTTAGTTTTCGGTATTCTGGAAAATCCATGTTGAGCGAAGGGATTCCCGCCTGAATGTAATCAAATGTCTTGTTGGCAAGCGAAAAATAATAATTCAGCCCCAAATTTTCCAACAGATTCAGCCCAATACTTGCGGTTGCGGTTATTTTTTTTAGCTCTTTGGGCGCAATATTTCCTAAAAATATTACTTTATCTGTGACATTCAATCGAAAGACTAATTCCTTTAATTGTTGCTCAATATCGCCTTTCCCAGCCAAATGAAGTTTTGCATTTTCGACAAATTGCATAGCGGTAATGGCACTTTCTAATCCTCGCCCGACATTCAACGCGCCTTGATAAAGTATTATTTTTTTAACCTTTGGAACATCTGTAAGCGATTCAGCTCGCAACCGAAAAGGAACGTTTTTGATGGTATAAAATTTCATACCATACTCATTTTCAAACAGTTGTGACAAGCTTTCACAGACGGTATAGCAATAATTCATCTTCGGCACGGCAAATTTTTCAATTTTTTTCCAAACATTTTGCACACTCGGGCGAGCGACTAATTCTGGAACTTCCGTAAAATATTCGTGCGCATCATAAAAATTAACACGCGGTTTGACATAAGAAATCAATGCCACCGGCAATATCGTATCTAAATCAATCGCGCAAATTCCGTCGTATTTTGTGACAAAAAGCAACAGCAGCAGGCGAATATTGTATTCAGCATAAAAAAGTGCAGAATTATTGAAAAAACATTTCAGTCTTTTTTGTTCATAAATTTCTGGCGTAAGCGGAGTTGAATTTTTTAATTTTCGCCCAACGAGTGTTACTCTATAACCATTTTTTGCCAACGAATTACAGATGCGCAACATTCGCTGGTCATTGCTTAAATCGTTGGAAACCAACAAGATAGTGTGTTTTTGATGCGTTATTTGTTCCAAACGTATTTATTTTTTTCTGACAAAATAAGCCTTTCGTCCACCAAAAATTCAATCGTTTTCAAAACTACATCTTTTCTTTTGGGGGCAAATGAATTGACGAGTTCTTCCAAAGTTAGCCCATTTTTTTCTAATAAAATTTTAATTTTTTCACTGTAAGTATTGAACTCGTTGTTAGAAACAGAATTTTTTTTTCGCTCCAAACAAATGTCACAAACACCGCAATTTGAAGCATTTTCTTCGCCAAAATAATCGAGCAACTGGCGACTTCTACAATGCGCTGTTTCGGCATACGAAACCACCTTTTCAATCCTCCATTTGTGCCTATTTTTCCGAAAATTGTACGCCGCCACGTCAATATCTAAATGCGAAATATCGACTCTTTCACGCACAAATACCAACTGCGGTTTATCTTTCTGCTTGGAGTAATCAATGATTTTATCGCTGTGAAGCAGATTTAAACCCTTGATAATCAGTTCTTTAGTACTTTTACAAATCGTCGCAATCTGAAACTCATTGACGCTCATAATTTGGGTGGCTATGCCTTGATAGAGCCTCAAAAGCGTACGAATCAGCAAATCTAATTTTTCATTTTTTATTTGATAATCGTAAAGTTGGTGTTTATCCACCAAAAATGTCACAGAACTCGGGATTTTTATTGCTTCGTTGAGCGCAATCCAGCCAGATTGCTCCAGCACTTTGAGGCAACTGTATGTTTTTGCGACCTCTAATTTAAAATTCAAAGCAAATTCGTTGAGTTCGAAATCAAAACTTTCACCCATTCCGCTGCCTATTGCCAACTGCAAATAGCTGCCAAGCGCACGATAAGTATTTTTTATTTCATCAATTTCGGGAAACGACGAAATAAAATTTCGTTCTAATTGAATTTTATCGCTTAAATTATACAGCAAAACACAATATGCCTTTGCTTCGTCGCGTCCTGCGCGCCCAGCTTCTTGAAAATAGGCTTCCAAACTTTCTGGCAAATCCAAATGAATAACCGTCCGCACATCGGGTTTGTCAATTCCCATACCAAAAGCGTTGGTCGAAACCATCACGCGAATCTTGTTATTTATCCAGTTGTCTTGTTTTTTCGAGCGTTCGTCCATCTCCAAGCCTGCATGATAATAATCTGCACTTATTTGATGGCGCAACAAATACTGCGAAATATCTTTTGTTTTTTTTCGATTTTTAACATATACCACCGCAGACCCTGTCACTTTTTGCAAAATATCTAACATTTTTGGGTCTTTGTGTTCTTGATTGAAGACGACATAAGACAAATTTGAGCGCGAAAAACTTTTTTGAAAAATATTATTTGCCGAAAATTCCAGCCTTTGCTGAATATCTTGCACTACTTCTTTGGTTGCGGTCGCGGTCAAAGCAAGCACAGGAATTTTTGGAAAAAACGGTCGGACAGTTGCTATTTTTAGGTACGATGGTCGAAAGTCGTAGCCCCATTGCGAAATACAATGCGCTTCATCTACTACCAAAATCGAAATTTTCAGTTGTTTTATTCGCTCTATGGCATCTGGGTTGGCTAATCTTTCTGGCGAAAGGTATAAAATTTTGGTGTCACCAAAAGTGCAATTATCAAAAATTCTTTCTACTTCTCGCTGGTGCAAACCCGAAAAAATCGCCTCTGCAGCGATATTTTTTTGTTTCAGATTCTGAACTTGATCTTTCATCAAAGCAATCAACGGAGAAACAACCAGCGCCACGCCCTCCAAACAAAGCGCAGGAACTTGAAAACATATAGACTTTCCACCGCCCGTAGGAAGCAACGCAAGGGTATCTCGATCACCCAACACAGACTCAATAATGTCTAATTGCGACGGGCGGAATTTGTCAAAACCCCAATATTTTTTCAAAATTTCATTGGGTGTTGGCACTTTATAATTGAGTTAGAAAATTATAAAAAATTAAATTAAGGTTATTTTTGTGACATTTTTATTAAAAAAAAGTTTAAAGTCACAAAAATTAGTTAAAATAATTTTTAAATGTGAATTACTTCTCCGTAAGCTGCTGCCGCCGCTTCCATAATCGCTTCGCTCATAGTCGGGTGCGGGTGGATAGATTTTATAATTTGGTGTCCAGTAGTTTCTAATTTTCTCGCTACTACTATCTCGCTAATCATTTCTGTCACGTTAGCTCCTATCAAGTGCGCACCCAAAAATTCACCGTATTTTGCATCAAAAATCACTTTCACAAAACCTTCTTTTGCGCCTGCAGCACTTGCTTTTCCTGACGCTGCGAATGGGAATTTACCGATTTTCAATTCATATCCTGCTGCGCGTGCTGCGGCTTCTGTATAGCCAACAGATGCTACCTCTGGGGAGCAGTAAGTACAGCCCGGAATATTGTTGTAATCAATGGGTTCAGGGTGATGTCCTGCGATTTTTTCGACGCAAGTAATCCCTTCGGCACTCGCGACGTGCGCCAGCGATTGCGTAGATAGTACGTCACCAATCGCATAAATGCCTGTCACATTCGTCTGATAATATTCATTTACTTTGATAAATCCACGGTCAGTTTGTATCCCTAATTGCTCCAAACCTATATTTTCGGTATTGGGCGTTACGCCTGCAGCAGAGAGCACTATGTCACACTCAATGACTTCTATTTTGCCGTCGGCACGGTTTTTGACGCTGACTTTGCAACCATTTCCAGAAATATCTACATTCTCTACGGAGGTGTTTCCAAGCACTCGAATACCAGATTTTTGGTAAATTTTAGTCAATTCTTTTGAAACATCAGCGTCTTCTCGAGGCACTAATCCTTGTTCCATAAATTCGACTATTGTGACATCGGTTTCGAGCGACTTATAGAAGTAGGCGAACTCTACGCCTATCGCTCCACCGCCGACTACCACCATTTTTTTAGGTTGCTTTTCGAGCGTCATAGCTTTTCGATACTCGATGATTTTTTTGCCATCTATCTTCAAGTTTAGCAACTCTTTTGCGCGTCCGCCCGTAGCGATAATGATGTTTTTAGCCGTACAAATGGTTTTTTTACCGTCTTTGTCGGTCACTTCCACCTCTTTGCTGGCGTTCAGAACACCATTGCCATTGATAATGGTTATTTTATTTTTTTTCATCAAAAAATTCACGCCCTTGCTCATGCCGTCAGCTATCGTGCGGCTTCGGTTAATCATAGCTCCAAAATCGGATTTTGCGTCCGAAACTTCGATTCCGTAATCCTTTGCGTGCTTGATATATTCAAAAACTTGCGCACTTTTGAGCAAGGCTTTCGTGGGGATACAACCCCAATTCAGGCAGATTCCCCCCAAGTTTTCGCGCTCCACGACCCCCACCGTCATACCTAATTGGGAGGCTCGAATAGCCGCCACATAACCGCCGGGACCGCTCCCGATAATTATCAAATCAAAATTCATAGTTTCTAATTTTATATAAAAATAATTTTCAGTGCAAATATATGGACTTTCAACCTCAATTTATTGCCTCTCCAAAAATCTTTTATTAAAATGTCAGAGCTTTTTTCCGAAACCTGAATTTTTTTGCTTTTGTGACATTTTTTAGTGGATTTTTTAGATTTTATTTCAAATAACTAATTCCCAATTAGTACGAAGCTTTTATTTGAAGTTAGTTTTCATCGTTCATAAATTTTATCTTTGAACCGCTCACATTTAAAATTGACTTTGTAAGAGTGTCTGTGCTGTAAAAAATCCTAAAAAAATCAATATAACTGCAACTTCAGTCAAAATTTTCTATATTTATAAAATATTATTTATACTATGTCACAAGTGATTTTTTTTAGCCACTTTATTTTACAAAAATATAGGTATTTTTTGTAAATATTTGCTTATTGTAAAATATTATTTTGTGCATACAATAAAATAAATGCGTTTTCAAAATATTATTCTTCTAAAAAACAATGTTTTTCGTGTTTTATATTTTAAAAGGTCTGAATTTATCATTTTAAAATTTCACTAAATAGATGTTTTTTAATTTTTTTTGTAATTTAATATAATTATTATTGAAAAAATAACATACTTTTGTAATATAATTCGTTTTGAAGAGTGTGGCACAAAACTTTGATGCCACTTTTTCATTTCCAAATAGGTTGGACTTTACAAACAAATACCAAAAATTATTAAGACGATGAAAAGAAATTTACTTCTTTTAGCAGCCCTTTTCAATGCTTTCTTGCTTTTTGCCCAGCCGGGCAACGACCTCTGCCCCAACGCAACTGTGATTACTGCCAACGGGTCTTGCACCGCAGGAACTACTGTCGGCGGAGATGATAGTTGGCTCGGTACGGTAGGTTGCCAAACTATTGACGGCAATCCAGATGTTTGGTACACTTTTACGCCTGCCACATCGGGAGCTGCGCAATTTACAGTGACTTCATCAGGTTTGGGCGGAAATATGGAGGTTATTCTGGTAGCTGGAACTTGTGCAAGTAGCTTTACTTTACTCGGGTCTCAATGCGGAGCCGCGCCATTTAATAATATAAGTGTTGCTAATATAACAGCAGGAACTCAATATTATTTTACTATTTCAGGCTCTGGTGCGCCAGGTGGCTTCAATGTTTGTGTTAGTATTATTCCAGCACCACTCAATGACGATTGTAGCAATGCTACCACTATTTCTCCTACTGGTCCTTGCCTAACAGGTACCACTGTGGGCGCGGATAACACTTTTACTACTGGCGCTTGTGGTTTGGTGGGCAATAGCCCTGAAGTATGGTACTCCTTTACGGCAACTGGGACAAGCGCAACTATTTCTGTTACCGCTATCACTTTGACAGGTCAAATAGGGTTAGCTCTTTTTACTGACGACTGTAATGCCAATAGTTTAGCAGGATCATTGGCTTGTGGTGCTTCACCTCTAACTCGAGTGTTTACTGGTCTAACGGTTGGTACTACCTATCATTATGCTGTATATGGCTCGCCGTCAGGAATACAAGGGTCTTTTACTACATGCTTGACTAATGTTACTCCACCCCCAATTAATCCTCTTGCAAGTCAAGATTGCAGCACCGCAGCAAAACTATGCAACAACCAGCCTTTTATTCAAGGGGTTTCAAATGCTGGTTTCGGGAATCAAGAAGTATCTGCCTCCAACTCTTGCCTTCTTGAAGGCGAGAAACAATCTAAATGGTTTAAATTTACAGCAGGCTGTGACGGTCCTATCAAGATGACGATTACACCTAATATACTTTCTAACGATTATGATTTTGCAATTTGGGAAGACTGCCCTACTCCTACTAATCAAGCTATTATATGTAATTGGAGTGGTATTGCGGGTCCAACTGGAATAGATGGTAGTGGGCCAACTTCTCAAGGAGGCAACGGCTCTAATATTTCTGGGTCTGCAAACTTGGTTGCAGGAACAGTTTATTCTCTGTTGGTAGATAATTATACTACAAGCAATGGTGGGTTTAAATTGACGTGGGGAGCAGATACCAAAATTGGACCTAATGCCGAGTTTGTAACAAGTCTGACCAATACTTGCAATGCTTTTTCGTTTACCAAGACCTGCCCGACGGTAAATTCAACTTTCTTGTGGAATTTTGGTGATGGTACGGCAACAGCAAACACTCAAAATACTACACACACGTATATAAATTCAGGTACGTATATTGCATCACTTACTGTTACGGATATTTTGGGGTGCGTCAAAACAGAAACTGCTCTTGTAAATGTAGAAAAACCAGATGTTATTCTTCCTCAAGCATTAAAAAGTATTTGTTCAGGTGACAACACGGATATTAATTTAGGAAGTTCATCTAATCTTACTTCTTTTAGTTGGACTGTGACCCTAAATAATATAGCTGGTGCATCAGCAAGCAGCGGAAGTAGCATTAATCAAACATTGTTATTAATAAACCCAAGTTTAAGTGGAACAGCAACTTATACTATCTCACCCGCTATTTCAGGATGTCCCATCGCTGGCGCGCCAAAAACCGTCACTGTCATCGTAAAACCCAACATAACGCCTACTTTTGCGCCGCTTACTTTTTGCGTCGGGCAACAAAATGTCGTACTGCCCGTAAAATCCAACAACGTTCCGCCTATTTTTGGCACTTACGAAACGCCTGCCAACGTGTCGCAAGTCGATGAATACGACTTGATTTTTAATGCCAACTTGGGGGTTTGCGCTACACAAGGACTCCTGCGCATCAAAGTAGTGGCGAATATTACGCCTACTTTCAATCCAATAGCTCCGATTTGCAAAGGCGCAACGCCGCCTGTGCTGCCCAATAAATCTACCAATACACCCGCTATCATGGGAACTTGGACTCCTGCCGTCATTAATACTGCCAACGTTGGGACTACCAAATATGTGTTCAAACCTACGCCGATGGCGGGCGTTTGTGCCGATACCGCTTTTATGAATATCGTTATTTTAGCTCCTACCCTGCCTACTTTTGCATCCGTAGCAGCAATTTGTCAAGGCAAAACTGCGCCT
>JAYUHK010000173.1:0-6336 GCA_043767025.1 Saprospiraceae bacterium | reverse complement strand
TCTTACACTTAAATAGATGACATTTGATATTGGACATAATTCATTGATTTTCAATAGTTTATGATGACTCAAAATTAAAAACTAAAAACTTATAACTACTTACTTATTTTTTCTGCTCAATTACAACCAATCAATGCGTTATTTTTTCGTTTCAACGCCCTGCGTCGCGCCTCAAAAATGCCTTGTTGTTGATTGAATTGATTGGAAAAAATGGGGTACTTTATTTTTCTTCATTCATTAGAAATGTTAATTTTTTGGGAATGAAAATTTTAAATAGTTTTTTTGCGTTAGCATAAAAAATCAAAAATTGATGAAAAAACTACTCGTCTATACATTATTGCTCACCAATTTGGTCGCTGCGTCTGCGCAAGTGGTGGGCGGAAAGCACGTTTTTGAGTTTTTGAGCCTATCGCTGTCGGCGCGTACTACGGCACTCGGTGGTGGATTGCTTTCCGTACAAGACGATGACGTTGCGTTGGCGGCTGTCGCGCCGTCGTTGCTCAACGCTTCGATGCACAATGCGCTGTCTTTCAACCACCATTTTCAGCTCGGAGGCGTGCAAAGCGGCTCTGTAATGTACGCTCGAAACGCTCCAAAATTGGGCATGATGCTACAGTTTGGCTTACAATACACCAACTACGGGACATTCGATGCCGCCGATGAATACGGCGCGCAAATTGGCTCTTTCAAAGCAGCAGATTACGCATTTTTGTTGGGTGGAATGAAAAAATTGGACGAACATTTTTCTATCGGACTCAACCTCAAATTCATCAGTTCGCAACTCGAAAGCTATCGCTCGACGGGTTTGGCGACCGATGTGAGCGGTACTTACTACGACCCCGAAGCCCAAATCTGCGCTACCCTTGCCGTCCGAAATCTCGGCGTGCAGCTCAGCACTTATTCGCAGCAAAACCAACGCGAGCCACTTCCGCTTGACATTCAGCTGGGACTATCCAAGAGATTGAAACACACGCCGCTGCGCTTTTCGGTGTTGGCGCACCACCTTCAGCGTTGGAATATCCGCTATCAAGACCCTGCGACCGTAGCAGCGACTACGTTTTTGAACGATACTCAATCGTCCTCCAGCAGCAGTTCGATTTGGATAGATAATTTATTCCGACATTTGACGTTTGGAGCAGAGGTGCTGGTGGGAAAGAAAGAAAATTTGCGCTTCCGAATCGGTTACAACCATCTTCGTCGGCAGGAGCTTTCGGTCGAAAATTATCGGAGTTTTGCAGGATTTAGTTTGGGTGCAGGCATCAAAGTCAGTAACTTTCGCTTGGACTACGGGCGCGCATTTACGCACTTGGCAGGCAGCACCAACCACCTGACCGTTTCTACAAACTTGGAAGCCTTTGGACTAAAATAAAAAAAATTGACATGAAGAATACAAAAAAAATAATGTTTTTACTTTTGTTTGCCGCAATGCTCGTCGGCACGATGAGCAGCTGCAAAACTGGCTGCAACTGCCCGTCTTTCCACTGGACACCGTCTTTTTGGAAATAATTTTTCGGTAAGAAATACTGTGCGTTTTGGGAATATAGGAATGAACAAAAAAAAATAAAGTATTCAATTTTGTATTCATTCTATAGAATCCAACAGCCCGTCTGCTTCGACTGCTGTTGGGGGTGTAGTGTGTTAGCAAATCTTATTTTTCCAAAAAATAAATACAAAAAAATGGCAGCGACATCTTTATGCCACCGCCATTCGTATTGAAACTCACTCTATTTCCTAATTGGTGTTGCAGCAAAAATATTTGCCACAAAAAAAGAACTTAAATTACCTCTACATAACCAGCCATCGAATGACCTTCGCCATCTTCGAGCCAGTAGAGATAAGTGCCAACGGGAATTTTTTTGTCACCGTCCGCCCTACCTTTCCACTCATTTCGATACCCGTGCTTTCTAAATATCTCCGCACCCGATTGGTCAAAAATCCGTAAGTCATTGTTCGGAAATTGCTCAATGCCTTCCACTTTGAAAGATTCTTTGTCGGCGGCAAACGTCGTATGAATCCATATCTTGTCGTTGGTAGCCGCAAGTGCTGCATTGGGTTGGTCGGTATCCGTCACCGTCACTGTGAGGCAAGTCGTATCTCGCCCGCCTGCGCGGTCGGAAGCTACGAAGCAAACTCGTTCCGTGCCGACCGATTGAGTACGACATCGGACACTCCGCGTGTCAAACATAATACTGAACCGAGCGACTTCCTTTTCGGAGTTAAAACCTTGATTTACAAGCTGTTCGATACGGACTACCTCGCCGTGCAGCGTGGAAGTGTCCAACGCAAAAACCCGCGTTTGTCCCAATAAAATCTGTTGTGGAGAAGAAGGCACCCCGCCAGAGAGGTGCGAAAACTGATGATTGATAGTGTTTGTGTTATTTGTCTTGTGTTTTGTCAAAAGCCCCGCAAGATGAGATGACGGGCGCAAAAAAGAGGAATAGGAGGAAACCCCGTCTGCCCAAATGGGCGAAGGAATTGTCAGAAGTCCGCAGGTGGCAGTCGCCGCCAAAAAATTAGAAATTTTTTGACGCAACGTAGATTTTCCACTTGCTATAGGAATAGTGTTGAAACCGAAAGAAAGTTCGCCTTTTGGCGAAGATACGGACGAAGCCCGTTGTACTGGTGTGAGAAAATTATTTTCCATCGAAAAAATCGCTATTTAGTGTTTGTTTTTCTCCTTCGGAAAGAAGAAAAGTATTTTTTTCTGAATAGCTTTTGTGCGGAAAAATTTGCGTTGAGTCTGTATTTCGTGTTTTGTGATGCAAATATGAAGGCATTTTTGGGGCGGAGCAAACGCTGTTTTCTTGATTTGTGACAGTGTATTTTAGGTATTTTTAAGAAAATTATTTGTAAGAAGTTGAAAATTAATTTATCTTTTGCTCTAATTCACCGCCCGTTGAGTTTGTCTTTTAGGCATTTTAGGACGAATATTTTAAAGGACTGTCAAGAATTAGAGCCTAATTTGAGCAGTCCTTTTAGATTAATTAATTCCATAAAACGATATTTTAAAAATTAATCGGTTTTTGTGACATTTTTTACGAAAAAGTAAATAAATTTTTTCTTGCACCGAAATTTCTATCCTTTCCACTAAATGAACCCAAAATACGGCTGTATTTTACGGTCGCAGCAGCGAATAAAAATTATTTTTAAAAAATTTGAAAATAATTTTTGTTGTATCTAATTGATTTTCAAATAGTTAGCAAAAAAATAACAAATAGTACCTTCCTAAAAATAGTACTATGTATTGCAAAGTACTATTTTTTACCATACCTTTGCACCATGACATTAAAATTAGAAAATACTCAAGCACAGATGAGAAAAGGAGTACTCGAATTGTGTATCCTTGCTATCATCGCCGAGCGGGAGGCTTACCCGTCGGATATTATCGAAAAACTCAAGTCTGCACAGTTGATTGTGGTGGAGGGAACACTTTATCCGTTGCTTACGCGCCTCAAAGATGCAGGTTTGCTGGATTATCGGTGGGAGGAATCTCGCTCCGGTCCGCCCCGAAAATATTATTTTTTGACCGATGTAGGCAAAGAATTTTTGTTGGGCTTGACCGAAAGCTGGCAACAGCTCGTCCAAGCGGTAGCGCAGCTCGCACCGCACACGATAAAGAATAGCTAATAGTTTTTAGTTTTTATGAATCAACGGTCTATATCTTGCAAAAGATAGCATTTAAGTTCTTAAGTTCTTACACTTAAATATTCGACATAATTCGTTGATTTTCAATAATTTATGATGACTCAAAATTAAAAACTAAAAACTTATAACTCCTTACTCTAATTATAATTTCTTATATTTTTTTAAAAATATTTTTCAAAAAAATTTTCAATCAAAACCAAATCATGAATAAAGTCTTAAACATCAATTTGGGCGGCTACGCCTTCACTATTGACGAAGATGCTTTTGCGGCTCTCAATCAATACCTACAAACACTCCGCACGCATTTCCAACACTCGGACGGCTGCGAAGAAATTATGAGCGACATCGAGTCCCGAATGGCGGAGTTGGTGCAGGAAAAACTCAACGGACGACCGATTGTAGATGCCAAAAACGTCCAAGCGGCTATCAGCGTCATGGGAACGCCCGAGGATTTTGGCGCAGCCAACCACGAGCCGTCGTCAGATGCGACACAAGAGGCGGACAGCAAAGGACAGCAAAAAGAATACTCGACGGGCAAACGCCTGTTTCGTGACCCCGAAAACAAAGTCGTTGGCGGCGTTTGTGCAGGGATTGCCGCTTACTTTGGCATCGCTGACCCATTTTGGGTGCGCTTGGGTTTTGCTGCTGCATTTTTCACTTTTGGTGTTGGCGGACCGCTTTATATTTTGCTGATGCTTATTATGCCCAAAGCAAAAACTGCCAGCGACCGCTTGGCGATGCGTGGAGAGCCAGTAAATGCGTCCAATATTGCTAAAATAATTGACGAAGGCGTGGGCAATTTGTCCCAAAAAATTTCGGAGTTCAGTGAAGAATTTACGGGCAAAAATCCAGCTAACAAAACGTACGGAAATAAATTTCGACAGACGACGGAAGAAAGTTTTTCTACCATCGGCGATGCTATCTTGACCGCTTTTCACAGCGTCGGGAGCGTGCTGCGCCCTGTCGTCATTGTAGTCGGAGCGATATTGGTACTTGCGTTGGCGGCGTTTTGGATTTCGCTGATGGTCGGATTTTTCTACTCGATGCCGGTGGTGCAGTACATTATCGGCTCGCGCGCGCTGTCGTTTTTGACTTTGTTCAATATGGCGGTGCTTGTGGGAGTCCCAGTTTCGGCGTTGGTGTTGAGGTTTGTCCGTTTGTTTGTCCCGATACAGTTCAATAATTACTGGTGGGCAGGTTTGGGCGGTTTTTGGCTCGTCAATTTATTGAGTTTGGGCTTGATGAGTTTTTCGGTAGCCCGCAATTTTCGAGGCAACACTTCCGATACGCAAGAAATTAGATTAGAAAATATGACTTCCGACACCCTGAACCTCAACGTATTGGAGTCTTCCAACGCTCGATTTTCGTTTTTCAAATTTGGTGATTTGCACATTGATGAAGATTCTTTGACCGATATGGACGTATCGCTGCGAATTGTGAAAAGCGTGGATAAAAATTTTCGGCTCACTCAAACCAATTCCGCTCGAAGTGCCAGCAGCCAAGATGCCTACCAACTGATTCGGCAGATAGACTACCGCAGCACTTTTAGCGGAAATACTTTGACGCTTCCAGACGGCTTTGGGATACCAAAAGGCGGAAAATATCGGGTGCAAAAAGTAGATTTGGTGCTGGAAGTCCCCGATGGCAAATACGTCCGATTGGGACAGGGCAGCAGCCGTATCCTCAAAGAGTTGGAGCAAGACTTCGGCGAGCAACCCGACGACGAATACGAAAATCATATTTGGAAAATGACGGCAGCAGGCTTCAGCAGTCCCGACTGGGTGCGCAAAAATAATTCGGAGCAGCTGACGGAATATAAAGATTTTACCAAAATACAAACTGTGGGTCAAATGAAAGTAATCATACAGCGTGGCGAGCGTTTTGAGGTCAAACTTTCGGGTCATCAGGGCGATATTGCGAAGGAAGTCCATATCAACAAAGTCGGTGATTTGTTGCGTATTCGCTACGATTCGGACGGCTGGCGACGCTCTGTGACGCTTCATGTCACGATGCCAGAGTTGGAGGATTTGGACGCAGATGATGCGCAAGATATTTCGATAGAAGGCTTCAAGCAAGAAAAAATGCGACTTTCTTTCAAGGGCGACTTTACGGTCAATGCGGTAGTAGATGTCCAGAAATTGATTTTAGACCAGACCAATAGCACGGTCGAGTTGCGTGGAAGTGCCAAAAATTTTGAGGTTTCGTTGGTAGATAACGCGAAGTTAGACGCAGACCATTTTGAAGCAAAAAATGCTGTCTTTGAAGGCGAAGACGGCTGCGAAGCCAGCCTCAACGTGAGCGAAAAACTCACTAAAAATAAGGACGACGCTCGCCTCAAAGTGCGCGGCAACCCAAGTGTCAAAAAAACAGACGGCGATTTGTAGCGTATAAAATGAGCAGAAAGAGAAACATTGCGCAGAAAATTAATGAATGAATGTATCTAAAATAAACTACTTATTTTTTCTTCATTCCTAATTTTTTTGCGCAATGTTTTTAAATTTATGCCTCCAAAAAATAAAAACTCGTATTTTTCTGTTATATTTGATGAATTATTTTTTGTGAAGAATGAAGAAAAAAATAAATTCTTCGTTCTTTAAGAACATGTTTGGAAATATAATTTGGTATTAAGCTAAAATTCGTTGCAACATGACTGCGGAGTTAGCTAAAAGTAGCCATGCTTCAGAAGATTCG
>JAYUHK010000172.1:0-5746 GCA_043767025.1 Saprospiraceae bacterium | reverse complement strand
CTGGCGCAGCCGACGAGTATTTTTCGCGCGCCGACGAGATTTTTAGGCAAAAACTTTAGAATTTATACAGAGCACTTGATTTTTTTGGTTACTTTTTTCATCAAGGAAAAAAGTGACAAAAACCAAGTCAATAACTACAAAAACTAAACTCAAATGAACCAATTTAAAATCCTTGCGTAACATGAGTTATTTACACGACTAAAAACTAATCACTTGAAACCAATAATTGCTTATCTCTTTTGTTCATAACGTCTATTTTGGCGATGAGGGCGAGGCACAAGAAAAAGAAAGTGCCAACTTTGTCGGTTTCTACCATGTCGTTGATGAGCAAAAGCGAATCAATAATCAACAAACAAAGCATGACTGCCATGAGCGTACGTTGGCGGTCGGGGTCGAGCGTGCGATGATAAATTTTTTCGCCATGCAGAAGTGCGAAGAAATTGAGCGCAATAAAAAGAAACATTCCGATATATCCTTGCTCCACCAAAGTCATAAAATAATAGCAGTGAATCCCCGAATGTTCGGGATTGTCGCTCACATAAGTCCGAAAACTCGTGACGGTATAAGATTTGTAGAAGTTATAAAAATTGCCCGGACCGAAGCCCATCAAGGGGTGTTCCTTGCTCATCTGGCTGCCTGCTACCCAACGATAGACACGTTCCATCGTAGAAATATCCTCCATTTTGTAGGTAGCTTCGAGTAGATTGTCAAATTTTTCGTGGGTAATCGTCTTGTTAAAATCGGGCGCGAAATTGAGATAATTATTATTGACACCCAAAAAAATAACCAAGCTCACAATACCTACCGAAAGCAGGCTCAAAGCGACTTTCATCAGCCGCCAACGGATAACAAAATATGCCCCGATAGCCAAAACTATGGCTACGTACGCCGCGCGCGTGTAGGCAAACTGAATGGCGACGAGCAGCAAAATCATCGAGCAAAGTAAGAATATCCATTTGCCCGACCATCGGGCGTACCAGCCCATTGCGAGCCAAATAAAAGGTACGAAAAGTGCCAAAATAGACGCATAATTCACATGATTGCGGTAGAATGGCGAGAGGACGTGGTTGATGTCTTTGAACGTAAATCCGTATTCGGCGTGCCGAATGACGATGGTAGCGACAGTAAAAATAAGCGGCAGACAGACGAACCAAACGGCGCGGCGTACTTGCTTTTCAGAGTCCAATAGAGCCGCCGCCAAAAAGTAAAACACGGCAACATACCAGATTTTTGCTAAAAAGAATTTGATGGACACGAGGACGTTTTCGGACGAAACTGCGGTCGTCAATATCCAACCAAGGTGCAGCAGCAGTATCAAAGAGATAGGGTGCAGCAAAAAATCTGTCCGCGTGGCACGGATATTTTTCAACACATAGAGCGCGTAAATACTCATCAGCAGCACCATAAACGGCTCGGCGGGCAAGTCGGTACTGAACCCATTGGAGAAAGTAACTTCCGTAGAAAGCGGCAAACAAGCCAACAAAATGAAAAATAAATGCCTAAAATCTATCAAAATCCAATAGCCACCCAACAAAATCGCTGGAATCAGCAACGGGTACACGGACTCTGAAGCGACTCCCACAAACACTGAAAGCAACAATATCAATGCAAAAATATTGAATCGGTAGTTGGTAGTCGGCAACAACGAAAGATGATACATAAAAAATATTGAGAAGTATTTATTTGGGTGCGCTCAAGTCCTCTGGTTCTTTGGGGATTTCTAACAATGCAGGGCAGTGAATTTTTAGTGCTGCGTTTATTTTAGTTTCATTTTCTTCCCCTTTTATGATGCCGTATTTTGATTCGGCGCGAGCGAGGCAGCTCTGAAAGTCTGCTTCCGAACTTTCTATTTGGGTCAATATTTTTTCGGCATCGGCGGAGTCCTCTAATCGACTGGCGACTTCAAACTTTTGGTTGAGCTGCTCCAAGTTTTCGTTGCAGTGGCAGACTGCTTTTGCCAGACCTTCGTAGTCGGGTTCGCCTTTGTGGGGTTGGTTGCAAGCGTTGAAGCTAAATATCGCTGCAAGAAAAATAATATTCGTCCAATTTTTCATCGTCTAATTTTTTTTTAATTTGTGGAGTAAAATTCTGTTTGAACTTTTTAATATTTAAAAAACCCGTCACACCAAACCAATTAGGAATAAGTAGTTATAAGTTTTTAGTTTTTAATTTTGAGTCATCATAAACTATTGAAAATCTACGAATTATGTCGAATATTCAATGTCATCTATTTAAGTGTAAGAACTTATATATAGAAAACAGTTTTATAACCTGATGCCATGAGTTAAACGCATTAAAATTTAGTCAAATGTATTGTTCTTAAAAGGTAAATACGAAATATATTATACTGTAAAACATACCTTTATAAAATTTTATATTTTTGATAAAAATATATAAACGAATTTTCAAATAATTTTAATTTATTAAATTTATTAAATTTGGTATTTTAAATAAATTTTAAAATTATTAGCTATAAAATTATATTGTGCGCAATTTTGTTTTATATCTTAACGCGTTTAACCTGCTGATGCCATAGGCATCAAACATTTATAGAAAAATATACGGTACACCGCATCCGACCCCGAAGGGGTCGCAGATATAGAGTATTTGTCTTTTATAAACATTTAATCCCTTCGGGATATTTAAACGAAAGTAATTATGCCCAAGTAATTAAGTAGTTGTAAGTTCTTAGTTTTTAATTTTGGGTCATCATAAACTGTTGAAAATCAACGAATTATGTCGAATATTCAATGTCATCTATTTAAGTGCAAGAACTTATTAAAAATAAACTACTCTATTTTTTCCTCATTCCTTATCAATAAATTTCTATTCCTCTTTTATTTTTTCATTTCTTAAAAACCAAAAATACAACGGTACGCCTGCAAGCATCAGCGTCATTCCCATCATCGCTTCGCGAGGACGTGCAAAAACGGTATTGACAAAAAGCGCGATGCAAAACAGAATAAAAATAGCCGGGACGATGGGATAACCCCAGACTTTGTAAGGACGGTCGGCGGTTGGCATTTTGCGCCGCAAGATAAAAACACCCAGCGTAGTCGCCCCGTAATAGATAAAAACAGCAAAAATAATCATGTCCGTCAGTTGGTCAAACGTGCCTGAAAGTACCAGAACGCAAGCCCAGACGCACTGGAATATCAGCGAATTGATAGGCACTTGGGCGGCATTGAGTTTGCCGACGCTTTTAAAAAAAAGACCTTCGGTAGCCATCGCATAGTAAGGGCGCGCGCTTGCCAAAATAGTGTTGTGGGTGCAGCCCAAAGTCGTGACCATAATCAGCACCGAGATGAACAATCCGCCGAAACTTCCCCAAAAACTTTTTACGGCTTCTACGGCTGCGATTTGGTTGCCCGCCTTATAGATTGCCGCCAAATTTTCTACGGGGAGCAGCGAAAGATAAGTAACATTGACCAATAAATAAATTAAAATCACCAAACTCACGCCTATAAATATGCCGCGTGGAATCATTCGGTTCGCATCTTTTATCTCTCCGCCGATGAATCCCACCGAAACCCAACCTTGGTACGCCCAAAAAGCGGAAAGCATAGCGGTAAAAAGTGCGCTGACGGTAATCTGTCGGCTGTCAGTAGTCGCCCAATCAAAACTTTGGGGAAGATGTGCTTGGCTGCTCGTGAGTCCAAAAATAACAATGAGTGCCAGCCCAAAATAAACCAAATTGAGGATAATGCGGCTCAAGTCAGCACCCGTTTTGACTCCTTTAGCGTTCACCCAAGTCAGAAAAATAATCAGCACGATGGCGATAAGTTTGACCGTAAAGTCCGCCAATGGATAAAAAACGCCGCCGATGCTGAAGCCAGCATATTGCGCCAGCAGCGCGGGAAAGTTCAAAATACTATTCAAAGATTGGGCAAAAACGTATGCGAGCGACGAAATCGCCGCCGTCTGAATGACACTAAAAAGCGACCACCCGTAGAGAAAAGCAAAAAAACGGTTGTATATTTTTTTGTAATAAGCAAAATCACCGCCTGTTTCGGCGAGCAAACCTGCTACTTCGGCATAGCTCAACGCGCCCAAAAGGGTAATCACGCCGCCCAATATCCACGCCACCAACACCCAAGCCGACGAGTGCAACTCGGCAGCCATCGGAGCTACTTTTTTGTACACGCCCGAACCCAAAATATTGCCGATGACGACTACAATGACGTAGCGCAGCCCCAAAGCACGATTGAGTTTTGATGCAGATTCCATATTTTTCGTTGATTTTTTGTAAAAGTAAGACAAAATCCGAAAAATAAAAGGGCTACGCAGAAAAAATGCTACAAAATAACGTCATATTTCCTGTGTTCGGAGGCTGGTAGCGACGATGTGTTCGTAAAAGGCTTCGTATTGTGGAAGGATATGGAGCAAGTCGAACCGCTCGGCTTGGGCGAGCGCTTGAAGGCGGAAGCGTTGGAGCATTTCCTCGTCGCTCAAAATCTGTACGGCAAAAGCAGCCATTTCAGCTACATCGCCGACGTTGCTCAAAAAACCCGTTTCGCCGTGAATATTGACCTCCGGGATACCGCCTACGTTGGTCGAAATCACGGGTACTTGACAAGCCATTGCCTCCAAAGCTGCGAGTCCAAAACTTTCTTTCTCGGACGGCATCAAAAACAAATCGGCAATAGAAAGCAGTTCTTCTATCGCATCTTGCTTGCCCAAAAATCGGACTTCGTCGCAGAGGTTCAGTTGGCGGCAGAGGTCTTCGAGGTTGCGCCGCTCGGGTCCGTCGCCGATGAGCAAGAGTTTGGAGGGGATTTTTTCGCGCACTTTTTGAAACACTAATACCGCGTCTTCGATGCGTTTTACTTTCCGAAAATTGGACGTGTGGACGAGGATTCGCTCGCCGTCGGGTGCGATTGCTTTTTTGAAATGGTCTTTGTTTATTTTTCTAAATCGCTGAAAATCAATAAAATTATGGATTACTTTGATTTCTTTGTTGATGTGGAAATACTCCAAAGTTTGTTTTTTCAAACTTTCAGAAACCGCCGTCACACCGTCCGATTTGTTGATAGAAAACTCTACGACTGGCGAAAAGGCTGGATTGGTGCCTACCAGCGTGATGTCCGTGCCGTGCAAAGTAGTGATGACTGGGACGTAGCGACCCTGCGAAAGGAGGATTTTTTTCGCCATATAAGCGACCGCCGCGTGCGGGATTGCGTAATGAACGTGCAGCAAATCCAAGTTTTCGTAGCGCACCACATCTACGAGTTTGCTCGCCAATGCGGTGTCGTAAGGTGGATACTCAAAAAGCGGATAATCTTCGCTCGACACTTCGTGGTAAAAAACGTTTTCGTGAAATTTTGTCAATCGCGCCGGCTGCCGATAGGTAATGAAATGCACCTGATGTCCGCGTTTGGCAAGTCCCAAACCCAATTCCGTAGCTACTACGCCACTTCCCCCAAAAGTCGGATAACACACAATGCCTATTTTCATCAACAATTTTTTTCAAAAACACTCGCAAGCGCGAAAAAGTTGTAGTTTCGGAGAAAAGTTAATTTTTTATTTAGGAATGAAGAAAAAATAAAGTACTCCATTTTTTCCAATCAATTCAATCAATAACAAGGCATTTTTGAGGCGCAACGCAGGGCATTGAAACGAGAAACTAACGCAGTAGTTGGTTGTAATTTAAGTTCTTACACTTAAATAGATGACATTTAATATTCGACATAATTCATTGATTTTCAATAGTTTATGACGACTCAAAATTAAAAACTAAAAACTTATA
>JAYUHK010000171.1:0-14263 GCA_043767025.1 Saprospiraceae bacterium | reverse complement strand
CTTACACTTAAATAGATGACATTTAATATTCGACATAATTCGTTGATTTTCAATAGTTTATGATGACTCAAAATTAAAAACTAAAAACTTATAACTATTTAGATGCGTTTATTGGAGTAGTTTTTTGACCACTTCGGAGATAAGTTTTCCGTCCGCTTTTCCAGCCAATTTTTTGGAAGCTGCGCCCATCACTTTGCCCATATCTTTGGCGGAGCCTGCGCCAGTTTCGGCGATTACTTCGCGGATAGCTGCCTCCAACTCCTCCACATTCATTGCTTTGGGGAGATATTTTTCGATGACGATGATTTCTTCGCGCTCGTTTTTCGCCAAGTCCTCGCGGTTTTGTTTCTCAAAAATCTCCAAAGAGTCGCGGCGTTGTTTGACCAATTTTTGGAGCAGTTTTATTGCGCGCTCTCCTTCTACTGATTCGCCGCTTCCGTCGGTATTGGCGAGCAAAATAGCTGATTTGATAGCCCGAATAGCTCGAAGTGCGCCTTGGTCTTTTGCTTTCATCGCCTCTTTGAGGTCGTTGTTGATTTGTTCTGTAAAGTTCATATTTTAATCTTTTAAGTAGTTTTTAGTCTTTAGTTATTAATTTTTAGTTGTATAAATAATTAATTATCAATTATTTACAATATTATATAATTATAAGTAATTATTTGCAATAATTAAGAATGAATGATTTTTTTATTTTTAAGGAATGTGTCTAAAATAAACTACCTATTTTTTTAAATTAGAACCAATCATCTGCGTTATTTTTTCGTTTTAACGCGCTGCGTTGCGCCTCAAAAATGCCTTGTTATTGATTCAATTTATTTGAAAAATTGGCGTGCTTTATTTTTCTTCATTCCTCTTAACCCAGTAAAGGTCGTTTCAAGTACTTCCAAAAAATATATAAGTTCATTTGGAAGATGAGATTTAATATTGTCAATATAAAATTTCTTTACCGTTGTGCCTTGTCCTATTTCAAAATAAATACCGCAGCCGTCTGTACAGTCTGGACACCCAAAAGTTTCTTCAGTTTTAGTCGTTGTCAAAAATCTTGGAGGAATTTGTAGCACCAAATTATCCACAAGGTCAAATTTACTTGCATCAGTTATCGGTGTGTTGCAAGCAATATTCCTATGGTTTTTGAAAAAACTATTTGTACGGTCTACAAAAAGAGTGCAGGAATCATCTGCTATATTGTATCTATACATTGTAGAGCAAATGCCTGAACATTCGCTGCAAAACGTTCCAAATAAAACGTATTTCGGGAGTAGATTTTCGGTTTTAGGGTTGCTGACTTGTTGATTTTTTATTTTTGAATCACTCTGTCCAAAAGCAACTGATACAATCAACAAAAAGCCTATCGTGAATCTTATAGGTACCATTTTATTGGTGAATGAGAGGTTAAATTTATTTATTTTCCTTTATTTATACGCCTTTCTAATTCGGTCGAGGTCGCGTTTGCTGTCTTTGGCTTTGAGGGCTTCGCGTTTGTCGTACGTTTTTTTGCCCTGCGCCAGCACGACTTCCATCTTGATGAATCCTCTGTCGGTGAGGTAAATTCTGTACGGCACGATGGTGAACCCTTTTTCGGACACACGCCGCTCCAATTTTTTGAGTTCGGCTTTGTGGAGAAGGAGTTTTCGGACGCGGCGCGTTTCGTGGTTGTAGTAAGTTCCCATCGAATATTCTGAAATAAATACATTGCGGGCAAAAAGTTCGCCGTCTTTGACCACACAAAACGCATCGTTGAGGTTGGCGTAGCCGGCGCGTATGGCTTTTACTTCCGTACCAGTCAGCATAATGCCTGCTTCGTATTTGGTCACAAAGGCATATTCGTGTTCGGCTTTTCTGTTCGTAATATTGACGGGGCGTGGTTTGCTTACTTTTGCCATGAGTGTATTTTTTTTAGTTTAGTTCATTTTTTGCGGAGCGATAAGTTCAAATTCGGGAATATTGACCCCAAAAAAACTATCGTCTAACTGGTTTTGGAGAATATAAGTGCCGCGCATTTTTCCCATTTCTGTTTTCAGGTTGCACCACGAGGAATATTGGTAGCTTTCGCCACTTTCCAGCACAGGCTGTTCGCCCACTACGCCCGCTCCTTCCACTTCATAACGAATGCAGTTGGAGTCGAAAATGAGCCATCTGCGGCGCAGCAACTGCACCGAAAAGTGGTTGCGGTTCTCGATGGTGATGTGATAGACAAAAATGTGTTTTTCTTCGGCGGCTTCCGAGAGGTCGGCTTGGTAGTTGCTTTCTACGCTGACGACGATTCCGTTGGTGGTCAAAGTAGTCATATTATGTTAGCTATTTTTTTTTAAAAAATCTACAATCAGTTGTTCCGCTTCGCGAAAAGCGGTCGCCAAGTCGTCATTGACCAAAACGGTATCAAACGAATGCTCGTAACCCAATTCGTCTTTGGCGCGGGCGATGCGTTTGCGGAGGCTTTCGGGCGTTTCGGTGCGTCGATTTTTGAGCCGCTCGAACAGTATTTCTTCCGTCGGCGGCTTCACGAACACTGCCAGCGTGCGCTCGGGATACGCTCGCTTGATATTGGTGGCTCCGCGCACATCAATATCGAACAGAACACTTTTGCCAGCCGCCCAGATGCGTGCTACTTCGCTTTTGAGCGTGCCATAATATTGGTCGGCGTACACTTCTTCCCATTCCAAAAAATCCCCTGCCGCTATGCGAGCCTTGAACTCTTCGGGCGACAAAAAATAATAGTCTTTGTTATTCTCCTCGTGCGCGCGGCAGGCTCTGGTGGTTGCGGACACCGAAAATGAAAGTTGCTCGCCAAATTTTTTGAGCAGATGCCGCACGATAGTTGTCTTTCCTGCGCCCGACGGAGCCGTAAAAATAATCAATTTACTCATATCACGCGTTACACGGCGTTAGCCAGTTGTTCTTTAATTTTTTCGAGTTCGTCTTTCATCTGCACCACGAGGCGTTGTATCTCCGACGAGTAGGCTTTTGCGCCCAACGTGTTGATTTCGCGCCCCATTTCTTGACTAATAAAATTCAGTTGTCTGCCTTTCGAGATGTTGGTAAGGTCGTCGAATTGTTCGAGAAAATATTTGCAGTGTTGGTCGAGTCGTACTTTTTCTTCCGTAATATCCATTTTATCCAAATAGAATAACACTTCTTGCTCAAAACGGTTTTCGTCCACATTGTCGCGTCCCCAAAATTCCTCCAAACTTTGGTGCAGCCTCTGCCGTACTTTTACGATTCTTTCTGTTTCAAACGGTGTCACATCGTTCAGATTTTTCTGAATATTATTCGTCCGCAACCGAAGTTCTTCTTCCAGCACTGCGCCTTCTACGGACCGAAATCGCGTAAAATCGTCCATTGCTTCTACGGCAGTGGCTTGGATAACCGCCCATTCTTCGTCTTCCATCGCACTTTCTTCGGTCGCCACCAGCACATTCGGAAGTCGCATGACGGCTTCCGTAAGATTGTGTTCGGGAGCGTTGAGTTCCGTATTGAGTTTTTGGAGTTGGCGATAGTATTTTTTGAATAATTCGGCGTTCAGTACGCTGCTGTTCGTATCTTCGTCCTGCATGGACTGGATAGTAATGGCGACATCTATCTTGCCGCGCTCTCCTTTTTCGGTGACAATCTTGCGAATCAAAGTATCTTTTTCCTTAAAATCAAAAGGCAGCTTGAGCCGAATATCAGTTGTTTTGCTGTTGAGCGCGCGGATTTCGACAGAAATATTTTTGTCTTTGTAAGAACGAGAGGCTCTTCCGAAGCCGGTCATGGATAGCAGCATAAAATTTTTTTAAAAGAAACTGAACGCCAAAGGTAGGGAATAAAAAAACACGAGGCGGTCTTACTTTTGTTTTTTTCGTATCTTTGTAAAAAAATATTATGAAACTTTCGAGATTGGATAATGAAGTTTATTTCAAAAAGGCTTTTACGGATAAAATTGTCTTTAAGGCTTTTGTGAAAGATATTTTAGGAATTGACGTAGAACCCGATGCGATTGAGACTGAAAAATCATTTGAACCCAAGTTGGGAAATATTAATTTTAGGTACGATATTTTTGCGGAGGACACTAAAAAACGGATTGTGATAGAGATTCAAAAAGTAGAATACGACCATAATTTTGATAGATTTTTGCACTACCATCTGCAAGCGATAACGGAGCAACAGCGAAGTTCGGAGGATTATTCGGTACAAAAAACGGTTTATACGATTGTGGTGATGACTGCGCCCTACAAAATCAACGAAAAAACCCGCGAGATTTACAAAGACGAAGTGCTGATTTCGACCTTGAACCCAAAAAATCTGAAAGGGACAGAGCGAAAAATTTTTAACCACGAGTTGATTTATCTCAATCCGAATTATAGGGGCGACGATACGCCGCAAAATTATCGAGATTGGTTGGATTTGATTTATGAAAGTATCCACAGCCCCGAAAATCCGAAAATAAACTTCGATAATGCGGGCATCAAACGCGCAACTGAAATTATTGAGGAAAAAAATATCAGTCCCGACGAGTGGGAACAAGCGAAGTTAGAAGTTTCTCACAGAAAGGTTTTAAAATTGGAGCGGGAAGAGGAGAAATTTGAAATTGCTAAAAAACTGTTGAAACGCAATCTTTCCGATGCGCAAATCGCGGAGGACACGTGTTTGGCTGCTGACGAAATAGAGAAACTCCGCCAGACGGAGTGAAAATATCCAGCTGCGGAAACATAAAAAAAGCGATGCTCCTGCGGAAGTATCGCTTTTTTTATGTCACAAAATCTTACTTTTTTGCTAAAATTTGGCTGTATCTTTTTTCGTCGTTGAGCAACTGAATGGCTGCTTTTACCTCCGAATCATTTTTCAAATTCATCTGGACAGAGCCTTTGTGGAAGTAGTAACGCCCAACTATTTCGCGCTCGATGAGGTCGATAATTTCGGATTTGTGCTTTCCGAGTTCTGTTTTTTTCTCTGTTTTTATTTTACTTTCGAGCGTCGAAAATTCTGGCTGCAGGAGTTCGGCGTATTTTTCTTTCGTTGATTCTTCGCGCATTTTTTTGAGCAATTTTTCACTTTCTGTTTCGTACTCAAATTTTTTGGCAGCCAAAAATTGTTCAAATTCTCCAAAATCTGTAAAACTGAACTGCTCGACGGCTGGAATGGTGGCGTGAGTAACGCAGTATTTTGTCACAAAATCGAAGATAATATTTTTTTCTAACAAATTTTTTGCAATATTGGACTGCTCGGGCTTGGCGAGGATTACGTCAGGTTTGATGCCGCCGCCGTCCAAAACGATGCGTCCGTTGCGGGTTTTGAAAGTCGCTCTCAAAGAGTCTGGCGTATGAACCGGCACACCGTTTTTGTAGGTCACCGCTTGGATACACCGCCCGCTCGGAATATAATATTTGGCAGTAGTTAGTTTTACCTTTGCATTATAGCCGATGTCTTTCGTATTTTGCACCAATCCTTTTCCGTAGGAAAGTTGCCCCATTACGACACCTCTATCCAAATCTTGGATAGTACCGCTCACAATTTCTGATGCAGACGCAGAGTTGCTGTTCACCAACACGACCAACGGTATTTTTTCGTCAAAGGGTTCGGCGGAAGTTTTGTAGCTTCTATCCCAATCTACCACCTTTCCTTTGGTAGTCACAACTATCTCATTTTTTGGAATAAAAATATTACAAATATTGACGGCTTCGTTGAGCAATCCGCCACCGTTTTCGCGAAGGTCAAACACAATTCCTTTCAGTTTTGGATTTTTCTCTTTTAGTTCGCGGACGGCTTTTTCGACATTTGCGCCTGCGTTTTGAGTGAAAGTCGTCAGGTTGATGTAAGCGACTTCGGGGTTCAACATTCCGTTGTAAGGGACGTTGGGCAAATCAACTTCTGTTCGTATCAGATTGATTTTCAGCTCTTTATCTTCTCTCCGAATGGTCATATCTACATTCGAGCCGGGATAGCCTTTCATGATGCTGTTCATGTCGTCGGTAGATTTATTTTTGGTAGATTTCCCTTCGATAGCCGTGATAACGTCGCCGACTTTCATTCCAGCTTTGATGGCAGGGCAGTTTTCGTACAGCTCCGTGATGGTAATATAGTCGCCAATTTGTTTGTATTGCGCTCCAATTCCGTTGTATTTTCCCTCCGTCAGAGAGCGATAACCTTCGATATCCGCTTCGGCGATGTAGTTGGTGAAAGGGTCTAAAGAACCCACCATAGCATCTAATCCGGTGCGCATGAGTTTTCCTGGGTCTATTTCATCTACATAATAAGTGTTTATTTCCTTAAAAAGGTTAGCAAATATTTCGATATTTTTAGATATTTCAAAATATTTGGCGTGGTCGCCTTCGTTGTGATTGATGGCGGCGGTACTCAAAAAAGCCACGACGCTCAAAGCAGAAAGCTGTAGGGTGCGTTTCAGATTCATATTTTTCAAAATTCAGAGATGATAATTTTATTATTTCGTTAGTTTATAACGCAAAAAAACTTTTTATGTTATGAAATGGCTTGGTTGGTTGATAATTGTCAGATAATTACTAATTTTTATAAGAAAATTATTCAACCGTAAAACCAACACTAATATGGTCTTCGGTTTCGCCAAAATATTGTTTTTCGCCATAAGTTATGTAAGCACTAAAAGTAGGCGCATTTTTTAAAATAGGTTTTTTTAAAATGTGTTGAATAAGCATATCCATATACTTGTTCATCGGCGAAGATTCAATAAGATGTTTTAAATTTTTATGCTCCGCCAAGGCTGGAAAATGTGCGGTCAAAGTACTTTCTTTCAAGTTTGCTTCAATAGTATAGTGATTTTCTTCTTCATCTTCTTCAAAAAATGAAGCAAATAATTGTTTCTTTTGATGCTCTACAGAGTTTCCTTTTATGGTCAGGTATAGATTGGAGTGAAATGCTTTTTTGACATACTTATCAATCATATAGGTAATAATTTCAAGCGTTGCGTCATTAAAATCTAAAACTGCGTTCAAAGTAATTTCATTAGCGTCTAAATCTATGTCAAATATTTCAGCTTTTTGCTTCAACCAACTGTCTTGACGAAAATCAACTTTACCGCTTTCATGGAACATAAAATCAAAACCAATCATGGGAATATGGGGCTTTTCTTCATAGTCGCCATCATCAAAGTCGTCATCATCGTCATCATCAAAATCCCCCATATTGATTATTACCTCAAAATTACCCTCTCCAACGGCTTTTTTGAGTTTTGCAACGACCTTTGATACATTGTCGTAAGGACCCGAAATATAGCGAGGTTTGCCGTCACGACCAAACTCAATATCCTCAAATTCGAGCGTTTCTACATCGTCTAAAATATATTCTGTTATCGAAAAATCTTTATGGGGCGCAAAACCTAAATCTTCGGCGTATTCTACCGCACCATAAATAATATTAAAACAAGTATTTGGAGATATTTTTACCCAGTCCAATTCTGTAGCTTTTGCAACACGTTTTTTATGTTGCTCGTACTCGTATTCCGTCATATTGTGATAGAATAGTGTATTTTTTAAACCCAAACAAAACGTATCAACAATATAAGCACCAACTATAATATTGCCATTTTGTTTTTTTCGCGCTACAAGAATTTGTGACAAACCACTTTCTTCCCAATCTTCATTGATAACACATTCGTAAATAGGTACTTTCCGTGCAGCCTGTTTGATATAATTTGCAGGACTTATCTGCTGTGGTTTGTTGGTTGATTTTTTCTTTGCCATTTTGTATGTGTATTTATAGTATTAAATTTTTTTCTTTTTAAAAGACCATGTGACAATCATTTTAGAAACTATTTCGCCGTTTTTCATCGTCCCAACCGAAGTCATCGCAACCGTTTGTCCTTCGCCGCTCGCAACGGCTTTCTCGACGGCTGCGATGACCGCCGCGCCGTCCGAACAGGTAAAAGTAGCCATCGAATCGGCTTTTTTCAAAAATTCAGCTTCAAATTTGACCACGAGCATGGATATTTTTTCGGGGCGTTGGAGCGCGATTTGAGCCAGCAAACCAGTAGAAATTTCAGCGGCAGCACATTGCGCAGCGAAATAAATGGACTGAAACGGATTCTTTGACCGCCAACTAAACGGTAGCGAAATACTTGCCTCCAAATGGTCGCACGCCGCCACGCGCAAGCCCATAAAAGCAGCGGACGGAAGTTTGGTCAGAAAAAAAACATTCATCAAAAATCTCGAATTGAGCCGTCGAATGGCTTTTTGTACTTCTGGCGAGTTGGGGTCAAAAGTTGATGGCGTTGGCATGGAAAGTTAATTTTTTAGTGTCCAAAATTTAGCCGATTGTACGACAATGCGACTGTGGTGGTCTGTAAAAATACTTATTTTATCAAAATCTTCACTCGGAAAAAAAATGTCGGTCATTGCGGTCGCGCCGCCGTCGGCAAAAAGTTCGCAAGAAGATTTATCAAAAACCAAGCGCAGTTCTATTTTTTTGTCCGCAATCAATCGGGTGGCAACGTGTGTTTTGGCGGCAAACTTATCCGAAAAATTATTGGTGCCAGCATTCCTGCGGTCGCTAAAAAATTGTTTGTTGGGCGTGTCGTACCCAATTCTGTACGTTTCGCCTTTTGAGTTGGAAAGCTGGACTCCGAAGACGGCACTGCTGTCTTGTTCGGGTATTTCGACCTGTAAAATCACTTCCGAAACGGCGGATTTTATGCCTAATTTTTCGGAAATATTCCAGCTGTCTGATATTTTTTGATTGCTGAAAGAAAACGCCGCTCCGCGCAACAGTTCAAATTCTTTTACTGGTTGCTGAAAAATTCGGTAGCCAAATTCGGTATTTTTTAACACCAACTGACGGGGCAAAGTCATCGCGCTGCGCCAGTTTTTGGTCGGCACGACGGTCGCATAATCCCAGTTGGACATCCAACCCAAAAAAAGTCGCCGCCCGTCGCTTTGCGGAACGTCCGACCACGTCACGCCCGCATAATTATCGCGTCCAACGTCCAACCAAGCTGGATTTTTGGCTATATTTTTAGCAAATCGTGGGTCAATCGTAAATTTTTTGCCATCAAAATTTCCTACAAAATACCGCGTACCACTGCCGCCGTTGGGATTGCCGGGATTGAAACTTTGCAGAAGCACCCATTTTTGCTCGTCGCTGCCTGCTACGGTCATCGGAAAAAAATCTGGACATTCCCACACGCCGACGTTGGCGGAGTATTCTTTTCCAAAATCGCTCAAATCTCGCCAATTTTTCAAGTCGCTCGACCCCCAAAATTTGATGTGGTCATAGACCGCCAAAGCCATTATCCACTGTTTGGAATCCTTGTCCCAAATTATCTTTGGGTCCCGAAAATCCTGATATTTTCCTATGTGTGGAATGACAGGATTGCCCGCATACTTCGTCCACGTCCGCCCTTTGTCGGTGGAGTATGCAAGGCTTTGGCTTTCAAAATCTGTGCGTCCAGTGTGTTCTTTTTCCAAACTGTGTTGCGTAAAAATAGCCACGAGCGGCGGCGCGCCATTTTTTCCCAAGCCGCTCGTATTTTGCCAATCTACTACCGCACTGCCCGAAAAAATCAACCCCAACGAGTCAGGATACAGCGCGATAGGCAAATGCTCCCAGTGAAACATATCTTTGCTGACCGCATGACCCCAGTGCATCGGTCCCCACACTGTCGAGTCTGGAAAATATTGATAAAATAAATGGTATTCGCCCTCAAAAAATACCAAACCATTTGGGTCGTTCATCCACTTGGCGGGCGGCGTGAAGTGAAAGGACGGGCGGTGCGGCTCGCCAGTCGGCGGCAGAGTATTTTTTGGGTAAAAAAAAGCAGAGATGCAGCCTGCCAGTAGGAAAAATATTTTTTTCATATTAAATATTTATGTAATATTATTTTTTGCTTTTCTCATCGCCTTCCTAACACGCCCATACGGGCAAGTCGGGTGTGCCGCCCCTTTGTGTGGCTACAAACGCGCCTATTCGACAAGCAAAATCAAGGCAGTTTTCTACGGATTCGCTTCGCAAATATTTGGATAAATAGCTTGCCAAAAAAGCGTCGCCGCTTCCGATGGTGTCTTTTACAAGTACTTCGTAACCCTTGTGTTGGGTGTATTCGCCTGCCGAATCTAAAACGATTGCGCCGTGTTCGCCCCTTGTGACGATGAGAAGTTCCGTATGATAATGAGATTTTATCCACGACATTTTTTCGTCTTGCTTGCCTTCTACTGCGTTCCACTCGGCGATAATATCCAATTCGCTGTCGTTCATTTTTACGATGTGTGCGAGTGGCAGCAGTTCGTCCAACAGTTTTTTAGAAAAAAAAGGACTTCGCAAATTGACATCTAACACTCTCACAGGAGCCGCCTTGATGAAGCGCAACAAAGTCTGACGGCTGACGGGATTTCGCGCCATAAGTGTTCCAAAAACCAGCGCACGGCTGGCTTTTAGTAGAGGAATAATTTGCTCGGTCGCCTCGATATAATCCCAAGCAACATTTTCCACGATTTCGTAGGAAGGATGTCCGTTAGCGTCCAAGCAGACTTTTACCGTTCCCGTTGGGTGTGCGTCGTCTTGTTGGAGATAGTCGGTTCTGATGTTTTTTTGTTTCAAAAAATCAATAATTTCTTTTCCCAAATCATCGCTGCCGATTTTGCTCACCATAGCGGTGCTGATGCCCAACTGGTTGAGGTGAAAAGCCACATTCATCGGTGCGCCGCCAGCGACTTTTCCCGTCGGCAGCATATCCCAAAGGACTTCTCCCAGACAAATGACAGTTGGTTGTGACATTTTTTTTATAATTTTTTGGTCTAAAAAAATTAAATTTTCGATGCGTTGTGGCGCAGTTGGGTCAGGAAAATATTTTCGTGAGCCAATAAAAAAAGGCTATCAAAAGGGCGTGCAATGCGAGGACGAAGACGTACATTCTGTTCCAAGTTCCCAAAATTGGTGCTGGCTCATTGTGCTGAACGGGTTGATTTTTTTCTGTCATTTTTTTATTTTTTTCCGATAGAAAGTAAATTTGCGAACAAGCGATAAGCACCGACTACGCCTGCGGGCAACTGCCGAAACCACGCATAGCTGGTGTTGATGTAGTAGCCTTTTCCGTAGGGCGCAATCAAAAGTCCGCCAGAATTTGGCTTTTCGTTGGGGTCGTTGCAGCTCAAAGGCATCGAATAATGGCTGTCGCAATCGGACGCAAAATACAAGCCGCGTTCTTGCTCCCAATTCTCAAAATCACGCGCTGAAATCTTATTGGGCGTATTCAAAACCGCGTTTTCGGGCTGTACGAAGCGCACTTCGGCTTGCTCTACCGTCACTCGGTCGCGCGAAATTTTGAACGGATACGGTCCCAAATCGGTCATCACCAAACCACTATTTGTGTTGTATTGCTGGACGAGTGTGCCGCCATTTTTTACATATTCGAGCAGTTGGGGCTGATAATTTTTCAATTTTTCTACCGTATTATAGGCTCTGATTCCGGTCACGATAGCGTCGTAATTTTTCAATTTTTCTGCCGTCATATCGTTTTCTTCCAGCATCGTCACGTCGTAGCCCATTTGTCGCAAGCAAATCGGTACTTCGTCGCCTGCGCCAGCGAGGTAGCCGATTTTTTGTCCCATTTTTTTCAAATCGGGTCTTACCAATTTTGCCGCTGCGTCGCGCAAAACGGTCTGCGTCGGGATATGTTCGTACTGAATGAGCGTCAAATCTTTGTCGTATATTTTTCCACCGACGGTTGCTTGGGCGCGAATAATGGTTTCGCCTTGATTTTTGGGTGGAAAAACCTGAAAAGTAAGCGTTTTTTCTTCGCCTTTTGTTTTCAACGAAAAGTCAATTGCAGCAGGTTCGATGCGCCAATCGCTTGGGTGCGCAAGCGAAACGCTGCCCGAAATATTGTTTGCAGCAGCCTTGATGACGACCGAAACGGGTTTTGCGTCTTCGTTGGGGAAAATGAAAACTTTGCTCGAAAGATTGACAAACACAGGCGGCGTAATCTCAAACGGACGATACATTTCGCCTTTTACCACATCATTTTTCTTAAAAACTACCTCTGTCTGAAAGCGAATTGGTGTATTTTCAATCGTCAAATCGAACAAAATTTTGGTAGGTTTCGGGGTTTCGGGCAAGCCACGCAGCAGTTGGTCAGCGACTTGGTACATTCCGATAGTGGGGTGTTCGTTGAGCCAATACGGATTGGTAGAAGGCGTATTTTGTGGAATTGTGATGGTATTTTTCAACCTGAACGGCTGATTATTTACCAACTCTTTGCGCAGCAAACTGTCTTTTTCGGCACCAAAAAATCGGACGCTGTTAAGTTGGGTTTTGAGGTTGGAACGATTGATGGCTTCTAAATTAATCTCGACGGATTGCCCAGAAGTTGCCGAAAAATCGCCCGTCGCAGCAGCTTCTAAATACAAACCCATACAACCTTTTATGACTTCTTGCAAGTCGTTCAGTTTGGTATTTTTCCAGTAGCTATCGGGCAACTTTTGTATCATTTCGTAGGCTTTCAGAAGGTTCGGCATGCTGGCGGCAGGACTGTCGAAGCTGTATTTTTGTTCGGTTTCTGCCAATAATTTTCCAATCGGAACAGCGACTTCGCCCAAACGCGACCACGAAGTATTGATGCCTTCAAAAATATCTTTTTTGGGTTTTTCGCCCTTCAAAAAATCTACATATTCCATCTCCGACCCGCGAACTCCCGTGTTTCCCATGCCTTGACAACGGTGTTGGCTGCGGCTTTCGGCGGCTATTTCTGTGTTTGATTTTCCTTTGGACGGATAAAAAACGCCTGCGTCTATCGCCAACATATTGGATTTGTCGGCGGCTTCAAACTTTTCTTTGCTGCCATAAAACCACCACGAAATATTGAACATCAGTCGTTTGGCTTGGTGAGGCGCAACGAATTTTAGCTGCTCTGGATAGGCTTTTTTGTCGGCTGCCAAGTCGAAAGCCTCTGCCGAAATCAGCGCGGAAGCCGTGTGATGACCGTGCGTATCGAAAGTCGTATCGGTCGGAAAGCGATTGATAACAACGTCGGGTTGGAGTTTGCGAATCGCCCACACTGCGTCTGCCAGCACTTCTTTTTTCTCCCAGATGCGCATAGTTTCGGCAGCGTTTTTGGAAAATCCAAAATCGTTGGCACGCGAAAAAAGTTGATTGCCGCCGTCCACGCCACGAGCCGCCAGCAACTCTTGTGTCCGAATCACGCCAAGCAGCTCTCGAATCTCGGAGCCGATGAGGTTCTGCCCGCCGTCGCCGCGCGTGAGAGAAAGATAGGTCGTAGTGTATTTTTTTTCGTTGGCGAAATACGAAATCAGTCGCGTGTTTTCGTCGTCGGGGTGTGCCGCCACATACAGCACCGAGCCGAGTACGTTCAGCTTTTTGATGGCTTGGTACAGTTCGGCTGCGTTGGGTTTGCGGGGCGTTTGGGCTTGAGTAGCGAAAACTGCAAAGACAAAAAGTATCACAAAAATATTTCTTTGTGATACTTTTTGGTCTAAAAATGCAGCAATATTAAGACTGGTCTGTCGCATGGTGCGTAAATTTTTTTCCAAAGGTACAAATAAAGTATTATTTTTTGGAGAAAAAAAACGAACCCAACAAGCGTTCAAAGCTACTGCAAAAGCCCAATTTTTTGATTGATTTTGTCCATAAAAGCATGGTACTGGACTGGAACATTGCTCTTGGACTGGTCGAAAAGCCAAAGTTTGTTGATACCATTTCGGTGGTATTCGACGTAAAGACCGCCACCGTCCGCTGCGTCGGGCTGCCCAAATACGCGGACAGGGTCTGACAAAAGCTGATTGGGAAAAAAGTTAGGTAAGTCTTTTACCAGCTCAAATTTTTGCGCAGGGAGTGGCACGAAGCTCAAATCCTTGAAATCTGATCCGTTCTGTGCGTTCAGGTATTTATCGAGCGTATCTTCCCATACTTGGACGCTGTCCAACTTGAAAGTTTCGATACAACTTTCGCCAACACATTCGCCATAAAAATGACCAAAGACTATGTAGTTGCTTGTGTTGTTAGGCGGTGGTACGCAGTCGTGTTTTTTGCAGGAGGCGAGCAATAAGACGACAAAAGACAAAAAAATAAGGTGTTTCATAACTTGATTTTTTAAGACGATTGATATATTTTTGTTAAAAATTGCACTAAAAGTTTTCATATCATTTATAGTGCTTTTTTATAACGTTTCAAACGCCTAAATCGCTGCTGATTGGAACTGAATAACTGATGTTACGCAGAAACATTTTAAATTTACTCATTTGAGCTTAGCTTTGTAGCTATTGACTTGGTTTTTGTCACTTTTTTCCTTGATGAAAAAAGTAAC